>DAOVAI010000149.1 GCA_030671085.1 Pseudomonadota bacterium | reverse complement strand
AAATGCTCCTTGTCTCCGCAGAAAACATTTTCATTCTCCCCGCAAACTACTGATAATTTCCGGATCCGACTCATCTTCGGCCAGCAAAATATGACAGGTTTCACAGTCCTGGGGAATGATTGATCCGTCTGCTGCCTCAAGTGTATCGTTATGGCAACGGAAGCAACCTCCATCATCCTGGTGTCCCAGGTTGCTTGGGTAGGTGTTCCAGTCAATCTTCATATCCGGATAGATGTTTTCACGATAGGCCTCCTGTAAGGATGCTGCCGCCTGGATTATATGATCACCTTTTTCCCTGGCCAGTTCAGGATAGTGTTTTGTATACCAGGCCGGCAGAGCGATTGCTATCTCCTGCAGAGCCTGCTCCTTTGAAGGGTAGGCCGCTGTGATCAGTTCCATGCCTTTCTTTTTGATAAAGGGAAGTTCTATGGAAATCATACCATTGGAAATCCTTCGGTCCAGTGCCTCCTCGGGAGAGAGATAGATGTGGGCCGGGCGATTATGACAGTCAACACAATCCATTTCCTTGCTCCCATGTTCCGGGGATCCTGAGTGATTTTCAGCTGTAACTTCAGGGTTTTTAAATATGATCTCGCTGCCATCAGCTTTAAACAGGTGGACCTCGGAGATAAGCTCGCGAAATTCATCCTCATAGGTGTACATGATTTTATTTTTATTGGACACATGCCAGTGAATACCACGGGCCCCGGTACCCTGCCCTCCGGAGCCTAGTTTCATAAGAAGAACGGTCTGCAGATGAGTGTTCTTTTCGTCCTCTTGATATCTGTCTATTATCTTGAGTTTGTCACCATGAAACAGTTCAGGCCGGTGACATTCTTCACACGTTTCCTTGGCTGGCCGTAAACCGTGGGTAGCCATCCGTATCGGTCGGCTGTATAATCCGGTGGTAACCGATACCACCTGCCGTATACCGGCGATCTTCGAGGAGACGAAGTTTTTCATACCTGATCCAACATGGCAGTCAACACAGGCCACCCGTGAGTGCGGAGAAATCTCGTGAGCCCCGGATTCAGGACTCATGGCATTATGACAGAGTGTACCGCAAAACCGCTGCGTTTCACTGTAATGGTGCCCTGTGTACCCCACCAAAGTAACAACAATAAAGTTGCCTACGGCAAGAAATGAGGCCAGGAAGATAAGTTTGCGGAAGTTGGTTCTCTCGGAAATATGTGGGAAGTGGTCTTTAATATACCTGTAGCTGCATGGTGATTCTTTACCCGGCCCGGATCCGATAAAAAAGAAACCTATGAAAAAAATACCGTGTCCCAGGATAAAGAGAGGGGTGAGAACGCCATAAATCCAGGCACCGAAAAGAGGGCTGCGAACAACTTCCAGAACATCAAGAAAGGCACAGACAATAAGAAGAGGAAAGGTGACACTGATTATAATCATCCCAGTCAGGGAAACTTTATTACGTCTAAAACCTTTGAGAAAAATTGACGCTGCCTCTGTAAATTTTATCATTACAAGGTCTCCTTCAGTTCACCAGGCCGGTGAGAATCGTTAAGAAACGCAATGGTACCCATTATGGAAAACAACAGAACGGTCATGCAGCGTCCGGCTATTCCCTTCTTTCTTCCTCCAATGCCTGGCCACGATCAGCTATCTTTGCCAGGAGAGCCAGTTCTTCGGCAAGCAGATCGATAAGATCGTCAACGGTCAAAATGCCTTCCAGACCACCGTCTTCATTGACCACTGGCAGGCGGCGGATGCCTTTAGTGCGCATGCGCTGCAGTGTCTCCCAGATGCCCTCTTTTTCCCTGGCTGTTATCAACTCCGGGCCCATCACATCTCCGGTGGTCACCGAATCAAGGTCCACCTGTGCTGCAATGAGCTCCACAACGATATCACGATCAGTGATAATACCGACCGGAACCACGAGATCCCCCTGTTTTTCAACCACGACCACATCACCGACATGGTGCGTGCGCATGAGCTGTGCCAACTCAACGATTCCCGTGTCTCTCTCTGCAACAACCACTTCCCTGGTACAAAATTCTCCGATGGACATAGCTCCCTCCTCTATTTTTGAATCGATTGATCGGTGTCAAGGTCATCAAAACCCTTGCGGATTGCACTGTTCTTTTCCCGAAAACCCTCACCATCGCCGTAATCTAAAAAATTTTTATAACGGCTGTGACTCATCCTGGTTCGATGGGCATGCTTTATGGGACACCAATACTGCTCTGTTCTGGCTGCTATTTCCTGAACATATCCAATCAGGCCGGTGAAATATCCACAGTAGCAGCAGTTAATTTTTTCAATCAGGTTCAGATAGCTCAAATATTGCCTATCAATAATAATATAATCACTGCGCTTCACCTTGGGGATGGAGTACACGGGAAAACAGATCATCTGGTAGATGGAAGCCACAAGGTCCATGAACAGGGCCGGCAACAGGCAGGACCAGATCACCGGCACAGTGAGTATGTTCAGCAGGTCAGCATCGCTGAGATAGCGACGGATGCTTTTAACAAGACGTCTATTTTTCTTTCTCACTTCCTGTTGAAAATGGACCTTCTTGTCCCGAACCTCGTAAAAATATTCTTTTTCTTTTTTATGCAGCTCAACGAGCAGTTCCTGTTCAAGCTGTTTTATCCTGGTCAGCAGTTCCTGCAGTCTGTTGTTCATCCGGAATCCTGTACTAAGGGTTAGCTGGTGCCCGCCCGCAAACAATCTTTTCGCTCAAGCTCTTCGTTATACGTAAGTCCTCATTTCTGGACGGACACTACTTGCTGCGCGCTTCTTCCATAATCTTGAAAATCGTTTCCCGCGTCCCATTCTCGATTTCAAGTTCATACATACCCATTTCCCTTTCCCAGACCTCTTGCGGGACATGAGCTTGAAGTTCAAGAATATGGTAGCTTTCTATGTTCAGACCAATACCGGCCAGGGGGCCTGCAAAGCTGGGATCACCACTTTTAAAGGTCTGGGCCATGATCCGTATGGTGGCAGGCTGGTTGATTCCGAGGACAATGAGCAGGTTCTCCACCCCATGCTGCTCAGCCAGATTTTTCACTTCTTCCTGTACCGTAAGACCTACGGCGCCTGCAGCAGTTCAGACGAAACAGGCCGTGGACTCATAAACGATCTCGGCACCCGCAGCCTTGAGGCAGTTGCTGATCGTTGTCCCGGAAATGTCATCCCGTTCTCCAAAGATGATGACTTTTTTCCCTTGTAACATCTGTTCAATCTCCTCATTTTAATATTCATGGCTCCCTCAAAACTTGTAACAGTTGCGATAAATTTTGCCAATAAGCATAGTGTAAGAGGTCACCGAAGTTTGGGGTTGCGCTCCAGGACAAATGAAACCCCGTCTAGCAAATTGGTGCAGCGGCCCAGAAAGAGGCTTGCCCGGGAGAGAAACATGGCCCGTTTTATTTCCCCCCTGCGCATGGCTTCCATGGCATGACCGATGTAGGGGATTGCAGATGGGATATGCCCTTGAGTCGGGGCAAAACCAGGCATGCCGACCCCCTCAATCCAGGAGTTCATCTCGGATTTTTCAAGCTGTTTTGCAAGGACCGCCATGGCCGCAATTTTACGATAATTCTTAGACGCAACATCGCCGGAACCGGCAAACTCCATGATTTCCGGATTCTGCAGTTCGGCAGCATAACGGTCAATGTCCGTACACTTCAGTCCAAGGCTCTCCAGGGGAGCCAGCAGATAATGACGGAATACCGCTTCATCAGAGGTGCCGGCGCTCACAGGAACCGTGCCCACAGCTCCAGGCTCAAGGCGGATAACCGGGTTTACGCCGTCATCCGCACTTATAAGCAGAGCGGTACAACCAAGACAGTCGTCAAGAATGGGAAGTTCATGTTCCAGGAAGGATTGGAATTTCATCCCGAGTTTGGCAAGTGAGCCTCCGCCGATAACAACGACACGCTTATACAGGCCCGCCTTAACCATGGCCGCTGCCGTGATGATGGCCGATGCAGGTGCTGCACAGAAATTCTTGATATCCATGCCCGAGGCCTTGCTGCAGCCGCACATTTCTCCGATGGCCTTGGCCATACCGCCTCCGCCTCGCTGATATCTGTCGCCGCAGGCCTCTTCGCCGCAGCTGATCAGAAAATCTATTTTTTCAGGAGCAATCTGTTCACGATGCAGGAGCCAGGTAAGAGCCAAAGCTCCAGTGGCCTTGGTACATGCATTTTCAAGCAGGTTGTATGGACCGAGATTTTCATCATCCCCTCCTTCCGTCCGCTCATCACCGTGGAACCAGCCGTAATCTTTTCCCTCTGAGCGCATGGACAAAGCAGAAGCCTGGGGCGAATCTTGCTGTGCATGGTTTTGTCCATTTTGGCCAGGAGTTTCAAGACTGGAAGCGAAACCGGTCAACAGAGGATGATCTGCAAGACGTTCCTGCAGTTTTGCCAAAGCGGTCTCATCCATTGTGAAAAGAGGCGGGTTCAGGATATCTGCGAACTTGAGCAGGCCGTAGAAGGTTGTCTGGTCCAGGATTTCTCCGAATTTTCCTGTGCTGCTGTGGGCAGTTTTTTCTTCAAACCAGGGCCTGGGAATATTTTTCAGTTCCTTGGGAGAAAGGTTGCCGATAAAGGTCTGGTTGGGGGGGTAGCAGAGAGCTTTGTTGTAGGAGCGGAGCGAGTGGGCAATGGACTCCCGAATGGCGGGATTGTGGGTTATCTCCCGCCGTGGCTTGGAGCCATACTGCACAAGATCCGGTACATGGACCAGGCAGTAGGAACAATTTTTAATGACTGGAGATGATGCCATATTTATCCTTTTTGGGGCTTGATTTTGACTTCGGCCATTATATCAAAAAAGAATCGCAGGGGTCATCTGGATTCGCGGCGATGGCTCCGTTCTACCGGTAGCTCTCAGGGTAGGAGCGGAGCCATCGCCGCGAAAAAGAAGCAAATGGTCCAAGTTAGAATCAAGCCCTCCTTTTTATTTAAAGCAGTACGTTCCGCCTGAGCGTGTTACATAAACTTGGTTAAGCCGGCACCTCATGCCCTTTGTACAGCTCCCTGATAGTTTCCGCATAACGGGTCTCTATTTCTCCTCGTTTCAATTTCAAGGTCGGGGTCAGCAGACCATTTGCAATGGACCATTCATCCAAGAGCAGAGCCACTGCACGAATCCGGGCATTACCGGGAAATCCATGGAGCAGTTCTTTAAGCTTCCGGATAACCGCCTGTTTGGCAGCAGGTGCGTTAAGGGCTGAATCATCAGCCGGGTCCAGACCGCACTTCCCGGCTAGTTCTTCCCATGAGGAAAACTGCAGCACCAGCAGGGCGGTAAGATACGGCATGCCGTCACCAATCACCATAACATGATCGACAAGGGGATCACCTGCAATGGTCATTTCCAGGTCTGCAGGGGGCACCTTTTCACCGGTTGAGGTGACGATGATCTCCTTGAGCCTCCCCCGGATATGGATGACACCATGCGTCATTTCCACCACGTCACCGGTATGGAACCAACCATCACTGTCAATGGCCTCTTTGCTCATGTCCGGCTGGTTCCAGTAGCCTGACATGAGACCGGGACTTTTCACCAGCAGTTCATTCTCTTCACTGATTCGACAGAGGACATCGGGTAAGGGAGGCCCAACTGAGCCAGGAACATTGTGATCAAGGGTATTGGTGCTGATC
>DAOVAI010000148.1 GCA_030671085.1 Pseudomonadota bacterium | reverse complement strand
ATCCAGGCTGCAGGGGCTTAACTCACAGAACGGAGAGGTTGACGTGGACCAACTTAATCTCGCCCTGCTCAAGACACTTGGGCCTGAGCAGTATTACAGTATAGTGGCCCCCGAAAAACGAGACAGTGTAAGGTAGTGAGCATACTATCTGAGGGGGGGGACATAAAAAGAAAACGTCCAGGTGCCGGTTCCAGAAAACCCCAGTATCATAGGTGTACTGGGGGTGGCTATTGCCGCAACCGCCTTGAGTGAACAGTAAAACCTACCTGTAAGCCAGCAAGAGAATTCTTTGCCAATCCCAACAGTTTGCCAAACTTTGCGAAGTTGATCTTCCTACTCCATCTTCGATTCTTTAGGAGATGTTCTATTAAAATAGTAGCATACATAATTTATAAAAGTAATTCACATTGTCTTAACGTCGTCGACAGGTTTTATAACTTATCTTTTAGGGTTCGTGCGGAGATATAGTCTATTAAATATAGCCGGATGGATGTTCACTCATCCCTCTGGGAGCTTAAGCTCGATCTGACCCTATCAGGAAGAATCTCAAGTCGGCATTTGGCCACTTTTCCTTGACCTTACACTTGGTAATTCTCTATTTGCAAATCCTTTCCAGGAAGAACCTTTGAAAGCAGTGTTTTTTAGCAAATAACCCGTTCAAGCTTCCTGTAGCCGTCTTCAACTCAAACAACTTGGACACACCAAGGGGGCATTGATATAATACAATCACCTGAGACAATGGTTAGTAACTCTAGAATTGTCTGCTCTCCATCCACTCCATCTTGAATGATTGGCTCGTTGCTAATTGCATGAAAGCAGCTTGCTTCATCACGGATAATTCATCACGGAAAAATAAAAAAGAAATTTGCATTTTTGATAGCTCTTCGCCTATCATATTGAGAACGTAAACTATTTTTTCCAGCAGGTGCTTTTTATGCGGAAAACCAAAGTCAGCTTCCGTATTTTTTGTTTTTTTATCCTCATTCTGTTACCTACCCAGGCACTGTCTCAAGTAGACGAAGACCAGCATGCAGGTCATTTTTTCTTTGCGGTCTCTGCCATGGCCTCTCCTGCTCAGACCCTGGTCCACTTTGCCGAATTTCGTGATTATCTGGAAGAAAAGCTGGGAACCCAGGTTCACCTGAAGCAGCGCCGCACCTATGAAGAGATCAACAATCTCCTCCATGAGGCAACCGTACAGATGGCCTTTACCTGTACGGGCGGATATCTATCCGGTCGGAAGGCCTTTGGCCTGGAAGTCCTGGCCGTCCCGGTGGTCAAAGGGAAAACATCCTACCAGTCATATATCATTACCACTAAGAACAACCCGGCCAGGAGTCTTGAAGAACTACAAGGCCAGGTTTTTGCCTTCACCGATCCCTTGTCTCTCAGCGGCCGCATGTATCCGGTGGCGGCAATCAACACCCTGGGCTACACGACAGACAGCTTTTTTAAAAAAACATTTTATACGGAAAGTCATGATAAATCTATTGAAGCCGTTGCCACCGGACTTGCCGATGGGGCTGCTATAGACAGTCTGATTTTTGATTCCCTGTATGAACTGCCGGGCTCTTTTGCCAGGCAGGTTCGTATCATTCACAAATCCAAAGAGTTCGGCATGCCTCCAGTGGTGGTAACCCCGAGCCTTGACAAGGAGAGTAAACGGGCTCTTCTCAAGGTCCTGCTTGGTATGGCCAATGATCCCCGTGGTCAAGTCGTACTCCGGCACCTTGAGATGGATGGTTTTGCCATTCCAACACCTGAACTATATCGTTCTGCCATTTTGCTGCGTAAGCGGTTGAAAGAATAGTAACTGGAATAAAGGAGAACACGATATATCATGGTGCTGCATTGGTATGACCGGATTGCGGTACGTCTGTCAGTCTCGATAGTGGCCGTTGTTGTGGTGACAGCTCTGTCCGTTGCTACTCTGATCCTGCGCGATGAAAAACGCATTTTGCAGGAGGATTTACGGATTCGAGCCCTGCAGCTTGGTGAAATCATGCCGCGACAGCTCATAGAGCCTCTGCTCTATGAGGAAGATTATGCTCTTTACAGCCTTATTCAGTCATATCTGGAATCAAAGGAGAGTTTTCTTGTCTATGGTGAGATCTACAATGATCAGGGAGAACTTATTCTTGCCCGAGAGCGGGAGCCCATCGTACGAGAGCCCATAGTTTCTTTTGACCTTGCTCGAAAACAGGCGGTTTTTCTCCGGGATTTTACAGAGGCAGATAAGGAGCATCCTTTGGACCTCCTTATTCCCATAATCTCCAAACAACTTGGTGTTGCGGGGTATCTCCGTCTGGGAATTTCCGTGCAGCCGCTTTTCAATACTTTGCAGACTTCCAGGCAAAAGGTGTGGGCAGTGGCCGGAGTCATTGTAATTGTCGGTATCTTAGCTGCCCTGTGGATGGCAAGAAGACTGATCTCTCCCATACTGCTGCTCAATCGTGCTGCTTACAGGGTGGGTGAAGGTGATTTTGGTACTGCAATCCCGGAGAAAGGTGTTGGAGAAATAGGGGAGCTGGCAACAACGTTTAATACCATGTCCCGCCAACTCAAAGAGCTGGTTACTGCCATCAGATCGGCTCAGGAAAATCTGGTGCGTACGGAAAAGCTCTACGCCCTGGGCGAGTTTTCCACCGGTCTGGCCCATGAGATCAAAAATCCATTGACCTCGATTAAGATGTTGATCCAGCGGGCCGGAGAACAGGGAGAACCACTGCTGGGGGAAGATCTGGAGGTGATAATAGAAGAACTGGACAGGATCGACTACACTGTCAGTCGCTTTCTCCGTTCTGCCAGGCAGTCTGAAATGGCCTTCACCGATACCGACATAAACAGTCTGGTTGAAGATGTCCTGGCCATCACAGGGCCTAAAATTGAGAAATCAGGGGTCCATATTGAAAAAAAATTGGAAGAAAACCTTGCTTCCTTACGAGTTGACGGGCCCAGTATCAAGCAGGTCCTGATGAATGGTATTTTGAACGCCCTGCAGGCTATGCCGTCAGGGGGAGAACTCAGCATAAGCACCTCCCGCATCGACGATGCTCTGCAGTGTACAATTTCTGATACAGGCGATGGTATCTCTGAAGAAAATCTGAAGCATATTTTTGATCCTTTTTTTACCACCAAGGAAGACGGTACCGGCATGGGTCTGGCTGTGGCCTGGAATATTGCCCAGCAGCATGGCGGCCGCCTTGATATTGTCTCCCGTGAACACGACGGAATCTCACTCATACTTACCCTGCCCTATGACAACTCTGCTCATTGTTGATGATGAAAAAGCGGTTCGTTACGCCTTTAAACGAACCTTTAGTGATGAATACACCATCCGTACCGCTGAAAACGGCATAGAGGCTGTTGAGGCTATTGAGAGGGCTGAGCCGGATGCGGTGCTCATGGATATTCGTATGCCGGGAATGGATGGATTGGAAGCACTGACGATCATCAAAGAACATCATCCCCACCTCCCGATAATCATGGTGACTGCCTTTGCAGATTCTGCGTCTGCCATGCAGGCCATGAAAGATGGTGCCTTTGATTATGTCTCCAAGCCCTTTGATAATGATGAGCTTCGTCAGGTGATAGACAAGGCGCTTGGTTCCAGTAGAATACAGGCAGAACTGCATTGTGGCTGCGGTAAACAGAGGAATGATGTAAGCAAAGATCAGGAGTGCATTGTCGGATCGAGCCCAGAGGTATTGAATATGTGTAAGAAGATCGGCCAGGTGGCCGGATCTGATCTGCCGGTTCTTGTTACCGGTGAGACAGGAGTAGGGAAAGAGCTTACTGCCCGGGCTCTCTTACAGCATAGTTCGCGTAAGGATGCGCCGTTCATGGTGGTGAACTGTGCCTCCTTGCCCGATGAGCTGGTGGAAAGTGAGTTGTTCGGCTATGAGACTGGTGCCTTTACCGGTGCCAGCAAACAGCGAATCGGTCGGTTCGAGCAGTGTGATAAGGGAACCCTGTTTCTTGATGAAATCGGGGATCTGCCACTTGGGGCCCAGGCCAAAGTGCTCCGGGTCCTCCAGGATGGAACCTTTGAGCGGTTGGGTAGTAACACGCAGTTGACAACTGATGTGCGACTCATTGCTGCCACCAATCGAAATCTTGAGCAAATGACTGCTGATGGCCAGTTTCGGCTTGATCTGTTGCATCGAATTAACGTGCTGAGCATTGCAATACCACCCCTTAGGCAGCGGATAACAGACCTGCCGGATCTGATTCTTTACTTTCTTTCTCGTTACGGTCGTCAGGTGTCCCCGGCAGTGGAAGGGATCAGTGATGAAGCCCTGGAAAAACTCTCAAACTACTCCTGGCCCGGCAATATTCGGGAGTTGGAAAATACTATCCGTAGAGCTATTGTTCTGGCTAAAGCGAAAGTCCTGACAGCAGAGGATTGCGTTCTCCAGGACCCGGCCGAACCTGCAGGCGATTTTGAGCAGGTTGTATCCAGGCAAATCGACAAGTTGATCAAGGGGGATGAATCGCGTCCCTATCGTCACCTGTTATCTGAAGTTGAGCAGATCTTGATCAAAAAGGCCCTTGATCTCTGCGACGGCAATCAGGTCCAGGCTGCCAATCTCCTTGGCATCAATCGGATGACCTTGAGAAAAAAACTCCCCTCTGCTTAAAAAATAGACAGCCCCCTGTCTATTTTTTAAGCAACTCCCGCCATGTTCCATCAAAGATATTTCATTTTTTCTGCAGAGTATCAATCACATTTCGTTTAGCCAGGCTTTGGGGCGATTGTTTTTATATCGCAATACAAAGGGGTTTGAGACCTGTTCGTCAGTCACAGCTCCCGGGATAAGTGGCACAATGCAACTCTGTCACGATGTGGCATGCTTGGTGCAATGTCTACCTGTATTGGTCGAACCTCGCCAGCCTGTGGCGCTGTTTATTTTGTTAATTCTCAAGCAAGGAGGAAGAGATGAAAATCAAACGAAGAGATTTTCTGAAGCTTGGCGCTGCTGCTGGTGTGGCTGCTACACTCAGAAAACCTACCCTGAATGCTTTTGCAAAGGATGACGGCGGAAAAATGGCGGCGGGTGAATTGCCCGGTGAATGGAAGCCAAGTACCTGCCAGGGATGCACAACCTGGTGTCCTGTGGAGATATTTGTTCAGGACGGACGGGCAGTCAAGGTCAGGGGAAACCGTTATTCCAAACAAAATGATGGAAAAGTCTGTCCCCGTGGCCATCTCTCTTTGCAGCAGGTGTATGATCCTGATCGGATCAAGGTTCCCATGAAGCGCACCAATCCTAAAAAAGGACGCGGGGTTGATCCGAAATTTGTCCCCATTTCCTGGGATGAGGCTTTAAATACAATCGCCGACAAAATGATGGAACTGCGAAACGCCGGCGAACCCGAGAAATTTTCTCTGATGCGTGGCCGCTATACATATATGCGTGACGTGATTTACGATGTTATGCCAAAGGTGTTTGGATCACCAAATAATATTTCACATAGCTCTACATGCGCGGAAGCTGAAAAATTCGGTTCCTATTATACAGAAGGGTATTGGGCCTATCGCGATTATGACCTCGACAAAACAAAGTACCTCCTTGTCTGGGGCTGTGATCCTGTAAGTTCAAACCGGATGGTACCGGCTTCTATCCAAAGGCTTGGTGATGTGATTGACAGGGCTACCGTGGCGGTTGTCGATCCGAAAATGAATAATACATCGGCAAAGGCCCATGAATGGCTGCCTGTTCTCCCTGGAACTGATGGTGCATTGGCACTTGGTATTGCCAACGTCATGCTCACCGAGGGGATCTGGTATAAAGATTTTGTTGGTGATTTCAAGGATGGTAAAAATCGATTTCAATCCGGTAAAGAAGTTGATGAAGCTACTTTTGAGGAAAAAGAATCTTATGGGGTCGTCAAGTGGTGGAATATTGCCGTAAAAGATATGTCCCCTGAAAAGGCAGCT
>DAOVAI010000210.1 GCA_030671085.1 Pseudomonadota bacterium | reverse complement strand
AGAAGAAGAATGGCGCCCTCACCATTGAGTACGGATTCGATAAAGTGATACCCGTCACCCATGATCTGGGGATAGGCCATTGCCATGCAACCAATGACAAATGCACCACTAATGGGTTTGAGCTGTGGGTGCAGGGGAAGTGCTTCATATTTGTCGCGGACCCAGTAAAAAATACGAATATGGAAGACTGCAATCAGCCCTATTATGAGTGCCATCAGGCAGTAGAGCGGGATCTCAACAAAGGGGTTGACCATATTGTATTGGGGGATAGGAAAGGCTGGGGTCTCTCCATAATAGGCCCTGGTAACAACAGTGGAAAGGGCAGAGGCAACCACCAGGGCGGCAAAAGAAGAAATCTCAAAGGTGCCGAGGAGAACGATCTCAGAGGCGAAAAAGATTCCGGCAAGGGGGGCGTTAAACATCCCGGCTATGCCTCCAGCAGCTCCAGCTGCAATATAGACCTTCATCCGACTGCCGGAGACCCGGAAAAACTGGCCAACCTGGGAGCCTGCTGCACCGCCAATGGCTGCAATGGGGCCTTCGACGCCAGCAGAGTTTCCAGTACCAATGGTAAGGGCGGTGGTTACGATCTTGAGTGTTATGGTCCTTGCCTTGATATAGCCGCCTTCCAGGTTTACCTTGCGCAGGAATTTGGTGAATCCATAGCCGTTGACTTCGCCTGGAAAGAGAAGTGAGAGGGGGATAAGCAGGATCATGCCGCTGATGGGGATCAGGGGGAGGAGAAGAATGTGCCAGCCACCCTGTTCAATGCCCAGCAGGGTGTGGCCGCCTTCAAAGAAAATGGTATGTACCCAGTCAACTACAGTACGAAAGACGATATTGCACACCCCGGCCATGAGCCCGATAACGGTGGCGATGATCATCATGTTGATGTTCTCGCCCGGCATGAATTTACGGAGTTGACTTTTCATTGTTTTTCAGGCACCTGGCAGCCGGCGTCAGCTGCCTGCATGAGAAAAAAATTGTCGGTCATTCCGGCAATAAAATCACAGACCATGGCTGCTGGAGTATGGGTGGCAAGATAGGCAGGATCCATATCAGTCATGAGATCCACGGGACCGGTGGTTTTTCCATCTTGCAACATGAGCAGGTAGCGATCAAACAGTGTTTCGTAACAGTTTTGGATGAGCGGCAGGTTGGTCTTGGTCTGTGGGTGGAGATAGATGTTGCTGTAGTTAAATTCTTTTAATTCTTTCAGGAGTTCTGCCACCTGGTTGCTGAAACCGATATAGCCCTTGTCTTTCTCTCCACTGGCTGGAATGAAGCTGTTGGCGATGAGGTCGGTTACCAGGGTGTATACGATTTCTCCATTGCTCTTGCCAAGCTGTTCCGTGCACCTTGATGGAATATCGCTGCGGCTAATCAATTTGAGAAGAATGGCATCTTCAATATCCCTTCCAATATAGGCAACTGTATCGGCCATGCGCACAACACAGCCTTCCAGGGTCATGGGGGCAAGTTTAAACCCGGGATCTGTTTTTTTTCTTTCAAGGTTCTGGTCCAGTCTCTCAAAGTCTTTGTCCGGACACGGAGAGAGCCGGTTGGCATGGATCTCGCCATCATGACAGAGGATACCGTCAAGGGTCTGCAGGCTGAGATTCCAGCCCCTGCCTTTTCGTTCCAGGCGATTGAGAAAACGGACGGACTGGATGTTGTGCTGGAAAGGCGGGAGATTATGTCTGGTGCAGAGATCGGCAAGGAAGTTTTCACCGTCATGGCCAAAGGGTGGATGGCCGATGTCGTGTCCCAGGGCAATGGCCTCGATCAGGTCTTCGTTGAGAGCGAGAAAGCGGCCAATGGTGCGGGCGATTCTGGAGACCAGCTGGACATGGAGTACCCGGTGGGTGATGTGGTCATTTGCGATAAGGCAGAAGACCTGTGTCTTGTCAATATAGCGGGTATAGGCCCTGGAATGGATGATACGGTCCGCATCCAGGGCAAAGGCCTGACGATAGCCGATACGCTCCTCACCTTCCCTGCGCAGGGCTTGCGTACTGAGGGTTGCTGCAGGAGAGAGTCTTTCCTCTTCCAGCGCGTTAAGGTGCTCCAAAGTGGGCAGGAGGTTTGCCTGTGATATTGCTGCCGGCATCATATTGTGACAATTTCGTAAAAACTTAAAATTTCAGGTGGATAAGTAAAAAACTTCATATGCGAGACGCGTAAATTTTATATTATTCCGTCGTACTAGAGTACGTCGTAATGATATAAAATTTGCAGCAACGAAGCAGATGAAGAGTTTTTACGACGCCATCATATTGTGTGTTGACGGGTTTCCAATAAAGGATAATAGTTCCTGGCAAAAGAATAGAATATACCAGTTCCAGAGGAAAAAGCACGTCTTGGCAGAAAATCAGAGACAAAAAGGTGAAATAAGCGAGGGAGAAGGCTGGTCTTGCAGCGTCTTGGTTCAAAGATGATAAATTCGTAAAAAGTCAAAATTGGAGATGGCTAAGTAAAAAGCTTCATATGCGAGGCGCGCAAATTTTCTATCATCTCGGCGTACTATGGTACGTTGTGATGATAGAAAATTCGCAGCAACGAAGCAGATGAAGAGTTTTTACGACGCCATCAAAGATAAAGAAAAGATAGTTCTCTTTGCCGGAGAGTGTGTTAAATTGGTGTGAATGATTTTTCATTGAAATGACAACTACATTACTCTCTGATACGTCCGTCAGATTTGTCAGGATGGAAAAGAGATTTGTGCTGCAGAGTCCTGTGGGTAAAAGGATGCTGATCCGGGTTGTTCGGCCCATAAGTGAATGTGTATGAAAAAAGAATCACAACATATTCTTCTGGTTCAGGCAGAAAACGCGAAAGAAGCTGTCCATCAGGTCAGGCACTTTCTGCAGACAAGTGAACTGGTTTCCTATGAGCAGCTGAATATTGACGAGACTCGTGTGATGGCTGGCAACAGTGATACATTCTGGAAAGATCTCCGGCAGGGCGTGGAAGAAAACAGGAAGTTCAGTCGTTGGGTGCTGAAAGAGCTGCAGGAAACCGGCGTCGGTGAGGTAGCAGATTTATTGGCTTTGCCTCTGGGCTATCCCAGTAAGCTTTTGCATATCCTGGCCCATATGGTAGACGGCTTTGTCGGTATAGACTCGGTCTTTTATAATATGGTTGAAGATTCACACTGGCTCGGGGAAAAAATTGAGACTGTCATCCGGAAAAACCCGGAGCAGTTTTGGCTGGTTCCGGTGGAAGCAGGGCACGTCGAAAAGAGTGTGTTACCGGCTGCCGTAACGGTTAATAAAGGTTGAGATGTCAACCTTTGACGAAGAGTTTCTCCTTTGATTTGCCCTGTTGTTGAGTGTCGCCAT
>DAOVAI010000193.1 GCA_030671085.1 Pseudomonadota bacterium | reverse complement strand
CTGAGGGTAATGCTTGGAATAACCGCACTAGACGTTCGTAGTGGTAAAAAAATAAATCTGACCCCTTTTCCTTCTGAATCCCCCCCCTTAAAAATTCTATCCGCAGGAATCAAATCTTCCACCTTCCATTCGTAGAATCCGATCCGCCAGTGCCAGGCTTGCCGGGCGATGGGTGATCAAAATGACTGTGCGCTGGTGCAGCAGTTCGTGGCACTCTTGGATAAAACTTTTTTCGCCTTCCGGCTCAACCAGGGCCGTGGCTTCGTCCAGGTTCAGGTTGGGTGGATCTTTGAGCAGGACTCTAGCCAGAGCCAGCCGCTGTTTCTGACCGCCTGAGAGTTTGATGCCTTGGTCACCGATCAGGGTATCGAAGCCTTCGGGGAGCTGCTTGATGAATTCCAGGGCATGGGCATTACGGGCTGCCTTTTCCACGGCGTCCATGTCTGCTTCAGGCTGACCAAAAGAAATATTCTCCCGCACCGTACCATTGAGCAGCAGGACGTTCTGCTGCACCAACCCTATCTGCTGCCGCAGGCTGGTGATGGAGACCTCCCGGATATCGGTTCCGTCAATCTCTATACTTCCCTGCTGTGGGTCATCGAAGCGCATCAGCAGATGGACCAGGGTGGACTTGCCGGCCCCGTTTTCACCGACAATGGCCACGGTCTCACCCGCCTTGATCTGCTGGCCCAGGCCGCACAGAATCTGTTCCCGTCCCGGGTAGCTGAAGTGAATATCTTTAAATGCAATGTCACCCCTGACAGGAGGAAGTTCCTCTTTGTTGTCAGTTGGCTCGGAACTGGTTAAAAAAACATCGATCAGTCGCTGGGCGGCACCCCTGGTATGCTGTATCTGGCCATAGACATTGGCCAGTCCGCTTATCGGCCGGGTGAGCATCATGCCGTACAGGAGCAGGCTGACCAGATTGGCGGTTGTTAACTGCCCGGACTCAACCTGGTTGCTGGCGATCCAGAGCAGCAACAGGATGGAGGCAGCAGCAAGGAATTGAACAACCGGAGAGAGCAGGGCCTGGATCCGCATGTAGCGGGTTGTCAGGTTGAGTAGTCGGAGATTGCCCTCCTGGAACCGCCTGGATTCTATGTTTTCTCTGGTAAAGGACTTGATCACCGGCAGCAGGGAGAGGTTTTCCTCAACAATGGAAAAGGTGTGCGCGTATTCGTCAATCATGGCCTTGGAAAGAGGACGAATTTTTCGGCCCAGTACCTTCATGATCAGGAAGAAGAGAGGGACGAGTAATCCGGCCATCAGGGCAATGGTCGGATTTATAAGAAAGATAAGAACCAGGGCACCGGCAAAGGTAATAAAGAGCGGGAGCAGGCCGATCAGGGTCCCGGTGACAAAAGAGCTGATAATGGTTGCGTCATTGGTTATCAGCGTCAGCACCTCGCCATGCTTACGTTCGTGAAAATAGCCGATGGGCAGGGATTGCAGGTGGTCGTAGAGCCGGTTTCGCAGTTGGGCCAACATGGACTCGCCTGTTTTGCTGGTCAGATATTGATTGCTGAAGTTGAGTAGTGCCTTAAGGGCAAGGACTGCAAGCCAGCAGAGGAGAATTTGCTGCAGCGAGAACGCGTAAGCTGTCGATGGTGGTGTCAGCATGGCTTCGGTAAAACGTCCGGCCATCCAGGGGGAAAGCAGTGCCACGCCGCTTTCGCAGAGCATCAGTATCGTAATAAACAGCAACGTCCTGCGATAGGGAGTTGCATAGCTGAGCAGTTCCTTAAATCCAAAATGTTTTTTCATGAAGTTGCCGGACCACGCGAAACCATGCAAATGAGGCGAGTTATATTTGTTCGAGAATCAGCTCGTCACCGGCTGAAATTTTTAGTTTTTTACGACTTTATCACTAGTAAGAATCCGTACAAAATATCCTGAAAAAAGGTAACATTTTCTTCTGCCAAAATGAAGGAGAAAGTGAGATGAATAAGCAGTTTAACACAGGAGGAAACCGGCCACGATGAGACACGGAAAAAAAGATTTCAATGAAGCTGCAAACGTTGCCGGTGTGGATTTCATCACTGTCTAAGAACATGGGATGAACCGTAGTTGTGCACCTTCCGCTGCCTGATCACCTGGGCTATGCTGTCGCCTTGTTGTACCTGATAATCGTTTATGCTCTGCCTCCTGTTCTCTCACGAGGCAATTTCCACGCCATGTCTGTAACTCGTTAATGGTGCATCATTTTCTTGTTGTGCCTGTGAAAGGCACTCTTCTTATAGTCTCTCTTCTTTCTTTTTTTACTTTTGTTCAGGGAAAGCTGCATCAATCATTCTTTGTGATTGCTTCCAGCTATGATAGGATTTGTAAAGGAAAGAGTATGTTATTCAAAAGAGGAAAGGAAAAAAATGGAATTTTTTTTGGGACAGGGGAATGAATAAAATAGAGAGGGTAAACAAGAAGTATCCTGCTTATTGGATACTGGAAGCTTTTTTTCTCTGCTTTTCTGTCGTCAGTTTACTCCTCATCTCTCAATATGCCTTGGCCGGGCAGGGAGAGTCCCAGGTGTTCCAGCAGGAAGTGTCGAAAAGCATCGTGACTGAACAGAAAAAACGCCCTGTTCAGAGGGAAGAGGCTGTCATTATCGAACGTGCCCCGGCTGGTCCGGAACATGCATTGATCTATGATTTTGTTGACTGGACAGTACACCTGCTTTCCAGTGCGATGGAAGATCAGGGCATAATCTTGGAAACCGATCCCAATTATTCCATCACCGGGGCAGGAAATAGCTACGAAGTGCGCCTTGAACTCTTTCTCCTCCACATTGGCGACCACCTGATCATCAATGTCAGTCCGGTCATCTTCACCTGCAGTCCGCAGGGAACAGATAAACTTGGGGTGCAGATGCACCTTCCCCGGAAGTTACCCATAATCAGCAGCGGCAAGGTCACATCTGAAATAACCATCAAAAACCAGCAGATCTCCGGAGTCTGGGATCGTGGTATGGAATCATTTGACCATACCGATCTGCAACTTGATGAGCTGCTGCTGAAAGATACGGACAGTGATGGCCAGTTGTCTGTGCAGCAGCTTATTCTGGGTTCAATCTTATCCCATGATACCAAGGGGGGCTGGCAGGAAAGGATTCAAGGGAGTCTGAAAGGTGCATCTCTTATTGATAACGATTTGAATCTGGCGGTGGGGAGTATTGGATTGCTGTATGAGCTTAGGGGATCCAACTTTGAGACCTATAAAGAGATCAAGAAAAAATATCTCATGATGGCAGATGCCTTTGAAGAGATGGAACTTTCCGAGTCAAAGGAATTTTTTGCAATGGCTGACAGCTACCTGCAGCTTCTCACATCCTCAGAGACCAGGGTAACCATTGATGGTGTTGTTGCCGATGTAGGTGATACCATCCGCATGGATGGCATGGAGTTCTCCTGGCTGCTGCAGAAGGATGCAAGAAGCAACAAATTCCAGATGAACGGAAAAGGCGAAGTGCGCGGATTTTCTTTTGTTGAGCAGGCAAGCGAAGATAATCTGCAGGCTCTCTCAATCAGCCTGCAACAGATAGCCATGAGTGACAGTGTGGAGTTAAACCCCATTCCTCCAACGCTCTTTGCTGATCTGTACACTGCTCTTGAGAAGGTGGAAACATTGGAAGATGAAGAGGAGATTGATAATTATCTTGCTGGTGAGGGGTTACATTTTGCCAAGAAGATTCTGGCATTGATAGCAGGAAGTTCTGCAGATATCAGTCTCAGTGATGTGACCATAAACAATCTCATGGATCATCCGCTGACCTTGGAAGCAGTAACATTCGGTGGTGGATTTGATGCCGGAACCGGTACAGGAGGAACAGTCACTGTTCGGGCCGGTTTTTCCGGTTTCAAGGGGATGGCGCAGGGAAATAAGAGTATCCCGCAGGCTGCAAGGTTGAATTTTACATTGGCAAATATTCCCTCCCTCCTGAATCTGATTTCAGATCCGAGTGGTCTTGCCGAAGGGGATATGGATCAGGTGCAGGGACAGGTCATGATGAATGGGATGAGTGCCTTTCTGACCAGTCCGCTGTC
>DAOVAI010000036.1 GCA_030671085.1 Pseudomonadota bacterium | reverse complement strand
TGCTGTGGAAAAGGGTATTGTTGAGGTCATGGAAAAAGGTGTTTTGGCAGGGTATCCGATGGTCGATATCAAGATTACCCTGGTTGACGGTTCCTATCATACCGTGGACTCTTCAGAGATGGCTTTCAAGATTGCCGGATCGCTGGCCTTCAAGAAAGGGAGTCGGGAAGCAGGATTGGTCCTCCTTGAACCATACATGAATATGACAATCAAGGTCGGCAAGGAACATGTGGGTGATATTATGGGCGACCTGAATTCCAGGCGGGGTAAGGTCATGGGCATGGACTCTGACCAGGGCCGAGAAGTGATCAATGCCCAGGTCCCCATGGCAGAGGTCCTTCGCTATGCCACTGAGCTGACTGCAATGACCGGTGGTCTTGGGACGTTTGCCACTTCCTTTTCTCACTATGAGGAGGTCCCGACTCAGATCGCTGACAAAATAGTCGCTGATTCCCTGGCTTAATAAGGGCAGGGGAGCACAATGGATATAGATACCAGTCGTTTTAGCTTTGCAGTGCTCACCATGAGCGACAAGGGGTCTCGCGGAGAACGGGAAGATACCAGTGGTCCTTTTCTGCAGCAGCTCCTGGAGCAACAGGGCTATATCTCAAAAAACTATGCGATCATACCGGATCAGGTTGCTCAGATAAAAGAAAAACTGATCTGCTGGGTTGATGAGGAAAGGATTGACCTTATCATCACCACCGGCGGCACCGGGGTCGCACCCACGGATGTCACACCTGAGGCCATGCAGGAGGTCATTGCCAAAGAGATCCCCGGGATGGCTGAGGCCATGCGAGCCGCAAGCCTGAAAAAGACGCCTAATGCAGTTCTCTCCAGGGGAATGGCTGGGATTCGGGGAAACAGTTTAATTATCAACCTTCCTGGAAGTGAAAAGGCAGCCCGGGAAAATATTGAGGTGCTTCTGCCAGCCCTTGCCCATGCTCTTGATAAGATTCAGGGGGGGACAAGCGACTGTGGTTCATGAGGCACCCCTGAAAATGTCGAATGTCGAACAGGGAATATCGAATGATAATGTGAAGGGAAAAAATTAGAAGTCATACTTTGCAGGCGGTATAAAAAAGGGGTGCTGGTCTCATGAGACCAGCACCCCTTTTATTGTTTTCCAGGAATATTCGAATCAGAACGTTAGAAATTCAGGATTACCTGTTCACCTTCTTCCTCGGGCTGAGCGGTGATTTCTCCAATGATTGCCGCCTGTTCTCCCAAGGCCTCAAAGTGGTGTATAATGTCAATCACAGAGTCATCATCGACAATAACCATGAGTCCAATTCCCATGTTGAAGGTGCGATACATTTCCTCTCTGGGAACTTCTCCTTTGCTGGCGAGAAAGTCAAAGATAGGGGGGGGCTGCCAGCGGTTACAGTTGATTTCAGCCTTGCATCCCCTGGGCAGGATTCGAGGAATATTATCGATGAATCCTCCACCGGTGTTGTGTACCATGCCGTTCAGTTTATAATGCTTGAGAACGTTCAGTACTGACTGGACATAGATTTTGGTGGGCTTGAGTAGCTCTTCACCCAGTGTACATCCAAGTTCATCTATGTACTGGTCAACGATCAAGCCATGGTCCTGAAAACAGATCTTGCGAACCAGGGAGAATCCATTGGAATGAAGGCCTGAAGACTTCAGGCCAATAATTTTATTCCCAACCTTAATCTCTGAGCCGTCGATGATTTTATCGCGATCACCGATGCCAACCACAAAACCAGCAAGATCGTAATCACCGGACTTGTAGAGTCCTGGCATTTCTGCAGTCTCTCCGCCTACCAGGGAGCATTTGGCTTGTCGGCATCCTTCGGCAATACCTTTCACCACTTCGGTGGCCACATCCAGCTCCAGTTTGCCGACGGAAAAATAGTCGAGGAAACAGAGAGGCTTGGCTCCGCCCACAATGATGTCATTGACGCACATGGCAACAAGATCTATACCAATGGTATCATGTTTGTTGCAGAGTTGGGCAATGACAAGCTTTGTGCCGACACCGTCAGTGGATGTCACCAGAACAGGGTTCTTGTAGGTGTCGGTATTTATGGCAAAGAGGCTGGAAAATCCGCCAATATCGTTCAAAACCCCACGTTGGTGGGTTGACCTGACGATATCTTTGATTCCCTGGACAAAAGTGTTGCCCTTATCGATATCGACCCCGGCTTCACTATATTTTGATTGTTTTGCTGGACTCATTTTCTTATTGTATTTGCTAAACGAGAAAGGTTAAAAAAATTCACACTACATTAGTAAGTGTCTTAAAAAATTGCAAGAGGGGCGAGAGCTGTTTTCCTGCTTACTCCACTCTTACTCGTATGATAGCAGATTGATGGAGAAAGGGTTATGAAAATATTATTTCTATTGGTGGGCATGGTCCTGATACTTGAGGGCATGCCCTATGTGGCATTTCCTGATTCTATGCGTGAATGGCTGAAAAAGCTCAGTGAGATGAAGTCAGAGCATTTGCGGATGCTTGGCCTCCTTGCCATGTCCTCCGGTCTGGTGATCTGCTGGTTCGTCCAGCGCAGCGGGTTTTTTCAGTAAGGAGTTTTCTCATTCCTGCAAATTCGCAACAACGGTGCAGGTGAAGAATTTTCACCCTAAAGGGTATAAACACCCTGAAGGGTATAAGCACCCTAAAGGGTACTCTTTTTAGTACCCCTCGAGGGGGATAAATAGGACGCCATCATTTTTCCAGGATAAAAAGATGTCCCTTAATCCATGTGCCTTTGTCCTGGCGTAGTTTTGAAAACTGCTGGTCGCGTATGGTCCAGCCTGTTTTCTGACAAAGGTTCTGGATATATTCAGGAGAATGACCAAAACGACCTGTCTTTTTCAGCTCAAAACTGCTGCTGTCTGAATCTTCCACGGAAAAAAGAAACAGTCCTCCCTGTTCTGTTTTCAGGAAACATTGTGTAAACAGAGTCTCAAGGTCGCCCATATAGGTGAAAACATCGGCTGCCACCAACAGATCAGGAGAGAGGAGTGTTTCGCTGAGGCAGGTGGCAATGTCACTTTTTATCAGCTGGTCATAGAGTTTTTTTTCTTCTGCGACAGTGAGCATTTTTTCAGAGATATCCACGCCCACTAATTGGTTGCAGCATGATGTAAATTGTTCTCCGGCAAGTCCAGTTCCGCAACCCAGGTCAAGACAAAGTTTTCTTCGGTCTCCAGGAAACAGCGTACAGTACCTTTGCCAAAGAATGTTGGGCGTCTGGTAGCTGAGTTGTTCAACCAGGCTATGTTCAAAGTCCTGTGCATAGTTATCAAAAATCGCTTCAACATATTCCAGTGGGGCTGTGTCAGGAGTTATTCCGGAAAGGGAATCCACCATATGCCTGGCTGCCTTGTGTTCCGGGTCCAGGTCGAGGAGCCGTCGATAGAGATCTTCCGCTTTCTCGGTATCACCTGTTTTATGTAAAAGATAGCCGTAATTATTGAGTGTGGAGACGTGGTTTGCCTCCTTGGTCAGGATAGACTCATAGAGAATAGCAGCCTGAGAAAATTCGGCCAGATCCTGGTAACAGAGGCCAAGGTTATACAGGGTTTCGATGTCATGATCGCCTAACTGAAAACCACGTTCAAAGGATTCGGCCGCGGCCTCAATCTGTTCCAGGCGCCGGAAGTTCAGCCCTCGGTTGAAATGGATGTCCGGGTCCTCTGGGCAGAGGGCAATTGCCCTGGCATAGTGGACCTCTGCTTCAGCAAACTGCTCCTGCTCATACAACGCAAGCCCACAGTTGAAGAGGAGCTGGGGAAAGTTGGGCAGGATGGAGAGTAGATTTTTGTATTCTTTGATTGCCTCGTGGGTGGCACCCCTTTCATGGAGCAGACAGGCCTGGGCAAAACGTTTTTCCAGTTCTGCAGGAGAGACCGTTGAAGGGAGGGCTTGTTTGGTCATGGAGAGAAAAAAATCTTGTAAAAGCAGGATAGGGATTAATTCAAATTGACGAAATCAGGTTACAGGTTGTATTATATACTGTTAATTGTTTAGTAAATCAACTCCGTACCTCTGACTGATGGACTTTGAAGCAGCCTCGTTAAACTGATGGATGGCCATGGGAACTAAAGGAAAAAAGGAACTTATCGGTAACGAAGGGATGGTTCTCCTCGATATGATTCGCCGGTTGAACCGTCGTAATGCCACAGATAACCTCCTTAAGCTTATAGCCAAAACCCATCCGGCCGACATAGCCTGGGTCTTTAGACATCTCTCCGGGCAGGACAGGGCCGAGGTCTTCAACATCCTGGCCCAGACCGATCTGGTGGGTGAAGTCCTCAGTGAACTTGACGAGTCCATCATGGTTCCTCTGGTGGAGAATCTTTCGCCCAAGTTCATGGGTGATGTGGTGAGTGAGATGGCCTCCGATGATGCGGTCGATCTCATTGAGGCCCTTCCCGAAGAGCTTGCCGCCGAAATCCGTAAGCATATGGAAAAGGCTGATCGGGATGAAGTTGATGAGCTCCTGCAGTATCATCCGGAAACAGCCGGTGGGCTCATGTCCCCGGATTTCATGTATCTTGACGAAGAGTTAAGTGTTGGCGAGGCCATTGCCAAGGTACAGAAACGCAGTGAAGAAAAGGAGATGGTCTTCTATCTCTATATTACTTACAGTGACGGCAAACTGGCAGGGGTCGTTTCCCTACGCGAACTGTTAACCAACCCGCCGCACAGACTGCTGAAAAACATCATGCGCTCCAATGTGATCGCAGTTACCACCGATATGGATCAGGAAGAGGTCGCCCATGTTATTTCCCAGTACAACATTCTGGCTGTCCCTGTTGTTGATTCCAGTTATAAACTCATAGGAATCGTCACGGTAGACGATATCATCGATGTTATCCGGGAGGAGGCCACCGAGGATTTCCTGCAGATGGCCGGTGCCGGTAAGGACAGGGAAATCCTGTTAAAGTCCACCACGGAAAATGCCATGCTCCGTGCTCCCTGGCTCTTTGCCTCATGGCTTGGCGGGGTTATGGCACTCCTGATTATCGGTTCTTTTGAAGAGGAACTGGGCCAGGTTCTGGCCCTGGCTGCTTTTATTCCCATTGTCATGGGGATGGGCGGCAATATTGCAACGCAATCCTCCACCATTGTGGTCCGGGGGATTGCCACCGGCCGCATTAATATGGACGATTTCTTTAAGCTGGTCTTTAAAGAGATGCGGGTGGGAGTGATACTGGGAATATTGTATGGAGGGTTCCTGGGTGTGCTGGCCTACTTTGGCTATGCAGAACCCAAACTCCTTGGGGTGGTCGTTGGCCTTTCCATCTTTTTCTCCATGGCCATGGCTGCTACAGTGGGTACCGCCATACCTCTGGTCCTGAAGCGCTTTGATATCGATGCGGCAATAGCCACCGGCCCCTTTGTCACCACTGCCATCGATATACTCGGGGTGTTGGCCTATTTTATGATTGCCAAGTTTTTTCTTGGTCTCTAGCTCATTCATTTTTTTGTCATGCCTCCAACAACGCCTAGTAAAATCTCTCCCCTTGCCATCCTTGTCCTGCTCTTTCTAGGATTCTGGCTGCTGTTTAACCCTCTGCAAGACAGGGGGCTGGATCCAAATGCAATACCCAGGGCAGTTACCGCCCGTGGCGACCTGGCTGCAGACGAACAAAATACCATCGAGCTTTTTAAAAATGTTTCTCCCTCGGTGGTCTATATTACCAGTATTGGTCTGCGCAGGGACCTGTTTTCTCTCAATGCCGTGGAAATTCCTCAGGGCACTGGTTCAGGTTTTGTCTGGGACGATAAGGGCCGTATTGTCACCAACTATCATGTGATCAGCGATGCAAACCGGATAGAGGTGACCATGGCGGATCACTCGACCTGGAAAGCTGTTTTGATCGGAGCTGCTCCTGATAAGGATCTGGCTGTACTGCAGATCGATGCGCCGACCAGAATGCTCAAACCTATCCCTGTGGGAGAATCAGAACAACTGCTGGTGGGACAGAAGGTGTTTGCCATTGGCAATCCTTTCGGGCTTGATCAGACTATTACCTCAGGGATTATCTCTGCCCTTGGCCGAGAGATCAAGTCCATTACCGGACGGATGATACGTGATATGATCCAGACCGATGCGGCAATCAACCCAGGGAATTCCGGAGGGCCGCTCCTGGACAGTGCCGGACGACTGATTGGAGTGAATACTGCCATATTCAGTCCTTCCGGGGCCTATGCAGGGATCGGTTTTGCCGTGCCGGTGCAGGAAATAAATCGGGTTATACCCCTGCTGATCCGTCAAGGGAAGCTGGTTAAGCCGGGCATAGCCGCATCCCTTGCTGATGCACGACTGGTTAAACGTCTGGGAATAGAAGGCGTTCTGATACTCGGGGTGGAACCTGGGGGGCCAGCCCACAAAGCAGGCTTGAGACCCACAAAACAGTTTGGCAACGAGGTCATTCTCGGTGATATTATAACCAGGATAGCCGGCAAAGAGGTGCGTTCCTATGACGATGTGCGCACGGAACTTGAGCACTTTAAGGTGGGAGACGAGGTCGAGCTCACCATACTCCGGGATGGAGTAAGTGTGGTTGTTCCACTTCGCCTGACCGCCCTTGATAACTAGTACCTATCTCATTTCTGGACAGACACTAACTGACAAGGCTCTCTTGTGGGTGGATGTTGATTTTGTCTCTTTATGACAAAAGATTCTGAACGTCGAACATCGAACATTGAACGTTCTTCTTTGTATCCTATTTTCCTCTGCCTTTACTCAAGATCTGTCTGTTCAACTTCCTCGCCAGTTCTCTCATATCCTTTGTCTTGTCAGATTCATCCACAATCTCCCTTCCCACGATTTCTTCGATAATGTCTTCCATGGAAATGACACCGGTCACCGCACCATATTCATCGACCACGACAAAGAGGTGTTGTTGGAGGTCAAAGAATTCTATCAAAACACGATTTAAGGGGGAGGTCTCTGCCACAAAGTGAACCGGGGACAAGAGCTGAGTCAGGGGCAGGGAAGGCTTCTGTTCGGCAGCAGCTAACAGGACATCCTTGCGCAGGATGATGCCGGTCACGTCATCCGGTTCATTTTTGTACACTGGTATCCGGCTGTGACTGGAGAGAAGGGGGTCTTTTTCCATGACCTCTGCAACGGTCAGCGCCTCATCAAGTGAAAAGGTAACGGTCCTTGGCGTCATCACATCGCGAACGCTTCTGGTGCCTAGCTCCAGGATGTTGCTGATGACCCGTTCCTGGTCCGCCTCGATATGACCTGACTGCCTGGAGAGGGCGGCAATAGTCTGGAGCTCTTCTGCGGAAATGCTATCTGTATCTTTGGGCTGAGGAATTAACCTGGTTACCACCTGGCAGAGCCAGACTATGGGCTTAAGGATGATGATCATCCAGTGCAGGGGGGTGGCAATGTAGGGGGCCAGTGAAACCGCATAACTGATGCCGATGGTTTTTGGCAGGATTTCTGAAAAGATGAGGATAATCAGGGTGAAAACTGCTGAAAAGAGAAAGAGATTTTCTTCACCCAGAACAACTGCGGCAGATGCACCGGCCACTGCTGCACCAACGGTGTGGGCAATGGTGTTAAGGGTTAGAATGGCAGTGATTGGTTCATCAATGTCTTCACGCAGTTCCTGCAGTCTGGCAGCAGATGTATGGCCTGACTTTTTCAGCATCTCTACCTGAGAACTCGACACTGAGTAGAGAACAGCTTCCAGGACAGAGCAGAAAGCGGAAAAGGCAACGGCAAGGACTGTGGAAAGGATAAGTGTGGAGGTCAAGAGCTTCTCCTTTGTGCAGGATCATGGAAATATCCGCCTGGCGTGATAGATTACTATCAATGCGGCAAGGTTTATAATTGTGTAACTATTGAGGCATTCAGAATTTAGAATTCAGGGGTCAGAATAAAAACAGGTACCTTCGGTGCATAACAACAGAATGGATAGTATTCTATTTCATACTTTCATTCCGGCGAAGCTGGATAAAATTATGCTGAATTCTGTCTTCTGGATCCTGATTCCCTGAACAGTCACATAATTGTTTATAATAAGAACAACTATACCGCTCTTTTACTTCTTTGCCAAACAGATGTGAGCGGCTATAGTATTATCTGTAGTGATTTACTGAAAGTATCGCACACATGTTGGAGGAGCCTGATGATATTACCTAAACTGATTTTGACTCGGAAAAAACCTGCTTCGTTTTCCGGTGACCTGCTTGTGTACTGTTTTGAACAGGACAAGAAGGAACGAGTAAAAGAGACCCGGGCCGGAGTTAAAAAAGAGTTGAAAAAGGCAATAGCTCTTGGTGATTTCAAGGGCAGTGATAGCGACTTATTGCTTCTCTATCCACAGGCCTCAGGAAAACAGAGCCTGTCTGCAAAACGACTGCTCTTTGCTGGTCTTGGAAAAGAAGATGCTGATGATACCAGTGCTGCGCTTGAGCGGTGTCGCTGCTGTGGGGGAAGCATTGCTGAAAAGGCAGTTGAACTGAAGGCGGGAAAACTTTTTCTTTGTCTGCCTGAAGTGGAAGGCCTGAAAGAAGAAGAGGTACTGGAATGTCTTGTTGAGGGCATACTATTGGGCGATTATCGTTTCCTGAAATATAAAAAACCTGACAAGAAAGATCCGCCTTTTCAGTCTATAAAAGAGATACAGATCAGTCCGGTAGGGAGTGGAAAGGGATTGCGCCGTGGCCTGCTCCGTGGCAGGCGGGCAGCCGAGGCAGCACGTGCAGCAAGAGATATGGCCAACGAACCTGGCAACGGATGGACCCCAACAAGTTTTGCCAGATATGCGCACACCCTTGCCAAGGAACATAAGATGCGCTGTACTGTTCTGGATAAGCGTGACATGAAGGCCCTGAAGATGGGTGGCCTCATTGGTGTCAACCAGGGGTCATCAGAACCACCGAAGATGGTCGTTTTGGAATACCGGGCATCGAAAAAGGCCCAGACCATACTCCTTGTCGGCAAAGGGCTCACCTTTGATTCCGGTGGGGTCAGCCTGAAGCCTGGAGCAGGCATGGAAAAGATGAAGTATGACATGTGCGGCGGGGCAGCAGTGCTATCTATGATGCAGGTCGTAGGCGCGGAAAAACCCAATGTCAATGTGGTGGCCATTATTCCCTCCACGGATAACATGCCAGGCAGTTCAGCGCTAAAACCCGGTGACATCATATGTCATTACGGTGGAATCACCTCAGAGATCATCAACACCGATGCCGAAGGGCGACTCATCCTTGCAGATGCCCTGGCCTACGGTATTGAAAAATACCAACCCGACTGTGTAGTTGATCTGGCAACACTGACCGGTGCTGTTATCCTCGGTCTTGGCCATCACCGTACCGGACTCCTTGGTAATAATCAGAATTTGATCAATCGTCTGCTTGCCGCCGGTGAGCGTTCAGGCGAACCCCTCTGGCAGCTCCCTCTGGATGAGGAGTATTCCAAACAGATCAAGTCTACTGTGGCTGACATTAAGAACACCGGTGGGCGTCCTGCCGGGACTATAACAGCCGCGGCCTATCTGCAGAAATTTGTGGGAGACACTCCATGGGCCCATATGGACATCGCAGGAACGGCATGGGATTTCACCGAGAAATCCTATGTGCCCAAAGGGCCATCAGGCACCGGGGTAAGGACCCTGGTGGAGTTGGTGCGGAGCTGGAAGAAATTCTGAGATAGTCTCTCGTTCCATTGGTTTTTTTGCCATAAAACGGTTCGACAATATGCTCTTCAATCCGCCTTTTTTTCTTTGTTCAGGCGAAACATGAAAGATTTGTCTCTTGCTGTTTTATAAAAAAGGTCTGCTAATTGCCTGCTATCTAAAAACAAAACCTTGTATGATTTCTCTCACTCCTTTACTGTAGAGAAGGGATTGAGAGAAGCCTGTGTGCTGCAACAAGGGATGATTCCGTTGAGTGGGCACCGGCAGACTCTTACCTTTACTTTCAAATTTCAGCATGAGGAGGAGAGAGTAGAATGAAGGAGAACAGTTTTCGCCTGCAAACCAGTGAGCTGGATCAATTGGCTCAGCAGTTGCTGCATCTTGAAAATGAGCTTAACTCCAACATACCGGTAACTCTCTGGATCAGTGATCTGCATGGTGAGGGGGATCGCTTCATGGCCATCCTTCGCGGCCGTTTCGGGATGTTATATCAGACGTGTCGTGAAGCCCTTCCCAACACCTTCAGTGTTGATAAAATCCAATACCTCACTCAGATTATTCGTAAGAAACGGTATTTTGAAGAAGATCACATCCTGATGGACACCCAGGATGTGATCTTCTGTCTGGTAGAGATCCTCAAATACCGCCTGGCCAATATCAGGCATCGAACCAAAAACATCTTTCCTCCTGAATTTCGCAATACCATAAAACGATTGATCTCAGGACTTCCTGTGCCGGACCAGGTGTTTGAAGAAAATGTGCTTTCACAAAGATTGATCAGTCACCTGGCCCACAGTATCAGGCAGATCCTGCTTGATCGGATTCTTGTCCTGGGGGATGTTTTTGACCGTGGCCCGCAACCTGACAAAATTATCCGCATCCTTTCCTCTCCTGCCTACCGGGATATGGTTGATTATGTCTTTGGCAACCATGATATTCTGTGGATGGGAGCAGCCTCCGGTAATCAGTCGCTGGTGGCTGAGGCCATGCGCATTACCTGTCGCTATGATCATTTTGAACTGATGGAACGCCTCAAATTCGACAGCTCAAAACTGGCAGCATTTGCCATGAAAACCTATCCTGTTGCAAAAATAACAGGGAAATTCAAGGCAAAAACCGGGAAGGGCAGGTCCATGGAAAAAGCCCTTGCGATTATCCAGTTTAAGCTTGAAGAACAGACTATAAAAAGTTTTCCGGAATATGAGATGGAATCCAGGCTCTGGCTTGATCGTCTGGCTGTAATGCTGAAAAAAGGAGACACGGCAGGGCTAAATGATACTCATTTTCCCACCATCGACCTGGATGACCCGGCAAAACTCACCGTGGAAGAGCAGGATATTATTGATGACCTCACCCTGCAGTTCACCACTAACAGGAAGATTAAAAGGCTGCTCAACTATTTTTTCAAAAAAGGGAAGACTTACTACATCCATAACAACAGCCTCAATATTCATGCGCTGCTTCCCTCAAGAGAGGATGGCGAGTTTGAAGAATTTCTGGGTCGACAAGGGCGGGCTTTACTGGACTTTATCCAGGAAACCATAGAGCGGGTTGGAGAGAGATACCTCAAGGGAGAGGTGCAGGAAAGAGAAGACCAGGCCCTGTTTTTCTATCTCTGGTGCGGGCCTAAATCTCCTTTTTTCGGCAAACACGCGATGAAGACCTTTGAACGGTACTTTCTCTTTGATAAGGCAAGCCATATTGAGAAGTCTCTCTATTGGAAGAAAAATCTGCTGACCGATGCATTCAAACAAAAGTTGCAGGAGGAGTTCGGCATTCAGCGGGTGGTCTATGGCCATACCCCTGTTGACTATTTGAAAGGGAAGCAGATGGCTTCCAGCGACGGCGTGGCGATCAATGTAGATGGCGGCTTTGCTGCAGCTTATTATAATCGTGGGCATGCTCTGGTTCATACCCCCTATCAGCTTTTTGGTATTATCCTGCCCACCCCGGAAGAGATTGAGGAGGCCGCAAAAAAACTGGAATCTGCTCCCCTTGATATTGAGCTCATTGATGAATTCAGGCAGCCGATGAAGATTAAGGACACTGCAAAGGGTGCCCTGTTGAAACGACAGAGCAACGCACTGTTACTCAGGATTAGAGAGTTGACTTGTGAACCGGGAAGCTTGTAAAAGATTGTCTTACAAATTCTCTGGATGGTCCGCAGGATATGATCTTGAGGGAGACCTTTCCTGCTCCTCGGCTTCATTATTTTGTAAAAATGAAAAATGTTAAATCGGATTGAACCATGAATATTAACTATGGAATGGAAATTGTCAGGGCCACTGAAATGGCGGCACTCACGGCTGCCAGAATTCAGGGGCTTGGAAATCATGATGACATCCTGAACCAGGCAAGAAAGGCCATTATCAAGACCTTTAACAGGATGATGATCAACGGGTCTGTTGTGAATGATCGCTTTGCTAAACGTGAGGAAATCTGTAAGCTGCCAGGCACCCTTGGGAAAGGTGGGCCGGATATGGACCTGATGATTGTTGCTCTTGAGGCTCAACATGCAGCAGCAGACGGTCGGAACAATGCCACCTCCTATACGGTCATTACCGAAGATGGTTCAATTCAGTCTGTTCCTAATCTGCGGATGTATAAAATAGTTGTCGGTCCAGAAGTGGGTGAGGTCATTGATATCAACAAGTCACCTACTGCTAATGTCAAACGGGTGGCCAGGGTTTTAAAAAAATACACGGAAAATGTGACCGTCTGTATCTTAAACCGGAAGCGGCATCAGGATTTGATAAATGAAGTGAGAAGCTGTGGCGCGAGAATAAAGCTGATAGAAGAAGGGGAAATATCAGGTTGTCTTGCTGCAATCAACGGGGAAAAGGCTGATATCTATATGGGGTATGGCTATGCTCCGGAAGGAACCGTGGTCGCTGCTGCCATAAGTTGCCTGGGCGGCTACATGGAAGGGAAGATATCCTACGACAATGACTTGGATCAACAAGAGGCCAGAAATCATGGTATTCATGATTCCGATAAAGTTTTCAGAGTGGAAGACCTTATCAGCTCCCGTAGGATCTCATTTGCCGCCACCGGAGTAACAGATGGTGAGTTTTTAGAAGGTGTGAGATTCACCGCAACGGGAGCCGTGACCCACTCCTTTGTCGCCAGGAGCGAGACCCGCACCTATCGTAATCTGACCACCAGGCACTTTTTTGACTACAACCCGGTATTTTAACGGAAGAGAGGATGTTGGTTGTAGATATCTGGCAACAGGGTATCTGGGGTGTGTAGTTGGATTATGGCAGAGAATGGAGCTTGGAAGGACTCTCCACCTCTCTCATAATGAGAGAGGTGGAGAGCTTATCGGACATTATTCTGTAAGAAGATTAGAGCAAATCTGACTATCTCCGTTGCTCCATATATTCAGGGAGCATGTCAAGCTGTTGTTTTATAGCGCGATTCAGGCACCTAATCCCAGTGCCGTTCTCTTGCTTTTAATCCTTTCATCAATAAGATCTGCAGCCTTGAATGGATCAGGTTCGATCAAAAAACAGGCGCCGACGAGATCATCGAGTCCAGAAAGTGCCAGGTTGGCAACGACCTCCGAGCCTGTGATATTCGGTGGGTGTCCCAGATGTGTATAGATACCGGATGCAACTGCGTAGGTACCGATTGCCGCAGCTTTTTCCGAATACCATTCCGGTGAAGAAGCAGCCACTGGCAGATCGGAAATGTCCACTCCCAGCTCATTGGCCAGTAATGCACATAATTGGAGTATGCGTGCATTATCTACACAGCTGCCCATGTGTATGACTGGTGGAATACCTAAGGCACCGCATATTTCCTGTAGACCAGGCCCGGCCTGATCGATAGCCTCTGGCACCAGAAGTCCAGCCTTGCCTGCTGCGATTGTCACGCAACCGGTCACAATGACCAGAATATCTTTTTTGATCAACTCCCTGGTCAGATTTACGTTGCAATAATCGTGTTTGTATTTTGGGTTGTTGCACCCCACGATGCCAACCACCCCCCGTATCTTGCCCGCCTTGATGGCCTCAATCAGCGGATCCAGGGAACCTCCCAGGGCCTGGAGAATGGCTTCGTTAGAAAAGCCGGTGACAATATCCACCGGTTCACCTGGAATTTCCACCCGTGCCTGATCACGCATACCATAGCGTTCTATGGCCATCCGAACGACCTTTCTCGCCTGTTCCATGCCGTTATGCATTTCAAATTTAATATGCTCGGCCCCGGTGAAGCGGGCCTTGTCCGCTGTTGTAACCATTTTGGTGTGGTAACAGGATCCGACCTGGACCAGGCTGGGCATAATGCACTGGTAATCTACAACAATGAGCTCGACGGCTCCGGTTACGATGGCCAATTCCGTCATGAGATGGTTGCCGGCCATTGGTATCCCCTGGCGCATCATCAACTCGTTACCAGTGCAGCAGAGACCAGCCAGGTTGATTCCAGCAGCCCCTTTTTCCTTGGCCAGAGCAATGAATTCTGCTTCGTTCACTGCCTCCAGGATTTTTTCGGAAACAATGGGGTTATGTCCATGGACCAGGATATTCACCTGATCTTTTTTGATGACCCCGAGATTTACCCGGGCCTTTCTCGGAGTGGGGGTACCGAACAGGATATCTGAAACTTCAGTGGCAATCATTGATCCCGCCCAACCATCTGCCAGACAAGTGCGGGCTGCATGGAGCATGGTGTTGGCTGCATCGTTATCGCAACCCATATGAGTGCGATGCATCATTTCTGCAATCTCACGGTCAACCCCGCGTGGGGTGATACCGAGTTCTGCCCAGAGCTTTTGTCTTTTTTCAGGCACCCTGCAAATAAAAGATACTTCACCCTTGGTCGAACCGTAGTTTTCAAAAAAATCGGCTGCCAGATCCTTGGCCACCTCTAATGGTTCGCGATTCTCTGTACTGATACCTACTTCTTCGGCTATGCGGAGGAGTTTTTCTGTGTCCTTTATTGAATAATCAGCAGTTTCACCGTGGGCTACTGCATGCAGGGCCTCAATACAATCACGCCCGTGATCTGAATGTCCGGCGGCGCCACCGGTTACAAAACGGCCAAAGTTGCGGGCCACAATAACGTCTGCATCAGCTCCGCATACCCCCCTGGGAGCCTTTTTACTGATCCGGCATGGCCCCATGGTGCATATACGGCAGCAGACACCGCTTTCACCGAATTGACAATGAGGAGACTGCTGCTGCAGCCGATCCCAAGCTGTTTCCACTCCATCCTTTTCAGCCTTACGTAACATCTGTTTCGCATCGTCCCAGATCGATAACTCATCAATATTCAATTTTTTTTCTGCCATGACAGCCCTCCTGCTGACGCTAATATGATATGGACAAAGGGTGAGACACCCTTCTATTGTATGTGAAATGATAGCAGAATGGGAAGCAGAAAACTGTCAGTTGGGAGACAGCTTTTGTTTTTTTCTATTGCGTTACAGGGGACTATTAAATGGCAGGGGGATTTTTCAGCAGCTGCAGGTTAGGGATGAGAAAAACAGAGTGCTCTTTTTTTGTAAAACATCAGCTTGCAGCATGGGGATGATGCTGGTTGAGATGAGGAGCAGGAATGGCGGTAGGCCAGAATCTTCATACCAGTATATTGGCCAGGCCAAAGGCGATGCCGCCACAGACAACGAGGCCGAAGAGGTACTGACCCGGATTGGTGAACAGGATGGGTAGGGTACCGATAGCTAGCATAGTGGAGATGCCGCGTCCCATGCAAATGACTCGTTTTTTATGGTCCATGTAGTTCTCTATCCTGTTTCACATTGGGCCAGGTAACAGTGAGATTGAGGTTTGGAAGCACGGCAACAAAGAAAAACCTGCTGTTCGTCGGATTTATCATTCGACGAACAGCAGGTTCAAAGGGAAAAGGATACTCATGTTATTTGATTGCAGCAGCCGTCTTGGGAGCCGTCTTGGGAGCCTTATTTACATATTTAAAGAAGACTGGGAAGGCGACGAAGAAGGCAACACAGATCAGATACTCAATACCCTTGATATGTGTGTAGTAATCAACCAGAGTATGCAGAGGTTTGACCATCCCGATTGCGACCATGTACTGACTGGCCAGTTCAGCTACAGACCAGTTGGCCTGGTACAGGGCACCAGTAAGGGCAGCTGCTACCCAGAGACACATCATTGCACCTGCTGCTAAGATTATTCTGCTTGCTGTTTTTGAAGTATTTGCTGCCATGGTGTTCTCCTGTGTAATTTTATTCGAGTAACTATTTATTTTTTTCTATTAGCCAAGCATTGCGGTAAAGTAAGCTTTCAGTACATTCATAGGTCCAGTACTAACCAGTGCGCTTACGAGGCAAGTTGCGCCCCAGATGCCAACGAGAGCAGCCATGGTCATTCCAACACCGAGTGCGAACTTAGAGGTTTCATATCCGGCTTCGACTTGATTTCTGGTGGTAGTTTGTGTATTGGTAGTCATGGTGTCCTCCATATCTAATTGATTTTGTATTCTTTTTCGTTTTCTTACCTTTTGTATTGCATCAATGGTGCCATTTTGTAGGTTTTGCTGAAATAATTTTATTTTTATCTGTATTATGTTGATATAATGGATATTTTTTGTGATATTGCGCCGTACCTTGCCACCACACTTATGCGGCACAAAGGTGTAGCGGCGATCAGGTGTGTGGCATTGGAGCGAAAGAGTGTAGTTTTTCTCCAACGATAGTGTTGCAGGATTTGCGGATAGGTGTGGCAGTGGAGGAACTATAGCGAATGCTTTGGATCTGAGAAGAGTATGGAGTAATTATTCTGGTATTTGAGGGAGGTTGCAGCACTGGCCATGATTTTTGTTAATCAAAGCTAAACATACTCACCAAGTTGTGTCGGCTGGAGAAGATGAATCGAGGATTACCGTCCTGCGGTCGGTCAGGTGCACTGGCCGAAAGCCCTATCAAGAATAATGTTAACCGTTAGCATACCAACCAATACTTAACCTTCCTTTGTTGAACCTTAACCGCTACCGGTTATCAGGCTCCAACTCACTGTAGCACAAGATCCCCTTTGGTCTCAGAGGTTAGTTGTTCGTTTTCCGGAAAACAGGGCACGGGAAACTGAAAAACATGATCTGTCATGGACCCCGAAAATGAGACAGCATGTGATGAAGCAGGGGAGGAAACGAATTGCCGGGCAGCCGGACATGAAAAAATCCAGAGAGTATGCCTTTTCTTAGCTTGCCAGTCTGTCAGAGTATTTGATACAATTAAATGAGAGTGAGAGGTATCCGGTTGAAATACCCAGGTCCCTCGCAGAACTTGCGCAAAAATTGAATTTGAGGAGCAGTGCTGAGCCATGAAGCAGGTGATCACCAGTGAAAAACAGCCGATTAAGCTCTGGCTTGATGATATCGAGGAAAACACCCTGGCCCAGGCCCAAAATCTTGCCAACCTACCCTTCATCTTCAAGCATGTGGCAGTGATGCCCGACGCCCATCTTGGTTACGGGATGCCCATCGGCGGGGTAATGGCCTCCGAAGAGATGGTGATCCCCAATGCGGTGGGGGTTGATATAGGCTGTGGCATGTGCGCTGTAAAAACCTCGCTCACTTCAATCTCAACGGAAAAGCTCAAACTCGTGCTTGGCCACATCAGAAACACCATTCCCCTTGGTTTTAAACACCACAAAAAAAAACAGCATAGTTCCCTAATGCCGAAAGTACAAGGCGGACGGATCGAAGATCTTCCCCTTGTCTCCAGAGAATATAGCAATGCCA
>DAOVAI010000223.1 GCA_030671085.1 Pseudomonadota bacterium | reverse complement strand
CTCCTGAATCAGGCGAAGGAGTTTGACCTGGGAACCAGGCGTCAGGTCACCGATTTCGTCAAGAAACAGGCTGCCGTCAACACCGGTTGCAATTAAACCTTTACGACTCTGCTCTGCCCCTGAAAAGGCACCTTTTTTGTGGCCGAACAGGGTGTCAGCCAGCATAGTGTCATCGAGTCCAGCAATATTTACTGCTACAAACTCACCACTTCGTTCTGAAAGGCGGTGGATGGCGCGTGCGAACAGTTCCTTGCCGGATCCTGTTTCACCGGTTATCAGCACAGGTTCGCTGGTTGTTGCAATGGCTTCAATGTACTGAAACACCGAACGCATTGTTTTATTATGGGTGATGATATGGGAAAAGGCCTTTGGATTATTCAGCTGGTCTTTTAAAAAATGCTCTTTAAGCGAGCTGTTCTCCCTGCGCAGCAGTCCAAGATCAATGGCCCGCTGAACGCCAGTGACCAGCCGCGATTCTTCCGTGACCTTGGTGAAAAAATCATAGGCACCGAGTTTCATACAGTGAACAGCTGTTTCGACCTGATCCAGTCCGGTTATAATAATAACCGGAATCTCAGGATAATATTTGACGACCATCGGCAGGAGCTCATCTCCGGCCAGATGCGGCATAGTAAGGTCAAGAACCAGTACGCTGATGGGCTGCGTCTGAATCACCTCCATAACATTTCTGGAATCATTGCAGGTGATCACATTGTTGATTCCTGCAGAATGCAGGGTCAGGTCAAAGCTGTTCAACCAGGCACCTTCATCGTCCACCAGAAGGACCGGAAGTGTTGGGTAACGTGTTTTTGTCATGATACCTTTTTGTCTGATTTTCTTTTATTTGTAACGTTTCATACCGGGATAGCTAAACAAAAAACTGCATATGCAAGGCGTGCAAAATCAATTGGTCGGCTGGAGTGCAGGAAGAATAATGACCACCTCGGTGCCTTTCCCAAGTTCGGAATAGAAATTCATCACACCGTTATGTTCCTTGACAATCCCAGCTGAAACAGAAAGTCCCAGACCGGTCCCTCCCATACTTCTTTTGGTAGTAAAAAAGGGATCTGTCACCTGCTTCAGATCCTCGGCGGCAATACCTGCCCCCTCATCACGGATAGAAATTTCAACTCCATCATTCTTCCTGTTATAACGGGTGGTGACGGTGAGAGAGAGATCACTGTTATCCAATGCCTCACAGCTGTTCTGGATCAGATTGATGACCACTTGTGTGAGGCGCTGCCTGTTGCCCAGTACCTGAGGGAGATCTTCCCCATAGTGGGTAATAAATTTATTGGTGGCATTATGGATACTGTTGGAGGTAAGACGAACACCTGACTTGACCACCTCGGTGATATCTACCGGCGACATCTGACCGCTGGTCTCCTGTCTGGCATAATCTTTTAAATCAACTACGATCTGTTTGATGCGCGCTGCACTTTCCTCTAGTTCTGTTAAGGTTTGCATAAGTTGCTGCCGCATCCTGGTATACTCAATACCGGCAACAGCAAAATCACCATTCTCCTCATAAAATTCATCAAGTATCGGTTTTATGCTTTCCCAGGAACGTTTGAGAATGGGAATATTTAACAGGGCAATGGAATTAGGATTGTTGATCTCATGGGCAACGCCAGACACGAGCAGACCAAGGGAGATCATCTTATCAGCATGGAGAAGCTGCTGCTGCTGTATCCTGGCATCTTCCTCACTGCGTTTCCTCTCAGTGATATCTCGTACAATCCATATTGCATGCCATTGCCCTTTGATCCTGGTGGACGAGAGGGAAAGTTCCACAAAGACATTATTGGTGCTTTTGTTACGGGCAACAAGCTCAACGGTATGGGCAAAATTATCTCCTGACTCTCCCTCATCCAGTGGTTCTACTGTTAAATTTTCACCTTCACGGCGGGGTTCAATAAGAGAATGGATAGGATTCCCCAGCGCTTCATTAGAACTAAATCCAAAAATTGTGGTTGCCGCTTCATTCCAATAGGCAATATTTCCCTGACGATCCATCAAAATAATACCGTCAAGGGCAGATGCGGTGAGACTTCTGAACTTATCCTCACTTTCGCGCAGGGAGGTTTCGGCAAGAGTCCTGGCTTCACAGGTATCACAGTAACGCTCGGAAAGACCTGTGATATCTCGGGCAAGGTTTTTTATCTCTCGAGGCCCGCTCCATTTGAATTCTGTTCTTTTTTCATTATTGATAATATCATCCAGACCGACGAGCAAATCTCTCTGGATAAATTCGATTTTTGCGGAAATCCAGTTGGCAGCAAAAAAAACCAGTGCCGACATGACACAAATGATCATGACAACATTAACCGTCATGCTCACCCTCCATTGTTCCATGGCACTCTCATCAACCCGACTTCCCACCCACATGACTGCCTCGTGCTCTGCATTAAAAACAAGAGGCATCCATGCTATTTTTTTCTTATCTTTTCCCGGTAAAATCAACGGATCACTGAATTCCGTTACCTGTAAACCTGGAAACTCCACAAAAGCATTACAATCACCACTTTCCAGAGTAAGAACAGAACCAGTCACAGGAACATTTAATTCACAACCGCTAAGATACGTCCCATCTCCAGTAACCCAGTAAGAATTCTCGAAATTTTTCAAGAATTCAGACATGGCTATGCGCATCATCATAACACCGATATGACCCGAATCACCAACCACCACAGATGTGGACATGAGCAGTTCATATTCATCACTGCCGGTTCGTTGAAAGGGATCAGATTGCTGATCGACAAGCTTGACAAAAACCTGATCTTTTTGCAGTTCGAGCGATTGCCGAAAAAATTTATGCTCGGAATGATTAACCGGTGAAAGAGCAGAAAAAAACCTAGGCCCTTTTCTATAGAGAGAGAGTGACTCCTCTCCACCACCACTAAAAAGCATGAGTCCCTGTACCTGCTCATCACCCTCGAACCATTTTTTCAGGATCTCAGACATGGTGTCTACATTGGTGGATTCGTGAATCGCAGCAATGGCCGAAGGAAGTGTGGCAGAACGGATAAGACTCTTTTTCAGGCAGCGTATTCTCGCATTCAACTGGGCAAACCCTACATGTGAACGGGCCTGCGT
>DAOVAI010000190.1 GCA_030671085.1 Pseudomonadota bacterium | reverse complement strand
GGCATTGGCGATGCCGCTTCCCGAGTCAGTTATGGTGATCGTGACATCTGTTTCACCCTCTTCACAGGAAATGCTTAGCGAGCCGCCGGAACCCATGGCTTCAATACCGTTTCTTATCAGGTGGAGCAGCATCTGTCTGATCATTTTTGAATCAATACAGAGGAGGGGGGAAGGGGCAGGAAGGTCCAGCTGGTACTGGATGGACTGTTTTTTCATGGTCCCATAAAAGAGCATGATACTTTTGCGGATCAGGGGATAGAGGGGCTGCACGAATTTTTCCGGCTCTTTCTCGCCTACAAAGTTGAAGAGATCTTCCAGGGTGGATTCGATCTTTCCCGTCTCCAGTATCATCATGTCCAGAAATTTGAGGTTCTTTTCCTCTGTGGTTTTTTTGGCAAGCAACCTGGCAATGCCGCCGATGGAGGTGATGGGGTTACGGATGGCGTGAACCAGTTGTGCAGACATGTGACCAAGGGCTGAATAGCGCTCCGCTTCAACGAGCAGGTCTTTGTTTTTCTCCAGTTCCTGGGTAATATCTTCCAGTTCTTCGATCTTGGTCAGCATATCCTGGTAGAGATGGCTGTGTTCGATGGCGAGACTGGCCTGACTGGCAAAGATTTCCAGAGAATTGATGTCATCTTCTTGAATAGGAAGACGGGTGATGAAGTTGTCGGCAATGAGGACGCCCAGGGATTTGTTGGGAGAAAAGAGAGGAGTGGCTATGAAATTGTCTTCCTGGAGCGTATCAATGAGCTGGCCGGAGACCGGTTCTCCGTTGACCTTTCCTTCCTCAACGTGGATGGTTGCGCGCCTGTTACAGGCCTGTATCAGAACGTGATTATGGTCCTCTACCGGGATTTTCAGGAGCTGGACGATTGTGTTGATTTCCCTGTCACTATCGAGGCAGCAATGTCTGACTTCATTGAGAATATCGGTAAGGTGCATGTCTTTTTGCTTGATTTCGTCCCAGACTCGACCGGCTTCAGCCCGGCATGATGGGCCGAGAGCCATTTTCCCCTGCAGTTCAGTGTGAGCCTCATTAAAGAGCAGCAAAAAGGCGCGATTAAACTTCAATCCCTCTTCAGCAGTGATGCCGACCAGAATAGACTTGAGAATGGAGTCGAGTTCAATGGTGTCCAGGTAGGCACTGTTCATCTGCAGGTTGAGCTGGTGAAGAAACTGGGTCCGGTAATTGGTGAGTTCCAGCTGCTGTTGATATCTGCGGTTGTCTATGGTCAGTCTGCGTTTTTGCAGGGCGCTGCGCACAGCCAGGCTGAACTCTTCCAGGCTCACCGGCTTGGCCAGATAGTCATCTGCACCTTGCCGCAGGCAGCCCAGGGCAGTCTTCAGGTCTGTGGTGCCGGTGAGCATGATTATCCCGAGGTCGGGAAAACGGGGAACAATGTCGGTGAGTATCTCTGTTCCGTCTCTGTCCGGAAGCCCGATATCTAAAAGGATTAAGGCTATATTTTCTTGTTCCAGGAGCTGGTAGAGTTCGGCAGCGTTTGTGGCGGTAAAGACGGTGGTGAAGCCTTCATTGTGGAGGAGGCTTTCGAAAATCAGGATAATTTCCGGTGAATCGTCAACAATGACGATGGCTTCCCCAGGATCGAGATACTCGTTCGATGAGTACGTCTGACTGGTGTGAGGTGAGGATGGAAGTTCAACCATACGGGAGCCCTGTTGGGGAAAAGCTGATGTTGAGTAACGATAATACAGCAGGATGTCACCACAAATAGATTGTACAGGGATGGTTGAAAAAGGAAAGTAAAAATCGTATAACCTGTTGATTAATTCTATAGAACGCAACTACTCAGGGAAGTACCCTAAAGGCTGACAATAACATAATGCAATTGGATTTATTTTGACTTGGCAGGTGAATACGAGAAATGAATCCAGCGGGAGGCGCACATTGAAAGGTGAAGTGAGCGATGACGAGCTGAAAACGGTCATTGGTGATTTTTTGGAGATGGGGCATGTGGAAAACATTTTTGAAATGTTTAAGCGTGAACCTCTTTATTACGATTGGGTGGGAACGATTCTGGATGATGAACGATTTAATGTTCGCCTGGGGATCTCTGTGCTTTTTGAGGAACTGAAATTGCGCCATCCCCAGGATCTTCCTTTGGCAATTCCCTCTCTCCTCAAGGCACTTGCAAGCGGACCGCCGCACGTTCGCGGTGAAGCTGCCGCTGTCTTGGGGATCATAGGGACTCCGCAAGCCCTTGACGGCGTGCGCAGGGCACTTCACGATGTTTCTCCGCAGGTGGTCGAGGTGGCTCGAGATGTTTTGGAGGAGATAGGGTGAAAGAGATCTTTGCATCAGGAGGAAAACTCGCTGCCGGGCTTGCTGCCTTTGAACCCCGGGAAGGGCAGCTGCAGATGGCCGAGGCCGTGGCTGCTATCCTTGAGGAAGGAAATAGGAGGACAGAAGGTCCGGCAGCTGTACTGCTGGTGGAGGCGGAAACAGGTATCGGTAAGACCCTGGCATACCTGGTTCCTGCTCTTTTCTCGGGACAGCGGGTGGTGATTTCCACCGCAACCATTAATCTCCAGGATCAAATCTTAAAAAAAGAGATTCCTCTTCTTAAGAAGATCTTGGGGATGGACATTCCGGCCCTGTGTATCAAGGGAAGACAAAATTATCTCTGTCACTATCGCTGGTTCCAGTATCGCAGTAATCCCCAGGCATCACTGGTGGAGGACAGGGAGGGGGACAAGATTGAGCGTTGGCTGGAAACGACTGCTACCGGTGACAGGGCAGAACTCTCCTGGCTTCCTGACCGCTCACCGCTCTGGCCCAGGATTTCTGCCCAGTCAAACCAGTGCCTGGGAAGTGATTGTCCGGAATTTGGTCTCTGTTTTGTAAATCGTCTGCGTAAAAAAGCGGGTTCAGCGCGGCTTCTTATCGTTAATCATCATCTTTTCTTTTCAGATCTCTCCCTGCGGCAGGCTGGTTTTGGCGAGATTCTTCCCCGCTACCAGGCAGTGATCTTTGATGAGGCCCATCACCTGGAAAATGTGGCTTCAAATTTTTTTGGTAAGCATTTCAGTCAGTATCAACTTCTTGATCTTGTAGGAGATCTCGAGCGTCAGGCAGAAGCAGACCTGTCATCTACGGAGTTTGATCAGCTTGTGGGCTTTGCACGTGGACTGAAACAACGATTTGATGGTTTTGCCTCCCTCTTTCCTGTCACCAGAGGCAGGTATCCACTCACTCCCCTGCAGGAAAAAACGGATCGCTGGCAAGAGGATGTGGCAAATCTTGCTGCAGGACTGGAACAGCTCTCCCAGCGTTGCCAGGAACTGGCCGTGCACGGCGAGGTCTGGAATCTGTTTGCCACCCGAGCAGGCGAATTGCAGGCCAACTTCCTGTACATTGCCGGTACTGAGCAGATGGGGGAGAGCGGTTTTGTCCACTGGTATGAGCGGCGGGAGCGGACCATCAGCCTGTCAGCGACTCCAATCAATGTGGCAGGCGAACTGGAGAAAAACCTCTACTCCTCTGTGCAGTCCTGTATCATAACCTCTGCAACACTTACCACTGGAGGCGATTTCAGTTATGTCCGGGAGCGACTTGGTATTGATGAGTCCAGTGAAACGCTGTGCCTGCATTCGCCCTTTGACTACAGTGGGCGAACTCTGTTATATGTACCTGAAAATGGATTTCCAGAGACCACGGCCAAGAATTACAGCCAGTCCCTCTGTCAGCGCGTCTATGATCTGTTGACGATCAGCAGGGGACGGGCCCTTGTCCTTTTTACCAGCTTCAAGGCCATGGATCTGTTGGCGGATTATTTGGAAGACCGTCTCAGTTATCCGGTACTGGTACAGGGAAGCGCCTCGCGTCAGGCCTTGCTGGAGCAGTTTCGTGAGAATACCGACTCGGTTCTCCTGGCAGTGGCCAGTTTCTGGGAAGGGGTAGATGTGGCCGGCGATTCGCTGAGTTGCGTACTGATCGATAAGCTTCCCTTTGAAGTGCCCAGTGATCCGGTGATCCAGTCGAGAATGAAGGCCATTGAGGAGCAAGGGGGCAATCCCTTTTTTCAGTTTCAGGTTCCCCGTGCCATCCTGACTCTCAGGCAGGGAGTAGGACGTCTCATGCGCTCGACCAG
>DAOVAI010000156.1 GCA_030671085.1 Pseudomonadota bacterium | reverse complement strand
GGGTGCGCAGGAGTACTGGGGATACAGGGGGAGGGCAATAAGCCTGGTGATTCCTTTATCTGTCAGTTTTTTTAAGGCGCTACCACTGTCCGGGTGCCAGTAACGCATGGCAGTAACTACCGTATAATTGCCGTGTTGCTGGAGGGATTTTTCCAGGGCCCGTTCCTGTTCCAGGGTGATACCAGTAAGGGGTGAGCCCCCTCCAATCTTTTCATAGGTCTTCATGCTCTTTGGGGCCCGTCTTTTTGCAATGAGCCACGCCAGAGGCTTCTGCATGAAAAAGGGGCCGAGACGGATGATTTCCCGGTCGGAAAAGAGATTGTAGAGAAAGGGCCGCACATCGTCGAGCTTTTCAGGCCCTCCCATGTTGAGAAGGATGACTCCTGTCTGTTCTTTAGTCATCTGTTGCACACTTGAGAGGAAAGGGGAGAAAACATATCAGATAGCGGGAAATATCCTCGCAACCTGCTTTTGATTGGAAAAATGACTTTTCCTAAGAGTTCACCGAGGCAAGCAAACTCGGCTTTTCCACCGTTATGTAAGTTTAAGCTCTCCTTTATACCAGGAAGAATGCGTCGCGGAAAGAAAAATGATTCCAGTCTGCTCTCTGGAAAAATGGAACAGGAGCACACAACAGTACTTGATTATCCCTGTGGGAGGAATATAATAATAGGAAAGGTTGTGCTGTTGCTGTTCGGGTGGTGAAGCCTGGCAGAAAGAGTGGTGTCTGCCAGCCTGTACCCCGATAGCGAGGCCTGCCAGGGAGCGTGTCTGCGGATACGTGTTGGAGATGATGGCTTCTGCCATCGTTGTAGCTTACATGGAGGAACCGTATGGATCTAAAGGTTGAAACCCGGAATGTTGAGTTGCGAAAGGGATGGCAAACAAAGATCGATGAGGAAAAAGAGAGACTTGTCCGTCATTTTGCCAATTTCGTTCTCCATCTCCGTGTCTCCATTGAAGCAACAACCCATCACAAGGAAGGAGGGTACGAGCTGAAGCTGGTCGCCTCTGTTCCTCAGGATACGGTTGTTGTCAGTAGAAAAGGGGAAAATGTCGGCCCCCTGCTTGTGGAAGCATTTGATGTTTTGTCTCACCAACTGAAGGAGATTGTGCGTAAGAAACGAAAAAGTGAAACGTCAGCTGAGAGCTCTGTTGACGAGGGTGCGCAGTATGGCGTGATTCATAAACTTTCACCCTATGAATCATATGGTTTCATCGTGACTCCGGATCAACGGGAGATCTACTTTCATGAAAATGCTCTGAAAGATATTCCCCTTGATCAGTTGACCGAAGGCGATGAGGTTATGTATGGTGAGAGCCTGGGCGATAAGGGGCCACAGGCATCATGGGTGAGGGTAACTCGTTAGACATACTGGTAATTTATTATAAAGAAGGGCCTGTGCGAAACTGTTTTCGCACAGGCCCTTTTCCTTTTTTGGTGACTGGTAATCTCTTACAGGACAGTGAGTTAAGCATGTTGCTTGCTGCCTCCTGGCGAACTATTCCCTTCTTGCCATAACCCGGTGTCAGTGGTAGAAGAAAGACCATCGTCGGACGGGTGTCCGGCCTGTGAAGAAAAAAAGATAACGAGGAAAAGGATTCAAATGATACCGTTACAGCAAGAGGATCTCGGGGCTGCATATTACAGCCTTCAGCGTGAAGAAATTCTGGACCGGATTGGTGCGCGGATAAGTGAGTTACGCGATAATATATTAATCCTCTGTCACCATTACCAGAATCAGGATCTCTTCCAGTTTGCCGATCTCGCCGGTGATTCCCTGAAGCTGGCGCGTGAGGCTGCGGCTGTCAGCGATCGTGAGTTCCTGATTTTCTGCGGCGTCCATTTTATGGCAGAGTCTGCTGATATCCTTGCCCGTGCGCAGCAAAAGGTACTGCTTCCCCATCTCCATGCTGGTTGTCCCATGGCTGATATGGCCACTCTGGGGGCCGTTGAGCAGGCCTACAAAGAGTTGCTCAGTGTCGGCATCATGGCAGAAGAAGCTGATATGGTTCCTGTGACCTATGTCAATTCTTCAGCTGCCATCAAGGCCTTTGTCGGCAAGCGGGAAGGATCGGTCTGTACCTCTTCCAATGGAGAAAAGGTACTGGCCTGGGCTCTGGATAAGGGGAGCAGGGTCTTTTTCTTTCCCGATGAACATCTGGGAAGGAACTCTGCGTCAGCCCTCGGGGTACCTGAAGAACAGGTCCTGCTCTGGCGACGGGGTGAACTCCTTGGCGGAAATTCAGTGGAGCAGCTGCAGCAGGCAAAAATCCTGCTCTGGGATGGATATTGTGAGGTGCATATGCGTTTTCTGCCGGACCATATTCGTCAGTGGCGCTTGCAGGAACCTGATATACAGGTGATCGTCCATCCGGAATGTGTACATGACGTAGTGAGCATAGCTGATCAATATGGTTCCACCGAGGCCATTATCTCGGCTGTGAAGAATTCGCCTGCCGGAAGCAAGTGGGCCGTTGGTACGGAAATTAACCTGGTACAGCGGTTGCAGCTTCAGCACCCTGACAAGGAGATCCATCTGCTCGCCCCAAGCTCCTGCCTGTGTACCACCATGGATTGCAATCAGCCGGTCAACCTGCTCTGGCTTCTAGACAACCTGGCAGCTGGAAAGGTGAAGAATCAGATTTCAGTGGAACCGGAAATTGCAGCCCTTGCCGCCAGGTCTCTTGAGCAGATGCTCGCAATTGCTTAGCAGGAGGAAGGCCAGTGAGCGATGAAGTGTATCTTGTTGACGGCAGCGCCTATATCTATCGCGCCTACCATGCCGTTGCCCCCCTTTCCAATAGTCAGGGGTTGCCAACCCATGCGGTTTTTGGCTTCTTAAATATTCTGCGCCGACTTCTGCGGGAAAAAAATCCAAAACATATAGCCGTGGCCTTTGATGCCAGAGGACCGGTATTTCGTCACGAACTCTATGCTGAGTATAAGGCCAACCGTCCGCCCATGCCTGAAGATCTGGCCTTGCAGATTCCCTATATCAAAGAACTGGTCCAGGCTATGAATATTCCCAGTTTTGAGATCAAGGGCATTGAAGCAGATGACATCATTGCCACTGCTGCCAGGCTGCTCGGCGATCAGGGCTATAAGGTTGTTGTCGTCTCCGGTGACAAGGACCTTCTGCAGCTGGTCAATGAGCAGGTGGTCATGTGGGATCCCATGAATGACAAGGTTATGGATATTGCTGCGGTTCAGGCCAAGTATAATGTGAATCCAGAGCAGCTCCTGGACTGCTATGCCCTCATTGGAGACAGCTCTGATAATGTGCCGGGCGTCCCGGGGGTTGGGCCCAAGACTGCTGAGAAGCTGATCAACCAGTACCGGACTCTGGAAGGGATCTATGCAGGGCTTACTGGTATGAAAAAGTCCAAACTCAAAGAGCGACTCGGTGATAACCAGGAGGCAGCCTTTCTTTCACGGGATCTCATCCGCCTGAAGTATGATGCAGACGTGCCAGGTAAACTCTCTGCTTACGAGGCCCAGGAACCGGATGAGGAGATGCTGCAGGACCTGTACCGGCGTCTTGAGTTCACCAGTATGCTGGAGGAGAAATCAGAGGCAATTCCTGTGCCCACTGACGGATTTCAGCTGGTGCAGAGTGGTGAACAGCTGCAGCTCCTCGTGGAGCATCTCTCAACTGCACCGCTGCTGGTGATCGATACTGAGACCACCTCCCTCAATGTTGCCCAGGCATCTCTTGTGGGCATCTCACTCTGTACAGATCTGGATGCTGCCTGGTACATTCCCGTGGGCCACTGTTCAGCGGACGGGCAACTGCTTGCCGGACAATTGGATAAGGGGGTGGTGCTTGAGGCCTTGAGACCTTTTCTGGAGGCAAAGGATCTTCCGAAACTTGGTCATAACATCAAGTATGACTATTCGGTTTTCAGAACCTCCTGTGACCTGACCATGGGCGGCCCGCTTCTGGATTCCATGGTTGCGGCCTATCTGGTGGAACCTGGAAGAAGATCCCTGAAACTGGATAGTCTTTGTCAGGAGCGGGGCTATGTGCTGACCCCCTTTGATCAGGTGGTAAGCGATGTAAAAAAGGAAAACTGTTTTGCCTATGTGGGTCTTGATGAGGCGTGTGCCTACAGCTGTGAAGATGTGTTTGGAGCCCTGCTCCTCTGGCAGGAGTATGAGCCGATGCTGGTAGAGCTTGATCAGGACGCACTTTTTCTCGAAGTGGAGACCCCGCTGATCCCTATTCTGGCAGAGATGGAACTTGCAGGGATTGTGGTGTCGGGAAAGGCACTGGACCTGCTGGCAGAGGAGTTTCAGGAAGAGCTTGCCAGTCTCGAAGAAGAGATCTATGGGCTTGCCGGATACACTTTTAACATCCAGTCGCCTAAACAGCTGGCACAGCTCCTCTTTGAGGAACTGAAACTCCCCCATGGCCGGAAGACCAAGACCGGATATTCCACTGATAGCAAGGTGTTGGAAAAATTGGCGCGTAAACATGAGATCCCGGCAAAGATTAGCCGCTATCGGGTCCTGGCCAAGCTGCAGTCAACCTACGTAAAGAAGTTGAAAACCTTGATCGATCCGGCCACCGGCAGGGTACACACCTCCTTTAATCAGACAATAACGGCCACGGGCAGGCTTTCTTCCAGTAATCCGAACTTGCAGAATATTCCTATTCGTACGGAAGAGGGCAACAGGATACGGCAGGCCTTTATCCCGGACAAGGACCTCATCTTTCTCTCTGCTGACTATTCACAGATTGATCTCAGGGTCCTGGCCCACTATTCACAGGATCCTGCCCTGCTGCACGCTTTTCGCCATGGTGAAGATATCCATGCCAGGACCGCGGCTGAGCTTTTCGGTGTCTCGCCCCTGCTGCTGACCGCGGAGATGCGACGGGTGGCCAAGTCCATCAACTTCGGTATTGTCTACGGGATGAGTAGTTTTGGGCTCTCTGCACAGCTGAATATCAGCCGCAAGGAGGCAAGTGACTTTATTGACAAATACTTTCGCCTCTATGGCGGAGTAAAGGTATTCATGGAAGAGATTGTTGAACAGGCTCGCGCTGACGGCTATGTCACTACTCTTCTCAAGCGGAGAAGGATGCTCCCTGAGATCCTGGTGAAAAACAAGACCAGGCGGGAGTTTTCAGAAAGAACTGCCATCAACACCCCCATCCAGGGGACAGCTGCTGATGTGATCAAACTGGCCATGATCAAGGTGGCCTCTGCCCTCAAGGAAGAGGGTTTGGCCGCCCGCCTCCTCCTGCAGATTCACGATGAACTGGTCTTTGAGCTCCCTGAATCCGAATTGGATCGCACCCGGGAAGTGGTCAAAAGGGCCATGGAGGGAGCCATGGAGCTTGACGTTCCCTTAGTGGTGAACTTTGAGGTGGGCTCCAGCCTGGCCAAAGGTTGATT
>DAOVAI010000248.1 GCA_030671085.1 Pseudomonadota bacterium | reverse complement strand
CGATATTCGACATTTTCTGTAAAGTTACTAAAAAAAAACCATTACCCTAACGACATCAAGGCAGGTTATTACGTTGTCCCTCTATGATGAGCAGTGTGTAAAGGAATTTGCCCTGCTTGAATCCCATCTGGAACAGTACTTTGTGGAGATGGCAGTGGACTGCCCTTACCATCTCCCCAGGGAGGCTGTTTTTTACCAGGCCCTTTTTGCCCCCATTCCTGATCGAACCATGGAACTCTTTCTGGCCTCCGGTTATCGGCGCAATGGGAACTGTCTCTACACCATGCACTGCCCTGACTGCCGGGCATGCGTCCCCATCCGACTTCATCCTGCAGCCATGGAGCTCAACCGGAACCAGCGGCGGGTACTGAAAAAAAATAAGGATTTGGAGATAGAATTTGCTTCCCTGGAAGGGAGTGAAGAGAATATCACACTCTGTGAGAAATTTCTCAGTAGTCGATACCCCCATAAAAGTAATGATGCCAGGTCCTACTACGAGGGTTTTTTTCTCAATCGGATCGTCTCCGGAATGGAGATCCGTTTTCGTCTGCAGGGGCGGCTGGTGGGGAACGGTATTGTCGATGTGGGTGAGAACTGGATGAACGCAGTCTACTTCTATTTTGACCCAGACGAGTCTGCCCGCAGTCTGGGAACTTTTAACATTTTGACCCTGATCAATACCTGCCTCCAGCTGGATATCAGTTACCTGTACCTTGGGTATTACATCGAGGAGGTGGCTGCCATGAATTATAAGGCCCGCTTTTCTCCCCATTATCTCTTTCTTGATGGAAAATGGCAGAGGCGGGGGAGAGATTGAAAGTGAAGGGGGAGATTGTCTTCTCTACAGCCTGGTCTATGGCCGGGTTGTGGCCGAACACATCGATCCTGTAGAAAAAAAATCCCTCTTTCATGTCCTGCCGGGCTCCACTATGTCTACGAGGGGAACAGGCCCGGACGAGGAGGGGAAAATACCAACTGTCCAGCCTGCACCACTGCAGTCATTAGGCGTCATGGTTTTTCCATTGAAACCAATACGCTCATCAGGGGCACCTGTCCATCCTGCAGCGCGCATCTTGCCGGGGTCTGGGTTTAGAAGTCAGAACCAAGTCAGGCACCTTCGCTGCTCCTCATCCCTCACCCCTTGTTCCTCCCTTCTCTCTTCCGTTTATTCGAATCAGGTGCATTCTTTGTTGTTTTGGTGTACATGTGAGGATCGTATACGAAAGGAGAATTATGCCCACACAAACACATTCAATCGTTGCCCTGGTCGGACGTCCCAACGTGGGAAAGTCGACTCTGTTCAACCGAATTACCAGGTCGAGAAAGGCGCTGGTTGACCCTACCCCCGGTGTGACTCGCGACCGCCACTATGAGAAGGTGGTATGGAATGACAAGCTCTTCATGCTGGTCGATACCGGCGGTATTGCAGACAACAGTGGTGATATCATGGGAGAACATATCCGTGATCAGGCCATGGCAGCCATTGAGGAAGCCGATATCATTCTCTTTCTCCTTGACGGCAGAGAGGGGGTCACGCCTGCAGATAAGGAGGTGGCCAATCTTCTCCGTCGTACAGAAAAGAAGATCTTTTATATAGTCAACAAGATCGATGGCCCGGAATTCGAAGATGAGCTGCTGTACCAGTTTTACGAGCTGGGTGTAGATAAGTTCTGGCCCTTGTCTGCTGAGCATAAGTACGGCTTTGCTGATCTCATGAACGGGCTGGAGGAGAGTCTGCAGGCAACCGATGAGGAACTCGATCTGCCTGAGGGAACCATCAAGGTTGCCTTTTTCGGTCGCCCCAATGTGGGGAAATCCTCCATGATCAATCAGATCCTGGGGCAGGAACGTATGGTGGTTTCCGATGTCTCGGGGACCACCCGCGACTCTGTGGACACCTTGCTCACCCATGGCAAGTACAACTATCTGCTCATCGATACTGCCGGGATCAGGAGAAAGGGGAAGACCAAGGAGAAGCTGGAAAAATTCAGTATCCTCAAGGCATTGGCAGCGCTTGAGAAGTGTGATATCGCTGTGGTGCTCATCGATGCCGGCGAAGGGATCACTGAGCAGGATACCAAGGTGATCGGCTATACCCAGGAGCAGGGTCGGGGCTTGATACTCCTGGTAAACAAGTGGGACCTGGTCAAGGATGACAAGATACGCCAGGAACAGATCATGGCAGAGATTGCCCTCGCTGTTCCCTTTGTCGGTTTTGCCCCTCTGATGACTGCCTCGGCACTCACAGGGTACGGGATCAAGCGTCTCTTTCCTGTCATCGGTTCTGTCTACAAACAGTTCACCGCGAGCTTTCCCACATCGGCCCTGAACAGGTTATTGAGAGATGCGGTGGAGGATCATTCTCCTCCCATTTATAAGAACAAGCGGCTTAAATTTTATTACACCTCCCAGGTGGGCAGTCGTCCACCAAAGTTTGTGATCATGAGCAATAGCGCAAAGGGTGTCCATTTTTCCTATGAACGCTATCTGGTGAACAGGTTCCGTGATGGCCTTGGCCTGGACAAGGTTCCCATTCAGCTCTTCATCCGTGATAAAAATCGGGATAAAAAAAAGAAAAAATGAGTTTTTGGGCCGCACCCGGTTTTTTTAAAGGCCACGGATACGGGAGTAGGTGGATGGACCCTTGATGGTGGAAAGATCAACCTGGCCATCACTCTCTTTTGC
>DAOVAI010000021.1 GCA_030671085.1 Pseudomonadota bacterium | reverse complement strand
TATGAAAAGAACAGGAAAGAAGATTACCCTTATCGCCCTCTGCTTTTTGGCACTGGGGGCGCAGCTGAGTTATACCGCCTCGGTTATCGAGGAGGAGGAGAAGGAAAAGATTGATGACTGGGAATATGTGAATGAGCCGGTGCAAGGGACGGCAACGGTAAAAAGAGCAGGACGAAGCAAGGGGCTGGCCGCACCTGCTCCATCAATGCAGGTCATGGCAGAGGCCAGGGTTATGAGCATGAGTCCGGTGTCCGATAGTATCGGTTTTTCCGTAGGTGGTGCCAAGGATGCAGACAACTTCTTTCAGAATTTGGAGCAGGGATATCTGCCGCGCTATTCTGCCCTCACCTATGAAGGACTCTTTTACGACTATAGCTTTGATACGGGTCAGGAGCAGGAGTGCCGGAGTCTGTTTTGTCCTTCCTATGGTCGTGCTGTGACGAAAGATCTTTTTTCCGGCGAGGAGGATTACTATCTCTCCTTAGGGCTCAACTCCGGGCTTACGGAAGAGAGTTTTCAGCGGAAAAAATTGAATCTTGTGGTTGTCCTCGATATCTCCGGCTCCATGTCCGCACCTTTTAGCTCTTATTATTATGACGGAAAAAGAGCAGGGGGAGAGGCCGGAGAAGGAACGCCGCAGAGCAAGATGGAACTTGCCAATCAGTCCATCGTTGCCATGCTTGATCATCTGCATGAAGATGATCGTTTTGCTATGGTTCTCTTTGATAATCTGGGCTACAGGGCCAAACCTTTGCGGCTTGTTCGGGAAACCGACATGAAGGCCATCAGCACTCATATCCTCGATCTTCGGCCACGCGGAGGCACCAATATGGGGGCCGGCCTGCAAAAGGGGCTGGAGCAGTTTTCCTCCTTGCAGTCCAGCCTTAAGGACCCTGCTCTCTATGAGAACCGCATTGTTTTTCTCACCGATGCTATGCCCAACCGTGGCGAACTGAGCAAAGGCGGACTCTTCAGCATGGTAGGTGATGCTTCAGCAAAGAACATCTACACCACCTTCATTGGCGTGGGAGTCGATTTTAACCCGGACCTTGTGGAGCATATCAGCAAAACCAGGGGGGCCAACTATTATGCTGTTCATTCTCAGGAGGATTTCAGGAAGCGGCTGGATGAGGAATTTGATTTTATGGTGACCCCGCTGGTCTTTGATCTGGAACTGCAGGTGGAGAGCCGTGATTATGAGATTGTCGGGGTTTTTGGTTCACCTGAGGCCGATCTGGCCACCGGTGAGGTGATGAAGATCAGTACCCTTTTTCCCAGTACCGTGGAAGAGGAAGAGGTTCGAGGGGGAGTGGTTCTGGTCAAATTGAAGAAGCTGACTGACTCAAATGATCCGGTGCGGCTGAGACTTTCCTATGAGGATAGGAGTGGCAAGCGTTTTCAAACAAGTGATCGTGTGCAGTTTGATAGTGGAAAATCGTACTGGGATAACAACGGTATCCGCAAAGCAGTGCTCCTCACTGAATATGTGTCGCTGTTGAAAAACTGGCTCATGGATAGCCGTAAAGGATGCAATGACAAGGTTGCCCAGCCGATTATCTGCTTTCCCTATCTGGAAAGAGGGCTGGTGAATCCGGATCTGCGTGTGGAACGGCCGAGAATAGAGAGTTGGGAACAGCGCTCCTGCCCCCTTGAGGTCTCCGCAGGCTACCAGAAACTGTTTACTCTTTTTACAAACCACTTCAAGGATGAGATGGCCGTGTTAGGCGACCCGACCCTACAGAAAGAGTTGGATGTCCTGAATAGCTTGAAGGGAGAGAAGGTGAGTGCAAGGGGAAAAAAAGTAGACGACTGGACAGTAGAGTAAGCTGGTACAGGTGCTCCAGCTTTGTGCGGTTAGCTCTGTCTGTTATAGCCAGCTATGCAGGCAGAGCTAACCGTGCAAAGATGGGGTGCCTGGGCCAACTTACTACCAGAAGCGGACTCGGCCGGTGTCCAGATGAACAAAGTCTGATTTGGGGTAGTAGCCAACGCCTCCTTTTTGCAGAGAACGGGCAATGTCCCGCAGGTCTCCGATCCTGAGTCCTGACAGACGGACATCAATGGCCCTCCCGTCCATGTGCAGGCTGCGTTTGGCTACCCCGTTGCTCTTGCCGCGCAACATGGAATTGGTCTTGGGGGAGCGATACCCGGAGATCACTTCATAGACACCTCCCCCAGCATGTTTCTTGATTTTATAGAGTATGTCCAGAAGGTTGGGGTCTATGGGGTGTGTTTCCCGGGTACGGAAATCCTGGAGATGGTGGTTTACCTTGTCAAGGGCAATGGGGTCGTACCTGCCACCGATCCTGTAGGTGACATCAAGTTCCTGGCCGGTATGGGTATGGTAAAAAGAAAGGTCGCGGATATCGAGTTTCCGGGCGATGGAAAGCGCTGGAGAGAGAAGGGCGGCTCCAGTCACGATCTGCAGTGATTTGCCAAGAAATTTTCGTCGGCTGGTCAGTTGCTCCTGCATGTTGGCAAGTAACGAGGTGTTGAAAAGAGAGGAATCTTGAATGGATTCTGCAAACAATCCACTATACATATCTCTGTAAAATAGACAAGCTTGTCTTCTTTGTCAAGGGCGCACCCTGCTTATCTTGCCCAAAGCACGTGTAAAAGTGGTGATCCAGCTTATTCTGTTGTGGGGCAGAGGGCATCCAGTGCTTGGAGGATCCGTTCGTCCCGCTGGTAACCATCCTCAATGAAGCGGAGATCGTTGATCTCCCGATCAACAACGACGGTCCAATAGAGGATATGAATAGGAACGGGCTCCTTGAGGAGGACTCGGGTCCTTTTCTCTCCTGCAATAACTGCATCGATTCGTTCCTGGTTCCACTCGTCCTGCTCTGTCAGCAGCCACTGGGCCAAATCCATAGGTGTCTGCACCCTGATACAGCCTGAAGAAAAGTCCCGCTGAACCTTGGTAAAAAGCTCCCGGGAGGGGGTGTCGTGGAGATAGACATTGTGTTTGTTGGGAAAGATGAACTTGACCCGGCCCAGGGCATTGCGGGGGCCTGGCCGCTGTCGCAGCACATAGGGAAAGTAGTTTACTGAGAGTGTGTCCCAGTCTACGGTTGTCTCATCGACAACTTTATTGTCCCTGTCAAGGAGTTCAAACCCGGCCCACTCGAAGTAGTCTGGATCTTCCCGGAACATGGGAAGTTTGTCCCTGGTCGCCAGTCTTCTGGGTGCATACCAGTAGGGATTGAAATCCAGATATTTGATGGCGTTGGAAAAGATCGGGGTCTGTCGGTAGTCGAGGCCGACAATGACCTTATGAGAGCGGGGTTTCTCTCCTTGCTGACGGGCTTCCAGGTAAAAGCCGGCCACATTGACACGAATATGTTTCTGACCAAGATCTTCGGGGAGCCAGCGCCAGCGCTCCATGTTGATGCGCAGGGTATTGATTCGATCAAAGGGGGTCTTGTTCAAGTGGCGCAGGGTGACCGGGCCAACAATGCCATCTGTTTCCAGGTTGGCCCGTTGCTGAAATTTCTTGACTGCCTTTTCCAGAGCAGGGGAAAACAGGGTCGGGTCCTGCCTGGAAGATGCTGCTTCCAGGTCACCACTTGTTCGAAGACGGGCACGGAGCTGGACAACTTGCTGACTTTGACTCCCGAGTTTTAACAGCCTGCCGGGAGTGATCTGGCCCCAGCCGCCACGCTGCGCGATTTTTCGGTAGCGGGAAAGGGCTTTTTTTAAGGTGGCATATTCATAGCAGCATGGGGCCAGGTCATCGAAACTCTTTTCGATCTCTCCACTCTCCAAGGCCGTTGTCAGGTGCTGAACCAGGTCTCGCTGCCGGCTGGCCACAGACCAGCTTGGGGCAATGGAAATCGGATCCACCTTACCGAAGAGGATGTGTCCTGCCAGGGTCAGATAGGCATCGCTGGCTACGAGTTCACGCTGGAGCTCATCGATAGCCTTATTTTGCAGGAGGTTGACCCGATAGTCGCACGGGGTCAGTCCGTGTTGCGTGGAGTTATTGAGGGCAGCGATTAACCGTGGCAGGAGCGTCTTGTTCCAGGCCCTCTGGTAGCCTCGAGCCTTATAAAAGCTGTGCAGTTCTTCCAGGTTTTGCAGTCCCCAGGCTTGTGAGTCTGTCCCGGACAATGCCTGCTGCAGTCGGAGATCAGCGTTCAGGGGGGCGGCGTGAATGAAGGAGGGCCAACTGCTTGAGAGGAGAAAGCAGAGGAGGGTCAGGAAAAAGAGGAAACCTGTTTTGCGGCCTGTTATACCCATCCAAGTATTTTCTGTTGAAGGGGAAAGAGGAGACCTCCACCGAGACAGTCGTCTTGGTGGAGGTCTCCTTGCGGGGTATCAGTTTGTGCCTGTCCACAAATGGCCTTTTTCTCCTAACTCTTCGTTGCTCTCAAAATTTAATCCTCGGAATATCAAATATATGCCTACGGTTAAATTCATCGAGCGCCTCGATTTAGAAGAAAAAATCTCATTTCTGGATAGGCACTAGCTCCTGATCATATCAGCGATCTGAAAGGCGACCTCAAGGCTCTGTTCTGCGTTAAGGCGTGGATCACAGGTGGTGAGGTAGTTGTTGGCCAGTTCCGCATCCACGATGTTCCTGGCTCCACCCGTACATTCGGTGACATTTTCACCGGTCATCTCCAGGTGAATACCACCGGGGATGGTCCCTTCGGCCCAGTGGGTCTCAAAGAAACAGGTGATCTCAGAGAGGATGTCATTGAAGTTCCTGGTCTTGAGTCCGGAATCTGCGGTATAGGTATTGGCATGCATGGGGTCGCAGCTCCAGACGATATTGTAACCCTCTTTCTTTGACTCACGCAGCAGGGGCGGGAGCACTTTTTCAATATTTTTCACACCCAGACGGGTGATCAGGGTCAGGCGTCCCGGCTCATTTTCCGGGTTGAGGGCGTCGATGAGCTGCTTGACATTATCAAGATCATAGTCCGGCCCGATTTTGACCCCGATGGGGTTGTTTACTCCGCGCAGAAATTCCACATGGGCACCGTCGATCTGACGGGTTCGCTCTCCGATCCAGAGCATATGGGCAGAGCAGTCATACCAGCCGCCACGGGTTGAGTCTTCACGGGTAAGTGCTGTCTCGTAACCGAGGAGCAGGGCCTCGTGGGAGGTGAAGAGCTGGGCCTGTTTCATCTGGGGGCTGTCGGAATCAATGCCGATGGTCTCCATGAACTGCAGGGTCTGGTGGATCTGTTTGGCCAGCCGTTCATAGCTGCGCCCCATGGGGGACTGTTTGACAAATTCCTGGTTCCAGGCCGAGACCCGGTGCAGGGCGGCAAAACCGCCACGGGTAAAGGCGCGGAGCAGGTTCAGGGTAGACGCTGCCATGTTGTATCCCTGCAGCATGCGGTTCGGATCCGGAATTCGCAAAGCCTCCACTGGTTCGGGGCTGTTGACCATGTCGCCCCGATAGGAGGGGATCTCGATGTTGCCCACCTTTTCCATGTCCGCAGAGCGCGGTTTGGCATATTGCCCGGCAATACGGCCGACCTTGACCACTGGTTTGCCACCGGCATAGGTGAGCACCACGGCCATCTGCAGCAGGACCTTCAGGGTCTCACGAATCTTGGGGGCCGTAACCTCGGAGAAATTCTCGGAGCAGTCACCTCCCTGCAGGAGAAAGGCATCCCCGGTGACCGCTTTGGCCAGCAAGGCCTTGAGGTCGCGGATTTCACCGGCAAAGACCAGGGGCGGGAGACGGGAAAGATCGGCCAGTACATCATCGTGTACACCCATATCCGGCCATTTTGGCTGCTGCAGGGCAGTATGGTTCTGCCAGCTTGTTTTGGTCCAATTTTTTGCTTCAGTGCCCATGGTCATGTATCCTTGATAAGTAAAACTTTTTAAAAGAAAATGTCGAATATCGAAGTGGTTTGCTTCTGCGGTTCGACATTCCCTGTTCGATATTCTGCTGTTTGTTTTTTAGATCTTCCGACAGCAGATCTCTACGTCAAAGGCATTCAAAATTCGCAGTTCACGTTCCCTTTTTTTCCCTTCCGGAGGGTCTCGAAAGACGAGTTCCGCAAACATCTCCTCTGCCCGGCTGCGGGAAGGAATCGCCTCCATACCGGTACCAAGAACCTCTCCGGTACCAGTGTCGAGCAGTTCTGCATCCCGGCCATTAGTCACCACGGCCAGAGGAATTTGATACTCTTTTTCCAGTACCCTGGCAGCGGCAATGGCGGAGCGTTCCCGGCTTACCAGCGAACCTGGGCCGTAGCGAAGGACCAGAAAGCGCTTCCCTTCCAGGCTGGCAGTGAGTTCGATGGTGGAGCGCACAAATTCGGAACTAAAGAGGGTCTCAATGAAACGTCGTGGCTCCAGTTCCTCTTTTTGGTAGCCCAGTTTATTAACCATCATTTGGGCCAGCTGCTGTCGGAATCTTTCGTCATCGGTGTCGGTGAGCTCTTCACCGGTGAGAAAATCCTCCAGGGTGCCGTAGACCATGTGGTGGGTAAAGAACTCTGTCAAACCATACCTCGCATATGGAGAGTTTTTACGACGCCATCGGTCATTTTTACTTTCCGCCCTAATAAGGGAATAAATACGAAATTGTCACAAAATAAGAATGCCCCTCCGTTACCGGAGGGGCATGAATACTGCTTTCCTCCTGAATCCTACAGTTCGAGCCAGGACTCGGAAAAGATGGTCTGCCCGGAGAGTGCCTTATAGGTCTTATAATGCTCCATTGCCACTCCTGAGAGTGAGGAGGCATCAGGGTCGGTGCCGTCCATCATTGCATGAACCATGTCAACATGCTCCTGACGCTCACCTTTACAGATGGCCATGAGCTCTGCGTCATAGGAGTTGACGATGGCAGTGGAAATACCATATTTCATGAGCATGATGAGGTAGGTGCGGTCCAGGTATTTACGCAGGTTCTCAGCAACGCCGTTGGAGACATTGGAAAGACCGACAGTGGAACCGGAACCGGGTGCGATATCCGGCAACATTTCCATGAACTCCAGGCCAGAGGAAATCTGGTCAGCACCCAGGGTAATGGGGGTGCCAATGGGATCAAAGAGGATCTTTTCATTGGGGATACCAGCCTCGTTCAGGGCCATCATCAGGTCAACGGCCATGGCTGCACGCTCGGCAGAGTCACGGGGCATTCCATCAGGTCCCCAGAGCAGGGCAATAACGTCACATCCAGCCTCGACAGCTGCGGGAATCAATTTTTCCATGCGCTCTGGCTGAGCAGAAATGGAGTTCATCAGGGCCTGGCTTTTGTTTTTGACTACCTTAAAACCCGCAGCCATGGCATCGGTATTGGTGGTATCCAGACAGAGAGGAGTATCAACAACCGCTTCAACAGTACCAACAACCCATGGGAGAAGCTCGGTACCGTCTTTACGGGCAGGTCCGATATTGAGATCAAGGTAGGAGGCGCCAGCGCCTGCCTCTTCCTTGGCCATCTCTTGAACGGGTGCAGGGTTACGTTCTTTCATGGCTCCACCGCTGCGATTTCCCATGATATTGATGCTTTCAGCGATTGCTTTTACTGTTTGCGACATAGTCTTCTCCTTAACTCTCTGATTTCTGGAAATTTTTATTAATCCTCATCGTTGTGGACAAGGATGCTAACCTACCCTTTTTTTTGCCTTCTGTCAATGATGGCCGCCTCTGCGCCTTAACCCTTCTTTTGTGCCGAGGGAAAGAGGCTCATATCCGTGTGCGGAAGAAAGAGGGCTGCCATGTAATGATTCATGAAATCCGGGTTCTCGGACAGTTCCATGTTGGTCATAAGTGTTCGTACTGCCACTCGATCTCTGAAGCGGCGATGATCGGTGAGGCTGATCTGGCAACCGAGCATGGAGGCATTGCCGATATAAAAGAATTGATCCCGGTCAATGTCCGGCAGCAGGCCGATGGAGATGGCCCGTTCAAGATCTATGTAGGCCCCGAAATTACCAGCCAGTATGACCCGGTCAAGATCATCAAAGGTCATGCCCACGGATTCGAGCAGGGTCTGATATCCTGCGTACATGGCCCCTTTGGCGCGAATCAGATTGTCGAGATCCACCTCAGTGATGACAATGTCCTCGCCTATCATGGAGTCCCTGTCCCAGGCCAGGACATATTCCCAGCGGTCCTCGCCTTCACGGATACGGGGATGATTCAGGGTCCGGTTGAACTTGCCCTGGGGATCAATGACACCTGCCTCCAGCAGCTCAGAGACAATGGAGATCAGGCCGGAACCGCAGATGCCTCGAGGCTTGGTCTGGCCAATGGTCACCACCATGGGATCGTATGTTTCCGGATGGATCTGGAAATTTTCAATGGCCCCCTGACTGGCCCGCATTCCATATTTGATACCGCCGCCCTCAAAGGCAGGGCCTGCGGAACAGGCAGCACAGACCATCCAGTCCTGGTTGCCGACAACGATCTCACCATTGGTGCCGATGTCGATAAAGAGGGAGATTTCTTCACTCTTCTGCATCTGGCAGGCATGGACGCCGGCCACGATATCGCCGCCCACATAGGAGGAGACACAGGGGTAGAGAAACATCCTCACCGATGGATGGGCCATGATGCCCAGGTCTGCGGCCTTGGTCAGCGGAAACTGGCTGACGGCAGGGACATAGGGGGCCTCCCTCAGAAATTTCGGGTTGATGGCCAGCATCAGGTGGGCCATGACCGTGTTGCCGGCAGTCATGATATAACTGATATCACTGGGACTGATGATAACCTTCTTACACACCTCTTCGATGATATTATTGATGGTGTAGATCACCTTTTCCTGCAGTCCCTTGAGTCCGCCGGGGCGCTGGGAGTAGATCATACGGGAGATGACGTCTTCCCCGTATCCGATCTGGGAGTTGTAGCCTGAACCTTCGGCAATGATTTTCCCGCTGTTCAGGTCAATCAGCACTCCGCCGCAGGTGGTGGTGCCGATATCCACGGCCAGACCGTAGAGCCGGTCTGTGGTATCACCCGGCTCCACGGCAATAATCCGGTCCGGCTCCGACTTTCGTTTTCCGTGCAGGAGGATAACCGTCACCTCCCAGTTTGCCTCGCGCAGGACAAGAGAGAGTTCGCGGATGAGCTCAGGGTGGTCATAGCTGGGTTCAGGGCTGTCCGGAGCAGCATTTTTAATAGCACGCATCAACCGCTGCATGTCGGAGATATTGTCCTCCAGCGTCGGCGGCGGTATTTTCAGAAAGACCTTGCCCACCGGCGGATCAACATCCCAGGTTCCGATCAGGGACTCCAGGGAGCGGGCCGAGATGGACCTGGTGGTCTTTGGTGCCCGCTTCAGGGCCTTGCCGTCAGACTTGACTATGTCCGGGATACGCACCGTGATATCGGAGACAACTTTGGCCTTGCAGGCCAGCCGGACCCCTTGCTCGTATTCACTCTGTTTCAGGGTGGCGGCACTGTCAGAGACCACCTCCCCTTCTTCCAGCTGAACCTTGCACTTTCCGCAGACTCCGTCTCCACCGCAGTAGGCATGAATGTATACACCGGCTGTGGCCGCCGCTGAGAGGAGATTTTCTCCGTCTTCAACCGTCACATGGACGTTATCAGGCAAAAAATGTATATTGTGTCCCATGGAGCTCTCCCTGCTCAAAATGATAAGTGCTAATTAGCCAAAATAAAAATAACAGGAAGCAGAACCTTGTCAAGAAATATCCCTGATAATATCCATAAATAGAATTGATTTATGGGCGTCTGGAAAGTGAATCGGTCCGCAAGAGAACCCTGTCTGAGAAAGTGGAGGAGTGTATGGCAGCAAATGAGAGGAGTCCCTTTTGGCTTAAAGTGACTGTTGAACTGGATCCGGTCCTGGAGGAGGCTGTTGTCGATTACCTGGTCGGTGTGCTTGGGGCAGGTGTGGAACAGGCAGCAGAGAATAGTGGGCCAAACCTCTGTCTCACTGCTTTCCTGGAAGAGAAAAATCCAGACAAAGAAGTGCGGCAGGAGCTGCAGGACAAGCTGGAGGCGCAACTCGGTGAGCTAGCTGCGATTTTTCAGGTCTCTGCTCCGCAAATTTCCTGGGAGGAGATTGAAGATCAAGACTGGTCCAGCAACTGGAAGGTCCATTTTAAGCCCTTTTCCATCATTGAAGGACTGGTGATCGTCCCGACTTGGGAAGAATACCAGGCCAAAGAGGGGGAACAGGTCATGGTCATGGATCCGGGTATGGCGTTTGGTACCGGTCATCATGGCAGCACCGCCCTCTCTCTTGTCTTTGTGCAAAAGATTATTTCGCAAGGGAAGGGAAAGCGTGTTCTGGATGTGGGAACCGGAACCGGTATCCTGGGCATGGGAGCGGCCCTTTTGGGAGCCTCACACGTGCTGGGCATTGACAACGATCCTGAGGCAGTGCGGGCAGCCTCTGAGAATGTGGTTTTGAATAAGCTGGAATCTGTCATGGAGGTGGCTCTCACCCCCCTTGAACAGGTAAGCGCCGACTATGATCTTCTTATAGCAAATATCGTCCATGATGTCCTTCTCACCATGGCAGAGGATTTTTCCCGTTTGCTGAAAATAGGGGGAGATCTCGTCCTGTCCGGTATCCTTCATGGAGAACAGGAAGAAAATATTATTCGCAGCTTTGAGGGTATCGGTTTTGTACTCCAGGGTAGAGAGCAGCAGGACGAGTGGGCTGCACTCTGGTTTGCAAAAAGGCGGCAGTAACAGCTGTCATCATTGTTTGCCCGGACAGGGCTCCCGCAGTCACCTGGCATGCTTTTCTTTTGCCATGGCCGGGGTTTTATGGGAAGATAGTTAGTGCCTGTCCATAAATGGCCTTTTTCTCCTAACTCTTCGTTGCTCTTAAAATTTAATCCTCGGAATATCACATATATGCCTGCGGTTAAATTCATCGAGCGCCTCGATTTAGAAGAAAAAATCTCATTTATGGACAGACACTAGTTGTCAGGTTAACTATAAGATTCACACAAACACAAGGGAGGTTGCCATGTGGGAAGTTATTGTTGATAAGGACAAATGTCAGGGAAGCGAAGAATGTATCGATGCCTGTCCCGCCTCAGTGTATGAACTGGTGGATGGAAAGGCGGATCCGGTCAACGCTGATGAGTGCATCGGTTGCGAGACCTGTGTGGAGGTCGGCCCTACCGGCGCCTGCACCGTAACCGAGATTTGATGGTTACACCTTTTTCATGCGCCGTTTTTTTATAAGTCCGGACGTCGAGGTGAGAGATGAGGTTCTGCTCTCCGAGGCGGAATCACACCACCTGACACGAGTCCTTCGTCTCCCTGTGGGTGCTCCTTTGCAGCTTTTTGACGGCAGGGGGAATATCCATGATGCCGAAATAGCGGCCGTGGGGAGAGAGGTGCATCTCCGTATCCTCTCTTCTGCTTACGTGGAGGAGGAGGGAATCCCTCTGCGGGTCTGCCAGGGACTTTTGAAGGGGCGAAAAATGGAGTTCCTTCTCCAGAAATGTACGGAGCTGGGGGTCTCGGAGTTTATCCCTTTTTCCAGCAGCCGTTGCCAACTCAAAAAAACAGAGCAGCGAAAGCTTAGTCAAAAGCATGATCGCTGGCAGCGAATCATTGATGAGGCCTGTAAGCAGTGCAACCGGCCCAGGCCAATGCAATTGGGACCATTACTCTCTCTGGAAGAAATGTTGCTGCAGCGGGAAGAGTCAAGGCAGGGAATGTTGTTCTGGGAGGAGGAAAAAGAGGCCTCACTCCATACCATCTCCCTACCTGGAGAAGGAGCAGGCCTGCAGATCGTGCTTGGACCTGAAGGGGGTTTTTCCAGCGAAGAGGCTGAGACTGCCAGGAAGGCAGGATTTCAGGTTCTGAGTCTGGGGCCCCGAATTCTCCGGGCCGAGACCGCAACCCTGACTGCTGTCTCTATTGTACAGCACCTGCTTGGTAATATGTGAGCAATAGTCGCTATGAGCAATCGTCACGATGACAACAACGGTCTGCTTGACGAGGATCCGGCCCTGGATTACATTCTCCACCAGGAGATGGGGCAGGAGGAATCGCCAAAAGGAAAGATCGGCTGCCTGGGGATGGCGTTCATTGTCCTGCTGCCCATTGGCTATGGTCTTCTCCACTTTATTGTTATCTGCCCCTTAACCGCGTTGTTTTAACAGGCTTTGTCCATGGAAGAGACCGCCCGCATCCGCACGAGGTCGTTCTCGTGGATCCTCTGGGCCCTTTCTCTGTTCTGTATTCCTCTGCTTTCTTTTTTCGGCCGTTCCTTACAGTTCTGCACCTACCAATATTTTTCTTTAGAACAGCTGGGGATTGCCCTGGCTCTGGTCATGGCTGGATTGATCAGTGTTTTTTTCATTGCCCTGTTCAAATCGGGTGGCAAACACTATCTCTGGCACCTGTTATGGGTGGGAGCTTTATCGTACCTTCTCTATAACAGCCTCCCCTTTGTGGAAAAGATCCATATTGCTCTCTTTGGCTTGTTCGGTTTCTTTTCGCAGCGCCTTTTCAGGCAGAGGATGGCCATTGCTGCCTGCATTGGCATCTCCTTTCTGGATGAGCTGCTGCAGCATTTTCTTGCTGCCCGGGTGGGAGATTGGCGCGATGTCTGGCTGAATCTCTTTTCGGCCTCCCTGGGCATGCTGCTCGCTTTTTTTCTCCTGGAAGGCAGTGGTGGACAATCTGAAAAGAGCCCAGGAGAACGATGAATAGTCTGGAGAGATGCGGCCTGAAAGTTTTCTTCCTTCCTTGTCTGCTCATTGCTTCCATATTTTTCCATTTTTTCCTTTGGCCAAGACAACCTGTACGGCTACCCTTCTGTTAACGCCCTGACTTCTTCTAAAGAAGTACAGTGGTACGGTTTTGCGAACCGACAGAGATGGTGAAATAGGTTTTCATTTAGAGTCAAAAATGGTCCTTCCATGTAACGTCTTGCCGAATAGTCTTGCCTTGTAATTGATTAGATTCAATCGGATAACTTTGATTATCAAGGTGTTGTTAAATTTGACACTCATAGTAGAAATGTTAACTGCCGGGAAATGTGAGAAAATAAGATCTTGAATATGGCAATCTTAACGACCAAGCTCACCTGCCGCCATAAAGCGCAGTGAAATGGCGCTCGGGGGATAAGCTTGTTAGGTGTTGTTATGTTCCACGGATATTACTACATTTCCCTTTTTGTGCCCTTTTTCGACATATCTGTGAGCCTCGGGAATTTGTTCCAACCGATAGCATCTATCGATGACCGATTTTATCTCTCCCGCCTCAATGAGCTCTTTGAGGAAAATTAAATCTTCAGTTCTATAACTTGCCAGCTCAAGTATTACGTTCTTGCTACTTGTCATTGAAGTCCATAGCCCTTGAACCTGATCTGAAAACGTAGGGTTAGCTAAAAGATAGCGTCCATTTTGATTTAGCGATCTCACGCTACCAGAAAACGGACTCTTGCCTATCGTGTCAAAAATAACATCATAGGTCTCACCGTTAATAGTGAAATCCTCTTTAGTGTAATCAATGACCTTATCGGCGCCCAACGATTTCACCAACTCAAAATTCGTGGGACCATATACTGCGGTGACATCTGCACCAAAGACCTTGGCAAGCTGTACCGCAAAGGTACCTATGCTACCGGTGCTTCCATAGATAAGGACTTTTTCTCCGCGCTGGATATTTCCTTTACTAAGAAAATGCAATGCATTAAGTCCCCCAACAGGAACGGCAGCGGCTTCCTCATAGCTCATATTGTCTGGTTTTATTACCACTGATGCTTCTTCAGGCATACATTTGTATTCGGCATAAGCACCAAAACCAGCACCGATAGGTGCAAAAACCTGATCACCTTCTTTAAAGAGTCTTACATCTTTACCGACTGATTCAACTTTGCCGGCTAACTGCTGGCCTAATATTTTTATTCTTGGCCTTATGAGACCAAAATATAATCGCAAGGGCAGCCAGAGATAGTTATGGATTTTGAACCTTCGAGCTTCACAGTCTCCTGTTTCTACTGTTGTCGCATATATTTTTATTAGTACTTCATTGTCTCTGGGAGTTGGTTTTACTGCCTCTTTGAGCTGAAGAACATCAGGAGGCCCGTATTTTGTCCATATAATTGCTTTCATATGTATGCCTCCTGTTTTTCTTTGATCCAGTGGTTTTAAGTATGGCTCACCACGTTCAAAACTATATGTTTGTAAAAGCTAACGAACAAGCACATCTTCCACTGTTATGACCACTTTTCCTTTGACGTTTCCTTTCCCAAAATACCGGAGAGCTTCAGCAACCTCACTTAACGGGTAACGCCTATCTATAACCGGTACGACTTTACCAGCTTCAAAAAGCTCTTTCATATAAGTCAACCCCTTGTTTGGCTTATGCAACAGCAACCCCATCTTCTTACTTCTGAACATTAAAATCCATGGTCCCAGGAACAGGAGTTGGTTTACTAGAACCGAGGAACCGCCGACCATGACATAAATTCCCCTGGGACTTAATGCACGCTTGTAATCGAAAATTGAATGATATGCCGCAATATCAAGAATCAGATCATAACGCTGACCATTTTTAGTGAAATCTTCCTGCGTGTAATCAATGACATGGTCTGCGCCCATCGAGCGCATTATGTCCAATTTATTCGTGCTGTCAACGCCAGTCACTTCAGCTCCAAATGATTTGGCAATCTGCAGCGCGAACGTACCCGCGCCACCACCCGCACCATTAATCAGAATCTTTTGTCCTGATTGAATATGTCCTTTATCACGAAGGCCCTGCAGGGCGAGGAGTGCAGCTTGAGGAACGGTCGCTGCTTCCTCGAATGTCATACTGGTCGGTTTCAAGGCTACTGCATTATTACGAGCACATACATATTCGGCAAAACCGCCCCAACCACACCTGGATAAGTCCCCAAATACCTCATCGCCTGGCTGCAACAGCTTTACGTTTTTGCCAGCCGATTCAACCCGCCCAGCTATATCGCATCCGAGTATCTTGATTTTTTTTGGTTTTAGAAGACCGGCCATTAAGCGGTTCACGAACGGTACACCTCTCAGGAGATCCCAGTCCCATGAATTTATGGATGCCGCATGAACTTTTATCAAGACTTCATCGTCCCTGGGAGTTGGTTTTGCCACCTCTTTGAGCTGAAGAACATCCGGTGATCCGTATTTTGTGTATACAACCGCTTTCATGAGCCTCCTCCAAGTACACTTTTCTCATTGTTTCCTGAAAACATGCTTTAGGAGCCAGACATCTGCCAACAGCAATAATAGCCTGAAACAGAGTGTCTGGTTTTGCTTATAGCAATTTTACTGCCAAAGCTCTGGCTTTTGCCTGTACCTTTTCCGATAACCTATGGTGAGGTTCTTTGGCAATTAAGCCAGTAAAAAGCGTGCCAACGGTGTTAGCACCAATAGTTTGAGCAGTCGTTTTGAGTTGTTTGTGTGTTCCATAGACCCAGCGGCCTAAAAATCCAGGAGCGGCGAATGAGGAAATAAGCACGGCTTTTTTCTTTGGGACATTCGCTTTTCGATACTTTGGAGCATTCATATTCCATGGCTAATAGGCATAAACTACAAGCCTCTCCATGAAACGATGAAAAATGGCAGTGACTGACCCAAAGTTAGTGGGCGAAGCGAGGATAAAACTATCTCTCTCTTCTATTTTGTTGATCAATTCCTGCATGGTGTCATGCTGTATGCACTCACCCGGCAGATTACCTGGTTGTTGAGTACACTCTCGGCAATTGAGGTAAAACTCGATAGGATAGTTACGCGGAAGAATAATTTCGACCTTTGCCCCAGCTGTCTCCAGTTCCTCTGTCATAGTCTTAATGACTTGATCAGTAATACCATCATTCCGGCATGAACCATTAATGAACCATTAATTAGGAGTATATTGGCCATGATTTTCCTGTATTTCCGACAATAAAGTCCTATACTTGAAAAAATGTATCCAGGTAACACCTTTGCTAGTTGGGTTTCCGGCTATCTCGATATAAAAATAGGTAACCCGTGAACATTCAAATAGCTATTGAATCTCCTCGACGGAGAACCCTACAGATGATATCCATCTTTTCAACTTCCTCTTGAAACATCTTCGCATCAGCCGGGTTATATTTTCTACTAAAGAATGCTGGACAGTCATAATGACAGGGAATGACTAATTTTGGTTTCATGATGCCTACTGCCTGCAAGGCTTCTTCCTCATCCATGGTATTATGAATGGTTTTCCCTCCGATCGGTATCATCAAGACATCCGGATTCTTTATGTTGCTCCACTCTTTTTTATGAAGGAGAGTGTCGCCAAGATTCACAATACTCTTGCCATCAAGGTGAATATTGAATCCAATCGCTCCCCAGCCGACCCTTTCTTCCGGCCCAGGATGAAATGTTTTAGAGAAAGGCCCAAGTTTCAAAGTAAGAGAACCGTGTGTTGCCAGTATTCCGGTGATTGACATCCCGTCCAGCTGAATTGTTTCATCGACTGAAATGGTGTGAAGCCTTTTTATGGGTGTTGTGAAGGCAACCCCCTTGTCCCGGGGACCGAGGATGAGGTTCTTCCCCTGGATGCTTCTCACCATGGTTTCGTTACAGATAATGGGAGCATCGGAGACCTCTGCCATCCTGTCCGTATGCCAATAGTGGTCTATATCTCCATGGGTGACAAAAATGTGCGTGATATTGCTCCATTCAGATTTTGGAATTGACGTTGTCAGCCTGAAAAAATAAAAAAACATCGCCCCCGGATCAATAGCGAGTTTTTTATTGCCTGATTCAATGACAAAGGAGTTGTAGAGATAGTGTGTAATTTTCATATGTTTTCACCATTGCACAACGCTCTTATTTCACTGCTACACCGAAGAACTCTACACCATGCTTATTGGTGGTCCCCAACAAATCCGGCGCGCTCCTCCAACCTGTTTCTTCAAGGAACTGGCTCAGTTGCTCGGGTCGTATACTCCAGAGCCACGGTTCTCCGTTAACTTTAAGTGTCCACAGAATCAACCTCGTCCACGGTCCGGCATCAGGTCGGCCATCAGCATTGGTGCCGATATAGGTAAAGGCGATCCGGCTTCCAGCACCGGTCATTGCAGCACACTGACCGAGCAAATCCTGTACAGCTGCATCAGGTAAATACATCAACAAACCTTCTGCTAGCACGACGGTTTGAGCTGCCCTATTCCATGACTTGTTGGCAGTAAGAACGTCTGCCAGTCTCCGTTCACCGAGATCCACTGGAATCAGATGAAGATTATCTCGCGTTCCCATCGCTTCTACACCCTTTGCCTTGAGGTGCGCCGTTGCCGGGTGATCGATCTCAAAGAATTCTACACCGGTAAACTCCGGTGCCAAGCGCCATCCCATTGTGTCGTACCCAGCTCCCAGGGTAAGGACTTGTGTTGTGCCTTTGCCAATTCCTTCCCTGACCTGGCGCTCACAAAATGCCTTTCTGTGGGCAAAGGCCTCAAACTGCCCCGGCATCATCCAGTCGAATGCGTCATAAGCCGAGACCATTCTTTGGGAACGGCACCAGCGAACGACAGTCGCACTTACCAGACCGGATGCAACGAGCAACTTTGCTGTAGCCTCGACAATACCGGGAGGAAAAACCTTGTCCATCCCCGGTTTCGTACCCAACGTTATGATATTGAGGGCGATCTTGTACGCAGTCCGACTCGGTTTGTCTTTACGCATGGATCCTCTCTTTAGGAGTGATCATTATTTATTGAATCACAAATATAATTTCTTTAACAGTAGGGGATAAGAATGAAGAGGATGCAAGTGGCAAGATTAACCACTTGAGGAAAGCAGGAATTTAAGATTCTTCTTGATTCTTCTCAGCGATCAAGAGAGGATTGATTGGGCTGACCATAATGTGAGAGGGTAGAATCAGAGGAGAGTAGTAGGAAGGGCAACCTGGGACAGGTAAACGAAATGTGAAGATGTGTACGAGAAATTTTCGGTCAGGCTCTGATATATTGACGGTCAATTTGTCAGAAAATTGACGGACGGGTTAGGTACGTATAATCAGGATCGTCTTAAATTTCCGCTTGTATGCCCTTTGTTGACCTTACCAAGATAACGTTGAGTGGTTGACAGGTCGGCAATTCTTATCACCGACACTGATTACTCGGTGAGCTTCCTGAGTACCGAATCGTGGACAGCTCTCCAAGTCGTCGAGTGTTTTTCACAAGGTCGCTCAATATAGAGGGCTTGGTAAATCGAATTTTCAGCAGCCTTGAGATCACTCCCCCTGAGGGAAATAATTGCTTTTTTTCCGTAGGCGGCAGCTTCCCGGCCAAGCTGTTCCACGTTGTGCCAATAGTCCAACGCCTCTTCACGATAAACAAAATTTTCAGGCAGCTCTTTCGCCTGTTGCAGGGAAGAAACCTCTATCCCATTTCTGCCAAAAGTGACCAGCCAACCAACTTTGGCCCACTCAAGCGAGCGGTCAATACCCTTTTCAACCTGTTCGATCAGATCTTCATACATGGCTTCGCCCATCGTCGTAACACAGTATGACCACTAAAGAACGTCTCCCATCCCCATCCGGATAAAGCCGCAGGGACATGCCTGGGCACAGATGTGACAGCCAACGCATTTGTTGTATTTTGTATACATCACTTCGCCAATCGAGTTCTGGGGGTACTCGACAATCGCTTTCTGTGGGCAAAATATCAGACATTGACGACACTCGAAACAGAGCCCGCAACTCATACAGCGATCAGCCTCAGCCAGAAACTGCTCTTTGCTCATGCCGGTGTCCAGTTCAAGATCAAGGCCTCCTATCAACCGCTTGTTTTCAGGCAAGCACGATCCCCTGTTACGCTCTTTTTTTGCATAATAATCCAGGCGCATTTTTTCCGGCCCCACGATCGGCACCACTTCCTGAATGGGTCTTTTCTCACTTTCCATCTGGGCGATCATCCGTTCGGCGGCCTTTCTCCCTTCACCGATGGCGGTTGTCACCAGACGCAGGGAAAGTGTATCACCACCGGTATACACCCCGTCATCCACCGCCATATCTTTATTTGGCTTGAGCTGGCTCGTATCATCGACATATCGTTTGACATCTCTCCATTGCGGACGTTGGCCGATGGCCGGGATCAGGGTAGTACACTGCTCCCTGAAGATGGAACCGGCAATGGGAATCGGACGGCTACGGCCACTTTCATCGGGCTCACCAAGTTCCATTTTTCGGCATTCAACGCTAACGGCCTTGCCGTCTCTGACCTCAATTGCAACTGGGGAAACAAGGAATTGAATTTCAATATCTTCGGCAAGTGCAGCTTTAATCTCCTGTTTAATTGCTGGCATCTCAGCTCGAGATCTCCGGTAAAGAATAGTCACCTCGGACCCAAGGCGTCTGGCCACCCGGGCAGCACTGATGGAGCTGTCGCCACCACCAATAATTACAACCTTATTCCCCACCGTAACTTTTCGCCCTGAATGAATCCTATTAAGGAAGCTGACGCCGCTGATCACATTGTCGGCCTCTTCGCCTTCCAGGCCGAGTTTTATCTCCCCATGGGCACCAATCCCTATGAAGAGAGCATCAAATTTCTCTTTTAATTCATCCAGGCCCAGGTCTTTGCCAATGATGGTATTGCAGATGATCTCAATTCCCATCTCCCGGATCGCCGCAATCTCTGCATCAAGAACCCTACGGGGCAATTTATAAGCGGGTATGCCGTAGCGCAACATGCCGCCTGCTTCGGCAAAGCTCTCAAAGACGGTGACCGGATAACCGTGCCGGGCCAGCTGAAAGGCGCAGCTCAATCCCGCCGGACCTGCACCGATGACAGCGACCTTCTTATCCTGTATTGCCTGGGGCAATTTCCGGTGTTTCAGTCCCTGCTCAATACCGTAATCACCAAGCCAGCGCTCAAAGGCATGAATGTTCACAGCGCCGTCTTCTTTTTCGCTGCGATTACAGGTCGTTTCACAGGGGTAGGGGCAGACCCGTCCGCAGACTGCCGGGAAAGGGGTGGTCTTACTTGCCTCGTGCCAGGCCAACTCAAAAGATTCAGCCCTGGTGAGTCCTTTTAATTCGCTAAGCTGGACAATGGTCAGCCAGGCCCGGATATCGTTGCCGGCCGGGCAACCGACCGTACAGGGAGGGAGCGCCTGCACATAGACCGGGCATTTATGACTGCTGTCTCCAAAAGCGACAACCTTATCTATGCCACTCTCTTCGCTGAACGGTGGAAACTTCCAGTTAGCAACCGACTCAAGAATGACCTTGGCTTGATCGGATTTATCTGCCATCTAGACACCTTTTTTTAAAAACGAACATGAGCTGATTGATTAAAACTTGTCCTGGCGTGCCGATAATTATCGATCATATCTTTTTCAAAGACCAGGTCGGTTGCCGTGAAAAAATGTTTCCAGCCCACCCGATCAATCCACTCTCCTAGCCGTTCCCAAGGCCGTCCCTCCTCTTTAAAAGCTGCGAGAATTCTGCCGACCACCTCATTGACTTCTGGCCATCTGGGGGGATTATTAGGTAGATTCTGGGCCACCAGGCATCCCAGCGAGGGCTTGGATCTGGCATTTGAATTTTTGCCGCCAACCCAGATCCCGAATTTTGAATGTTCAGGGTGGTTGATCTCCATGACCGGACAGGCGCCAAAGCAGGCCCCGCAATACATGCATTTTTCCTGATCCACCATCAACGACTGCTTACCGTTGACCACAGTGGGCCTGATTGCCGCCACCGGACAGCGGGCCACTACCTTGGGCAACTCACAGATACTCCCGATAAGCTCATGGTTAATGCGGGGCGGCCGGGTATGTTTGACTACAATAGCGATATCTGCCTGACCACCACAGTTGATGGAGCAGCACGAGGTGGAAATCCGAACCTTGCTCGGAAGCCTCCATTTTTTAAAATCATCAAAAAGGGAGTCCATTATTGATTTAACCACTCCTGAGGCATCAGTTGCCGGGATATCACAGTGTAGCCAGCCCTGGGTATGGGCCACGTTGGTAACGCAGGGGCCAACACCACCAACCGGCAGGCCTATTTCTTCCAGGGCCTCAATCAACAGCTCCACTTTTTCCTGATGCGGAGTCATGAACTCCACATTATTACGCACCGTAAAGCGGAGGTAGCCGTCAGCATACCTGTCGGCGATATCGCAAATCTGTCTGAGCAGATCCACTGAATCCTGGCGAGGGGTTCCAGCCCTGATCGTAAAGAGCACGTCACCGCTCTCAGCAACATGTTTCAATACTCCCGGCCTGGGCATTTGATGATATTTCCACTTGCCGTAGTTCTTTCTCACCACCGGATGAAGGGCGTCCTTATAATCATATGGGCCTGATTCAACTGTTTTCCATGTTCTGTTCATGCTCGACTCCGAAATTTCTTTATCGTGCTCTTAAAACTGGAGTTTTTACGACGCC
>DAOVAI010000160.1 GCA_030671085.1 Pseudomonadota bacterium | reverse complement strand
GTCATGTTCACGCGAAAAATTTTGTCTGCCATGGGTAGCTCCTTTAAAAATTATTAAAAGATAGAAAAGATAACATTTTTAGTATAATGATTCCCATTCCAAAAGGACAAGAAATTTTCGTTTTTTGCCCTGTTTTTTCCTTACCGACTCTTGGGTGCCTGGAAAAATTAGGATTTTCGAATAACGCAGAGATTGGACGAAAAGACAATTTTTTAAGGCAGCCTATTGTTCATACATCACCTTCCCACTATCACGCAGGCTGTAACCACCAAGCCTTTCGACCAGCTCCTGAAATTTGCTGCTGCTCCGGATCAGGTCCAGGAGAGTCTTGATCTTTTCATCACTTATAAACTGTTCCGGGATGATGAGATCGTAGCGCTCTTCTGCAACAGGCACAAAATCGAGGCCCAATGCATTTGCTGCTGCCAGGATCCCCATTCCACAATCCACGCTGCCGCAGGCAACGGCTGCCGCCACACTCATATGGGTGTATTCCTCATGCTCGTAACCGGTAATGGCGGTGGGGTTTAGATCCAGATCACGCAGGGTCTTGTCAGTCAACAGCCGGGTGCCGGCCCCGTTCTGACGATTGATGAAACTGAAGTTCCTGTCAGCAATGTCCTGGAATCCTCTTATGTGAAGGGGGTTCCCCTTGGCCACGATTAATCCCTGTTGCCGGTAGCAGAGGTTGATCAGCTGCAAAGCTGTGTTGGGGAGAAAACGTTTGATAAAGGAGATATTATACTCACCGCTTTCTTCGTCGAGCAGGTGGCTCCCGGCCAGATGGGCCTCCCCCCGACGAATGGCCATGATTCCACCCATGGAACCCACATGGGCGGAGGAGATGCGGATCACCGGCCGATTTTTGTGGAGCTGATTGGCCAGGATATCAATGATATTGTCATGGCTGCCAATGGCCACCAGGGTGGAGTGAACATCGGTAAGCGGCCGCAGCAGCTCAATCTGCACCTCTTCTCCTGCTCCCACGCCTTCTGATCCAGCAGGCAGGGTAAGGATTCCGTCGGCCCGGACCAGGGACATCACAGCGCCAGCCCCTTTCCCGGCCGGGGTGGCCATTAATTCTTTTCCCACCTGTCCCAGGGTAACCCGGACAAACTCGTCTACCCCCATGGCAGAGTGCAAGGGCCTGGACATACGGGCAGTGGCCCATTGCGCTGCAGGTTTCTGCATGCCCATGAAGTTGTAGACCATCTCCTGGACAAAGAGGCGCATGGTGAGAATGGCCGAGACCGGGTAACCGGGAAGTCCGATAACCGGGGTGTTCTCAACGATGGCCAGGATAACCGGTTTGCCAGGTTTAATTGCCACCCCGTGGACCACAACTTCTCCCAGTTCTGCAAGCACGGTTGCCGTGTAATCCCGGGTCCCGGCAGAGGCACCGGCATTGATGATCACGATGTCGTTGTCTTGTACTGCACTCTGTATGGCCTGCCGCAGTTTTTTCTGGTCATCGGAGACCGGGGCGGCCCGTTTGGCCACTGCTCCCCACTCGTTGAGGTAGCCAGCCAGGATTCGGGAGTTAAACTCGATAATCTGGCCTGGAGCCGGTGCCTCACCGGGCTGGATTAATTCAGAGCCAGTGGGGATGATCTTCACCCGTGGCGCTGCTTTGATCTGGACTTCAGTAACCCCTGTGGCCAGCATGGCTCCCTGGTCAATGGGACGGATTTTATGGCCTTCGGGAAGGATAAGCTCTGTGGTCACGATATCTTCGCCAATGGTTCGGATGTGCTGCCAGGGGGTGGCCGGAATGGAGAGCTCGACCTCATCTTCGCTGAGATAATGGACATCTTCAATCATCACCACGGCATCAAAATTCCGGGGCAATGCATTGCCGGTGTTGACCGGTACAAAGCGCTCTCCAGCGAGGCGTATTGGCGAGGCCTCACTGGCGGCAGCAAGATCACCAAAGTGCACAGCAATTCCGTCCATGGCCGCTGCATTGAAGGGGGGCGAGGAATGGGCTGCAAAAACAGGAGTCGCAGTAACCTGGCCCAGGGCCTTGTCAACGGGTATCGTGGTGACTGTACCGCCACTGAAGAAGTTGATTTTTTGTAAGGCTTCCTGCCAGGCCTGTATGGTCTGCGGCAGAGGCATATTTTTTACATAGATATCTTTCTGGTTCATTGCAGCAGATGTACCTCAACATGAGTGTCTTTGTTAAGCCCTTGAGACTGCTCATCAATGAGGAAATAGCCGTGGGCTCGAGAGAGCGTGGAGATGGAGCCGGATTTTCCCAGGACCGGGGTGGCCAGGAAAGAGTTGTCTTGTTGTTGTTTCAGCTGTACCCGGACCAGATCCAGTCTGCCGGCTGCTGAGTTGATGTTTCTGTCGAGCCTGGCCCTGATAGTGGGCTTGAGAGGCTTTTCCGGTGCAGGGATACCGGAGAGCAAGCGCAGGGCCGGGGCCACAAAGAGCTCAAAGCAGACCATGGCTGAGACCGGATGCCCGGGCAGGCCAAAAATCGCGCAGCCGTTGCTCAGGCCGATGAGAATCGGTTTGCCGGGTTTCAGGGCCACGCCATGGATCAGGATGCCTGGATTCCCAAGTTTTTCAATCACCCGCTCTCCGAGATCCCGCATGCCCACGGAACTTCCCCCGGAAAAGAGGACCAGGTCGTTTTCAGCTGCAGCCTGTTTGACACCTTCAAAAAAGTGTTCTTCGGTATCTGAGACAATACCGTAATCGGTGACCTGTGCCCCGCAGCGAACAGCAAGGGCCGAGAGGGTGATCCCGTTGATGTCCCGAATCTTTCCAGGTAGAGGGGACTGGGACCAGGGGACGATTTCGTCTCCGGTGGAAAGGATTCCAACCCTGGGCTTCCTGTACACCTCCACCTCTCCAATGCCCAGACCTGCCAGCAGACCAAGGTCCTGGGGACGGAGAAGATGACCTTTTGCCAGTGCTGGGCGACCTTTTTCAATATCCTCCCCGCGGTCGATGAGGTTGCTTCCCACCCCCACACTCTTCACAAACTCAATCATTTTGTCATCCACAGGGATCGTGTGTTCGAACATGACCACTGCATCACTGCCCTGGGGAAGAAGACCACCGGTTGCAATGCGGAAACATTTACCCTGTCGCACCTCACCGCCCGGGGCCTGGCCCATGGCGACCTCTCCATCGATTTCCAGGTAACAGGGCATGGACTGGCCAGCGCCAAATGTGTCTGCAGCACGGACTGCAAAGCCGTCCATGGTGGAGCGGGGGTGCTTGGGAAGATCTTCGGGTGACAGGATCTCAGCACTGAGAACCCTGTCCAGTGCCTCGGGCAAGGGGAGCAGTTCATGGTTCAGAGGGAGCGAGGAGAGCTCGTGGAGAAGAATAGTGAGGGCTTGGTCCACCGGGGTCAGACCCTGGCGGCCCAGCATATCTTTGAGACCTTCAGCTGGCATGGCTGCTCCTCACTGTGAGCTCAATGGCATCTTCTTTTTCCAGAAGAGGAAAAAGCTCCTGAAGGCTAATGTTCCGGCCGTTTACTTCAAGGCTCTTGAGTTGAGATGAAAGGGTGTGACGGTAGTCCAGAAATTTTGCCAGAGACGAGGCAGCAAGGGTACAGCCGCTGCTCAGGATATGACTGCCTTTTTCCACAGCAATCATGTTGAACATTTTCAGGCGAACCGTGATGGGATTGTTCGCTGCAGATGACTTTGACAACGGCTTATCAGCAGTGGTGCGGAGCGATGCATGTATGCCATTTTTACGGAAGATGGCGCCGGCAAGACCAGGCATTGCTGCAGATATGGCAAGTACTGCACCTGCGCCAAAGAGCTGCTGGTTCAGGTCATCGGCAGGAAGGCCATCCAGAAAAATGGTCTGAACTCTTTGAATAATATAGTCCCTGCTAAACCCGGGAAGAGATGCGAGGAGGTCACCGATGCTTTCCCCCTGGGGGACATCAAGGAGAAATCCGCTCTGCAGCAGGGTTGTGAATTTGGCAAGGCCATCTTTGTCGACCACAAGAGAGACTTTGACCATGGGAGTCTTTTTCCTGTTCATGAGTACCTTTTCCGTTGTCTCTACCCCGATCTTCATTTGTTGTCGATAGTTACCGGGGACGGGATCAAGGGAGAATGAGCTACCTTGGATAGTAATAGCATCACTGGGAAAATTACCAGAGAAAAGAGATCTGCTCCTTTATGCTTTTTTTCGCACCGACATGACTATACCATAGGACCTGATATCCCTCTGTACAATTTCCCCTCCACCACGGGCAACTATTGGCTCCATGTCTTCAGCCATCTTTGGTACGCAGAGGAAGGTGAGCTCCTGACCTTCAGCCATACTGTCCAGACGTGCCCGCACGTCTTTCAGGCCCCATCAGCAATCTTTGCGGTAGTCTATGTCTATTCTTACCCGTTTTCTCATCTCATGTTTAACAAGTTCGTGAAAACTTAAAATTTCAGATGGTTAAGTAAAAACTCTTCATCTGTTTGTCTTCAACAGGTAATCCCAGCCTGCGTTGCAGGGTGCGGCACGGCAAGCGGATTGACAATACCCTGCTGATCTCCTCAATACCGATTTCATGGGATACGTTTTGGCATAGCCCAATACTATATGATGCGATTAAGGGAAATTGCGCCACATAAAACAGCTTTTACGGCGTTAAACTTTTTTCAGACCGGCGATTTTATCCATGACTGAGAAGGGCTGAGACGAAATAAAAACGTACTAAAGGGGAGTTAATAAAAAAAATCAGCATGAATTCCAATTGTTCATGATTATCTTATTCAGGGAGCCTTAAGGAAAAAGGGTTGTCAGGTTTATGTCGGATACGCGATTTTTTTGTATTCCTTGACTGCCAAAACGAACACGATCAACACAGGGAGGCCAAGATGAAAGAACTAGTCAATGTGAAAAATATTGGATTGCGAGGCGTCACTGTTGCCGATACAAAGGTGAGTTTTATCGACCCCAAGGAAGGCGTACTCGTCTATCGGGGATACCGCATCGAAGATCTGGCTCAAAACACAAGCTTTCCGGAGGTCGCCTATCTGCTGCTCCATGGGGTCCTGCCGAATGTCGAGCAATTAGCAGACTTCAACAAGCAGCTGCAGGAAGAGAGTAAAATTCCCGCATATCTCTATGGATCCTTGAAGAACTACCCTGTAAGTGCTGAGCCCATGGATGTGCTTCAATCCGGGGTCCCGCTTCTGGCTATGATTGATCCTGAGCTCACAGATGATACAAAAGCGGCCAATATCAGAAAAGCCGTAAGGCTCATCGCCCGGCTTCCAATGCTGGTCGCAGCCTGGCATCGGATCAGGC
>DAOVAI010000187.1 GCA_030671085.1 Pseudomonadota bacterium | reverse complement strand
GCAGGATTCCTCACCCTCTTTGGCGGCCCGTCTCTCAATCCCATGATCGCTGGGGGAGCCATGGCGCTCAGCTCAGTATCCGTGGTTTCCAATGCCTTGCGATTGCGGTTTTTTAAGGCCTGATTGTCTCATTCAAACTTGTCACTGTTCATATGACGATGGTGACCTACGCCGGAGCAGGCTTGTTGCCTGCTCTTAAATGTTTTTCACAAAGTTGGACTAATAGCGAGTTGTCGCTACAACGAGGTTTTGTAATAAGCAAATGGTTCAATCTACAAGATTGAACCAGCAAAAAAAATGTTTCCAACGCCCTACAGTTACGCTTTTTTAACGCCATATGGCATCGTAAAAATTCTTCAGTTACACGCCTCGCATGGGAATTTTTTTCTAAGCCATCCTGAATTCTCTTTTTATAGAGCTTTTCAAGCCATAATAATTGCTTGAAAATACGCCTCAACAGGGAATAAACAGGCCGGGCAGATAGAATCTTTTCACTTGACTTTTCTCCCTACAGATTTATATATATGGAAGCTTAACTGAATGAGTGTTCATTTCATTGCCACTGCAATGTTTTGCAGCGGTACATTTTGAAAATTAACTTAATGAGGGAATCCTATGGCTTCAAAATTGGTTGCACCACATGGTGGAAAAGGTCTGGTTTGTGCACTGCTTGTTGGTGGGGATCGTGATGCTGAGCTTGAGAAAGCAAAAGGTCTGAAACAGGTTGAAATCTCTGATCGTGCCAAAGGCGATCTGATCATGATGGGAATCGGTGGTTTCAGTCCTCTTACTGGTTTCATGACCAAAGCTGACTGGAAGGGCGTTTGTGAGAATTTTACCATGGATGACGGAACCTTCTGGCCTGTACCCATTACCCTGGACGTTGACAAATCTGAAGGCATCAGTGTAGGTGATGAGATTGCCCTTGTAAAAGAAGGTGAAGTTTTTGCTACCATGCATGTAGAAGAAACCTTCGAGATGACCGAAGATGACAAAAAATGGGAATGCGAGAAAGTCTTCATGGGTGAAGGCGAAGAGTCTGTAGACGGAAACTTCTGGAAGATCGCTCCTGATGACCATCCCGGCGTTATCATGGTAATGGCTCAGAAAGGTGTGAATATCGCTGGTCCTGTTAAAGTACTCTCCGAAGGCGAGTATCCTGCAGAGTACCCCGGAGTTTACCTGACCCCTGCGCATACCCGTCGTATGTTTGACGAGCGCGGTTGGGCCAACGTTGCTGCCCTGCAGCTGCGTAACCCCATGCATCGCTCCCATGAGTTCCTTGCCAAGATCGCTGTAGAGGTATGTGACGGTGTTCTGATTCACTCTCTCATCGGTAACCTCAAGCCAGGTGACATTCCTGCCGACACCCGCGTGAAGGCAATCGAGATCCTGATCGACAACTACTTTGTTAAAGACAACGTAATTAACGCTGGTTACCCACTTGATATGCGTTATGCCGGTCCTCGCGAGGGTCTGCTGCACGCCACCTTCCGTCAGAACTATGGAGTCAACAACATGCTGATCGGTCGTGACCATGCTGGTGTTGGTGACTTCTACGGTCTGTTCGAGGCTCAGGACATCTTTGACCGTATCCCTCACACTGGTGATGACGCTAAGGACCTGCTTTGCAAACCAATGAAGATCGACTGGACCTTCTACTGCTCTGAGTGTGACGGTATGGCATCTCTTCGTACCTGCCCCCATGACAAAGAGTCCCGCGTAATCCTCTCTGGTACCAAGCTGCGTAAGGCCCTCTCTGAAGGCGCTGAGATCGTAGACCACTTTGGTCGTGACGAGGTTCTGGATCATCTGAAACTGTACTATGCTGGTCTGACCGAGAAAGTTGAGGTCAAGATGCAGAAAGCTGCTTCCGGCGAAAAAATGTAATCTGTTTGAAGGACTTTTAGTGCCTTACAAAATATTTTCTTGTTTTTTAAAGTAAATATTTTGATAAGGCATTTATACCGGCTTGCTTACCTTTTACCGGTGGTAAAAGTCTTATAGAAGGGGAGATACCATTGTGTTGGTATCTCCCCTTTTTTGTGTTAAAAGAAGCGAAAATGTTGAATGTCAAGAATAAATGTCGAATGATGAAGTTTTCACTTCTACAGCTCGACATTTATTATTCGACATTCGATATTCTTATCTTTTTAACTCCTAACTCCTAACTCTTAATTTGTTCTCATGTCCTCATACCAATTAGACGTCGGCCTTGGCGAACGCAGTTATCCCATCTTTATTGAAGACGGGATCATGGAGCAGATTGGTGCTGATCTGGCCAAAAGAGATATTGCCTCCCGTTATGCGGTCATCTCCGATGACCATGTGGCAAAACTCTACGGCTCCACCCTCATGGCCTCTCTGGAGCAAGCCGGAGTACAGGCCGAGCTTGTTACTTTCCCCAGGGGGGAGGCCTCGAAGAATCTGCAGGTTTTTGCTGAACTCTCCAGCCGATTGGCCCAGATGGGACTCGACCGGAAGAGTGGACTGATTGCCCTTGGCGGCGGAGTCACCGGTGATCTTACCGGATTCCTGGCTTCATCCTACATGCGCGGTATCCCCTTTGTCCAGATCCCCACCACCCTCCTTGCCCAGGTGGATAGTTCTGTCGGCGGGAAGACCGGAGTGGATATCCCGGAGGGAAAGAACCTGGTAGGGGCCTTTTACCAGCCCAAGGCTGTCTATATTGATACTGCCGTACTCACCACTCTTCCCCTGGAGGAGTTCCTTGGCGGTATAGCCGAGGTGATCAAGTATGGGGTGATTCGGGATTTTGAGTTTTACTGTTTTATGGAGAGAAATCTTGACGCCATCCTGGAACTCAATCCTCCAGTAATTCAGGAGATGGTCCACACCTGCTGTCGGATCAAGGCCGAGGTGGTGGCCGAGGATGAGCGGGAATCGGATCTCAGGCGGATCCTTAATTTCGGCCATACCATTGGTCATGCCGTAGAGGCAGCTTCAGATTTCAGTATCATCCATGGCCATGCCGTGGCAATCGGCATGGTGGCAGCCCTGCGCCTGGCAGTGGCTTCAGGCCTCTGTAAAAAGAAAGAGGCGGGTAGGGTGGCTACCCTCATCCACACCTTTGGCCTGCCCACTGAAATACCGGAAGCACTGGACAGGGAGCGAATCAAGGCCTACCTCAAGACCGATAAGAAAACCATTGGCGGCTCTGTTTTCTATGTTCTGCCCACAACAATAGGAAAAGTAATCATAACAAACGAAATAACGGAAGAACAGATAGACGCTGTCCTGAAAAGGTAGTGCTTAACTGAAAACTGAAAACTGAAAACTGCCAACTACCAACTGCCAACTTTCCCCATGCCTATCTACGAATTCTACTGCGACGACTGCAACGTCATCTTCAACTTTTTTTCCAGTCGGGTCAATACCAGTACCCAGCCCGATTGTCCCCGTTGCGGAAAAAAAGAGATCAGCCGTCAGATGTCCACCTTTGCCACCATTGGCAAGGCAAAAGAAGAGAGTGACGATATCCCCGCTGGAATGGATGAGACCCGAATGGAGGAGGCCTTTGTTTCACTCATGCAGGATGCAGAAGGAATGAATGAGGATGATCCGCGCCAGATGGCCACACTGATGCGTAAATTCACGGACAAAACCGGTATGCACCTGGGTGATACCATGGAGGAGGCGATCTCCCGAATGGAAAAGGGAGAAGATCCCGATGCCATTGAGCAGGAAATGGGAGACCGACTGGAAGGAGACGACCTGTTCACCTTTGAAGGAATGAAAAAGAAGGTCCTGTCCACCGAAAAACAACCTCCCAGCCATGATGAGAAGCTCTATGAGCTTAAGGCTGAAGACTGAAGGCCAAGGGCAGAAGAGATGTTTTTCACTCTCAACTATCCACTATCCACTCTCAACTGTTTTTATTCTATTCCGTAATTTTTCATTTTTTCCCACAAATTTTTTCTACTGATGCCGAGCTGTTCCGCGGTCTTTGTCCTGTTGCCATTGCAGTGACCAAGGGCCTTTTTGAGACAGGCCTGCTCGGCAATGGCCATGTTTTTGGCTAGGTTGAATCCTGCGGCAGGCACAGCATTTTTAGAGCAGAGCTCAGTGGGGAGATCGCCGGGTGTGATTATTGGTCCGCGGCTGAGGACAGAGGCCCTTTCCATCAGGTTGTGCAGTTCTCTTGCGTTTCCCGGGAACGAATAGCTCTCCA
>DAOVAI010000170.1 GCA_030671085.1 Pseudomonadota bacterium | reverse complement strand
TCTCCATTTGAGAGACACTCCCTGTCACTTGAATACCGACGGTCTTATCACCAACCTTTTTCCTGGCCCGAACATCGAGCCCCGGATCTTCAATGGACCCTCCCTGATAAAAAACCAGCCCTCTGCTGATTTCCAGAGTGGAACCACGGAAGGTAAACGTTCCGTCATGAAGATTGAGATTTCCAAGTCCAGTGACTGTCTGCCCCGGTTTCTGGTTTATCTTCAGCTTGCCATCAAGCTTCCCCTGAAGGCCAAAGGCATCAACCTCCACCTCCTCCCCCAGGCTCACGGCAAGATCCAGAGAAAACGGCAATGCACTCTTCTCCTGTTCGTCGTCACCATTCACTAAAACCACATCTCGTGAAGAAGAGACCGCCCCCTGAAGTCCTGCAGGGGCAATACGGGCCTGAGGCACATGCACACTGCCGCTGAGGGCGACCCCATCTTTTCCGTATACACAGTGAATATCCGGACTGACCACAGCCGTGTACTCCAAAAGATCAGCAGCCTGAAAGTCCTTTCCCTGGACAGTAAAATCGGCCTGCCACTCTTTCTGCAGATCCTGTTTGACCACCCCTTCCACCTGGATGTTGCCTTCTCCGGAAGCCATGGTCAGAGCAATTTTATTTGTGGTCCCGTCACCGTCAACCAGGAGCTGCAGGTCATGTACTCCAATACCTGCTGCAGGGATCCCGATCTCTCCGTCCTCAAGGGACATCTTCCCCTTGAGGACCGGCCTGGCAAGAGTACCCTGCAGAGTGTAACGGCCTATCAAGCTCCCATCTGCAGTCACCGTATACCCGCTCAATGGTGCCAAGGGGCGGAGATCATTTATGTCCAGATCCAACTTTCCATTTAATGATATATCTTCCAGCTTGCTGAAATCACAACAATTCCCCAATGCAGCACTAAATTCTGCCACACTGTTGTCCTGAAACTGGGTTCGAGCCGTTATCCTGGCATCACTCTTTTCCAGCCGCGCCTGCAGACTATTTTCAGTCCAGTGATAAGTCCTGAATTCACCCTCTTCATCTTCTGCAGTCAGGACGAGATCAGGAACAGAAACAGTGATCTCCCCTGAGTCCAGGGCAACACCTTCTCCTCCGGCTTGCACTGTTGCGCTGAGGATTCCATCCAGTTTTGGATCAATAAGCTTCCACTCTTCCAGAAGCTGCAGTGGAAAATTTTCCACTCCTCCACGAACCTGCCATCCGCTCTGTTGCTGCCATTTTCCTGTGAAAAGGATCTGCACCTGATCCTGAAAAAGACAAATCTCAGAGACTTCACCGCTTTTTTCAGCCAACCGCAGGGGAACACCCTGCTTTATCTGCCACTCCCCGAATTGATTGGACTGGAGCAGGAGTTTGGAGAGTTCTCCCTGCCATTGTCGCTCCTGCACTCCTCCGGCCAGGGCAAATTGCAAGGATCCAAGGCTGCTGGAAAGAGAGATATCCAGGTGATGGTTTTCCAGGTTCCCACTCACCTCAAGACGTGCCTTGTTGATGTTCTCGCCCTGTACCTGAATGCCACTCCCATTTATTTCAGCTTCAATGTGCCCCTCTTCTGTCAAGTCTGCATGCACCACACCCTCCATGCGCTGCAGGACGTATTCCCCCACTGTGAGTGCAGAAGCATCCAGAGTCATTGACAATACGGGTTCCTCACGCCTGCCACGCACTGTTCCCTGCAGCAGAAAAGCACCGCTGCTCTCAGGTAACAGGCTTGCCAGATCATCTGAATGGGCCTGAAACGCAAGATCAAGCTCACTGTTTGCTCGACCATTTAGCAAAAGATGACTGGATCCTGATTGCAGATGCAGCTCGTCTATGCTCAGCGTCTTGCCGTCAATCTCTGCACTGCCGCTGCCTGCCAGGGCAAAGCCCCGCAGTTCCCCCTGCAGACGATCTATTGTCAGGTCCGCTGCCAGACTATCCGCAGTCCATTGTCCCTGACTGCGAAGAGAGATATCGATTTTCCCAGGCCACTGGGAGACAAACGGTGCAGGATCCAGTTGTTCTCCCACAAGTTCAGTCTGCCAGGAAAAGCCGTTTGTCCAGCCAATCTGACCACTGGTGGTGAGTTTTGCCTGATCGAGGAATAGCTGCAGAGAATGGATATTCAGGCCGTCATAATCTCCCTGCACTGCAGCACGGGCTTGAACCTGTGGATAGTCTTGGTAATGAATATCTGCGGCCAGGGTTCCGCCATAGGTCAGCAAGGTTCCGGAGGCCTCAACAAGCGTAAGCGTCCCATCCACTGGTAACTCCACCTTGAGGTCCCCCAGGGTAAAATGTTCCGTCTTTCCAGAGGCCTTCCAGTGCAGGTCATTCAGGAGATTGGTTAATTGTCCCTGAACACGTGCCACAGCTGGCGTCTTAAATCCCACGGAAACATCCAGTGTTTCCAGGTCACCGCCCGCCGTTACCGACCCGCTGAGATCGCCGATACCCGGATCAGTGACTCTCCATTCGCCCCGAAGCTGCAACGGCCAGGCATCACTGAATTGTACATCTCCCTGCAGCTCTCCGCCATAATCGGGACTATTCAGTTTCAGGCGCGCAATCTGAACATGATCATCACCAGCAGATGCCTGAAAGACAAGTTCATCCACTGAAAAAGAATCAGAACTGCCTGGAAAAAAGATGGCTGCATCATGCACCAGCAAATCATCAATACGCAGGCCAAGGGGGAAGCGGATAGGGGGAAGGAGAAGAGGAGAACTGTCTGCTGTCACATCATCACTTTCCTCAAACCGGATCACCAGTCCTCCGGCCTTGATGCGGAGCACATGCAGTTCTTTGGCAAAAAGGGCCTCAGGGTTCCATCGGCAACTCAATTCATCAAGTTCAACATGGATGATGCCAGGCACATGCACCTGCACCTGCTTCAACTGCCAACTGGACAGGAAACGCCCCTGCACCTGTTCCACGGAAAAAACAGACCCGCTCAAGGAATCGCCCAGACCCGTCAGAATGCGAAAACCGCTCTCGGTGCTGAGGAGAAAAAGAGAGACAGCAACCAGGGACAGCAGCGGAAGAAACATCCAGGTCAGCAGACGAACAAATTGTTTCATAAATCCGCCCCCACTGAGAGGTGAAGCCGGAAAGGATGTCCGTCCTCTGAGAGTGCACTGGCCACATCCACTCGAATCTGGCCAAAGGGCAGGGTCATGCGAAGACCGACACCAGCACCATGCTTGAGATCAGCCTTGATGTCATCAAGGGCATTCCCCACATCATAAAAGGCTGCCATGCCCCACAGGGGGGTCAACCTGCGCTCAACCTCGACGCTGGCCTCCACCAGATACTGACCACCAATAAGCACCCCTGAGGAATCCTCAGGCCCAAGTGATTTGTATTCATATCCGCGAACACTTTGGTCACCGCCGGCATAGAAACGCAAGGAGGGAGGGAGGTCATCAATGGTCTCCATGGCCGTCGCCCCGATGGTTCCACGACCAAGAATACGCCAGTTCTCCATGGGGCTGAGAATTGTCTTACCACTTAGTCGGAGCTGGATAAAATTGGTGGTGGAAAGGAGGTCCTTGTCAGCACCCTTGACAGAGGCACTCAAACGGATACCATGTTCGGTATTGATCCGATCTTTGGCCAAAATCAGATTCCAGTAGGCGCCAGGTATGAGCAGATCAGCGATACCGCTGGTCACCCCAACGGTGTAATCCTCACTCCGGTACTCCAATTCTGCTCCATACTGGTGTTTGGGAGTATCATGATTGACTGAGAAACCAAATGCCAGCAGAATAGTATCAGTATCGTCCCAGGAATCGTCAAGATACTGTCCAGTCAGACTCAGGGTATCATAACGGGGATCAAAAATAGGAATATCATAGTCGCCATTCACACGGCTGTTCTGCTCTGACAGCCGCATGATCAGAGTAGACTTGTGTCCATAGCGATTGAGAAGACGATTCTCCCACTCCAGCGTTCCCCGTACACCGGTATCAGTCCCATAACCGACACCAAGGCTGTAGCGATTACGCTTGGCCGGAAGCAGGGCAACCTGTACTGGTATTTTTTCATCTTGCCGCAAAGAGAATTGAGGCTCCACCAGGACCTGGCTGAAATATCCAGTGGAATAGAGGCTTGCCTGCAAATGGTTTAGTGATTGAAGAGAATAGACATCTCCTTCCTGATAAGGAATGAAACGGTGGAACAACTCAGGAGTAATGATCTCCTGCTCACTCGTTGTCAGGCCAAAATGATAGAGGGGACCGGTGTGCAAAGAGAGCCTGATGTCGGCCACCCCCTTGTCCCGTTTCACGAAAACGTTGTGCTCTGTGAACCGAACTTGGACATAGCCATGGGCCATGGCCAGAATCAGGATCTTTTTTTTCCCGGTTTCATAGAGACTGTCATTAAGGGAATCTCCAGGCTGCAGGGGAAACCCTGCTGCCAGATTCTGAAAAAAAGAATCTTCCCCACCAGGTCCTGTCACCTGCACAGATACAGAATGAACAAGCACCTGTTTTCCGGCAGTTACCGTGTACAGTGCATGGTAACTCTCATCGCCTTCAGTAAGAGAACTCTCCACCTGGACCGAGTAATAGCCGTACGGGGCAAGAGCCTTTTCTATCTCCTCTGGTGCCTGCTTGTGCAGGTGGCGTATTTCCCGAGGTGTGAGATCGGATTCTTTCTGCTGCAGGGATATCTTCAGACGGGCCAGGATGTTGGTATATAAATCGCCATCAACCCCTTTGACGGTTACCGACAGGGGGACTGCCAGGCAGACAGGGCTCTGCAGCAAAAGGGCCAGCAG
>DAOVAI010000052.1 GCA_030671085.1 Pseudomonadota bacterium | reverse complement strand
CACAAAAAAGGTGCCTTTTCAGGGGCAGAGCAGAGTCGTAAAGGTTTAATTGCAACCGGTGTTGACGGCAGCCTGTTTCTTGACGAAATCGGTGACCTGACGCCTGGTTCCCAGGTCAAACTCCTTCGCCTGATTCAGGAGAGAGAATATTATCCTCTCGGATCAGATATTGCTCGCAGTACCAATGTGCGAATGATCTTTGCAACCCATCGTGATCTGGACTCTCTGCAGGAGTCAGGAGAGTTTCGGCAGGATCTTTTTTTCAGGCTGCGAACCCATCATGTCCATATCCCACCTCTGCGTGAACGCTTAGATGATCTGCCTCTTCTTCTTGATTATTTTCTTGAGGAGGCTGCGGATCGTCTGGGGAAAAAGAAACCGGCCTACCCCAATGAACTGCCAATCCTTCTTGGTACCTATAATTATCCTGGAAATGTCCGTGAACTGCAGTCCATGGTCTTTGATGCACTGTCCAAGCACAAGAGCAGAACGCTCAGCATGGATGTGTTCAAGAGGTATATAGAAAAACGCGGCAGTAACTGTGATGAAATCCTTGAGAAAGTGACAGGCGAAACCGTATTCAGTATTCTTGGGACCTTGCCGACCTTAAAGGAGTCCGGTCGCATTCTTGTCCATGAGGCACTGAACCGTGCCCAGGGAAATCAAGCCATAGCTGCCCAGATGCTCGGCATTACCAGGCAGGCCTTGAACTGGAGATTGAAACAGGAGGCTGAAAGTTGATGGGGAGACGTGCAAAAGAAGAGGGGAGAAGATGAAGAAAATTGGATGTCAGATCAGCGGATACAGTGTCACCTTTGACCAGGCTAAAATAGTTGCAGCAACAATAGCCGAGCAAGATAATGACTTTGCCACCCTGGTTTCCTGGTGTGACCGGGATAAAGGGGTGCACTCCCCATGCTGTCTCAAGTGTGAATTTGATGGCGAACCTGGCTGGGAAGTATATGGGCGAAACCATGAAGGGCGGTTACGGATCTCTTTTGACGATGATCGTTTTGTATTTATTTACTCATGAATAGCAAGCTCTTCTTCTGGTGGGGTGGACTATTTCCCCTGCTATCTTCCTCCTCTCTGGTTATAAGCCATACCGAAAATTGGACGCTATTTAAAAACTTGATCGAATAGAGAGTGACAGCAGTTTTGTCTTTGCTGAATTTTGCCCATAATTTGACTTTTGTGGTGACTCCAGATTTGGAAGCAGCAGGGAAGGGAGTAGGTTTTTTGCAGGTTTGATTGGGATAAATAAAAAAGGCCTTTCGTCAGTATGACGAAAGGCCTTTTTTATTACGAGTGCTTTCCTGAACAGGATTTACTTGCTCTCCTCGCTGTCGGAAAGACCTTTAACAAGCATAGCACCGGCCAATCCGAGGATACCGATTTCTTTTGCTTTTCTCATCGCAGGTTTCACCATGGAGGCCATCATGGCGCGGCGTTTGACGCTGCCCATGTCTGCCATTTCCGGGGTGTAATCGGCAAAGAGCAGTCCCATATCCTTCTTGTTGCCAAAGTAACGGGAGTTGGGGCCTAAGTGACCATCCTTGACTTCCAGACCCTTGGCACCATTTTTCACATACTGGGAGACCTCAGACTTGGGGTCATCAAGGTCACCAAAGATACGGGCACCGGCGATACAGGTCTGTACACATGCCGGCTCAAGACCTGCCTCAACACGTGGCTTACAGTAGGTACACTTATCAGCCTTGCCCTCGCTGATATCGTCAGCAAGGGCAGGGTTGACGTAGCGGGCACCGTATGGACAGGCGTCGGCACAGGCACCGCAACCAAGGCAGCGCGCTTTATCCACCTGCACAGATCCATCAAAGGGATCCTTCCAGGTAGCTGCGACTTCCATGGTCTTGGTCTTACCGCTCTTGTGATCAGTAAAGGTCATCTCTACTGGATCAGCAGGGCACTCATCCACACAGGGTGGTTTGTCACAGTGATTACAGAGTCCGGGATAGTAGGTCGCGGCCATACCGTCATGAGTCATGGTGGGACCAAGACGTTTGACCCAGTTTCTCTGGTAGGGAACCGGAACCTCCCACTCTGCACGGCAGGCAATGGTGCAGGCATGGCAGCCGACACATCGTTCCAGATCAATGATCATTCCATATTGCATTGAATATATCCTCCTGAAAAGGGCTTAAAGATGGGATCAGGCCTGAATCTCCAGAACCTTTCCATCTTTTATCAGTTTAACAAAGTTGTTTCTCATACCACTACAGCCGGTCTCAGGATCAATAGCCAGTTTAGTAATAAGGGCCTGATCATCAACACCTGCTCCAACACCAATGGTCATCAGGGGGTTGGCACTGCCGTACCCGTGATACATGTACACACAGTCCTTTCTGATGCCGGGGGTAACCTTAACCGTAGTAGTCGTGGCAGATTCAACACCCTCGCTATTCACAAAACCGACAGTGTCACCGTCAATGATGCCGAGCTTGGCAGCAACTTCATCGTTGAGCCAGACAGGGTTGTCAGGCATGGCATTGTGCAACCACACGTTGTTCTGACTTCTGTTGAAGGTGTGAACCGGGGCGCGACCGTACAGCAGCCTGGCGTATCCCTTAGGGACATCGGGTACTGGTTTGTAGGTCGGGGCACCGGGGTAACCGGCATCCTCGATATCCTCGTTGAAGAGCATGACTGTAAAGTCTTCAGGGATTCCGTAGGGATCCTTTCCTGGCTGGATGTGGATACCATCTTCAGCTTTCAGTTTTTCGATGGAAAGGTTAGCAGTGGCAAGGCTCTTGTCAACCATCTCTTCGATGGTCTTGACAGGGATCTTGGACTCATGGCCCATACGTTTGGCGATCTCGTTGGTAATGTAGATCTGGTCCTTGCGCTCAAACATGGCGGGAACAAGAGGCATACGAGCAGAGATGTACTGCTGATGCTCTTTAGAAAGATCCCACTGGGTGCCTTTCTTGATGTAGTCGAAACGCTCAAGATAGCTGGACTCAGGCAGCAGGATATCTGCCCACATGGTGACGTCTGTAGGCATAACATCTACACACATGACAAAATCCATGGCATTGAACAGATCTTTCATCTTCTGCTGGCCAGGAATGGTCTGCATGGGGTTCTGGCCCCAGACAACACAGCTCTTGATTGGATAGGGCTTGCCGGAAATGGCACAGTCACGGATCAACTCTGTGGGAGTTCCTGGAGGATTGAAGGGATAAACCTTCTCATCCTCGTGATGGTCATAGTTCAGATCATACTTGTGACCATGATCTTCTTTGGCCCAGCTCACACCACCAACTTTTGGACCCTTGGCAGGGACCCAGCCGCCTTTTACATAATAGGCGCCAAGAATACCGGCCAGACAGGCCAGAGCACGCTGACGCTGGAAGTCGTTTCCATGCCAGGAAACATGACGACCAGGATGAACACCTACATGCGGAGCGTTGGCTGCAAGCATTTCTGCAACTTCTTTGATCTGTTCTGCGGGGATGTCACACTCTTTGGCAGCTTTTTCCAGAGACCACTCGGAGATGGCAGCTGCAAATTCTTCGAAGCCTTCAGTGTGATCTTCGACGAACGCCTTGTCATACTTATTATTTTTGACCAGGTAGTTCATGATGGCCAGCATATAGGCGGTATCGGTACCGGGTTTGATCTGTACCCAGATATCGGCCTTGGCAGCAGAGGCAGAAAAACGAGGATCTGCTACAATCAGCTTGGCACCATTCTGTAGTCCCTGAACGTACTGTTTGATATGGGAGACATGGACATTCTCACCAAGATGGTCTCCGATAAAAAAAAGAACCTTGGTGTTGGGCATGTCTATTTTTTCACCAGGAGCCTTACCGATGGAGGCAACGTAGGCAGTGTCACGAATACCACGACACTGGAAAAAGGATGCCTCACTGACATTGTGGGTTCCCACGGTACGCTCAAAATAGTGCATGGGATATTTGGCAGAAGCACCATGAGGGAATACGCAGATACCCTGGGCACCATGTTTGTCTACGGTGCTTTTCAGTTTGGATCCACACTCGTCCAACGCCTCTTTCCAGGAAATACGTTTCCATTTCGGTGCGCCGCGCTTGCCAACGTTTTTCATCGGGTATTTCAGACGATCCACATCGTAGAGCAGTTTAACACCGGCATTGCCGCGGGCACAGATTGCAGTACCGTTGTCAATGGATTTGGGGTTTCCTTCGAGTTTCATCAGGCGACCGTCGCGGACCTTGCCGACCAGCTGGCAGCGCCAGAAACACATTTCGCAAATTCCGCCGACCACGGTCTTGTCGCCAAAAGTACCCTTTGCATCCAAGGGAGTCTTGGTGACACCGGTGCTTGCGGAAACAACCTTAGACAGGGGAACCGAGGCTGCTGCCAGGGATGCTGTCTGAAGGAATTTACGCCTCGTTAGGTTGAAAGCCATCTTCGTCTTCCTCCTTAGTGAAAAAATCTATTAACATTACAACCACCCTGAAATAGGGATGGTGAGCTTCTTCCGTGACCCTGGTGTGGAACTTTTGATACCAGGGACGAAACAGTTTTGTCAGGAATTCCTCTTCTCCGGTTAAATCTTTTTCCTCGGCCAGAAGTGAAAGAAATTCAAGTTCGTGAATAATATGATCGGGCAGGTCAGCATCCTCTTTCAGGCCGAAACCTTTTTCCCTGTAAAAAGCCAGGGTGTTTCCGGCAAAGGTTCCCTGCAGTGACTTGTCCATGTAGACAGAGGCATAGGGCGGTGCGACAACATGGGGCACACCGTTTATGAAGAGACGGGTGTATTCCACCTGCAGGTCTTCTATATAGTCTTCGGCATTGTTGATGGTCTTACGGATTTCAACACCTTCCTCAATTCCTCCCAGGGTTCCGAGAAGGTTGTAGAGGACATCAAAGAACTCTTCATTCATCCAATCGGAATCAGGATATTGCATGCATTGAGCGAGAAAGCGATAGACTGCAGCGATGTCTTGAGAGGTATCAGGAAGCGACATGGTAGGAATTACAAATTCTTATGATGGGGAGGTGAGAAAAGTTATTGCTCACTCCATATTTTTATCTTGTACTGGTTCGAAGATGACCCAGGGCAACAGTTGTTAATAGAAAACGTGTAAACATAGTCAACCGATGATCAGTTGTCAATAATTTGCTCACTTCCATACTCGAAAAATCAAGTAGTTGAGAATGGTTAGCATTACGCTCGGGAAAATTTTGATAAGTTTTTTTTAAAAAAAAGGAGGTGAGAAACCGTGGTTTTTTGAAAAAATATTCCTTTCAGAGAAAAGAAACTTGCTCCCGTTTACTGTTTACCTGTTCCAAAAAAAAAGTAAAAACCAGGGACGGAGAATGTTCCAAAACATCCTAAAGAAGGGGTCAGCGGGCAGCTTTATCCACTGTGATATTGAATTTCTTCAGCTGTTTCCAGAGCGTTACCCTGGAGATACCAAGAAGTCTTGCTGCCTCAGATTTATTGCCATTGGTTTCATTGAGCACGCTGAGAAGCTGCTGCCGTCGATCAGTGGAAGGAGAGAGGTGATCCTTGACGGGTCGGGGGGTGAGTTGAAATTGCTGGGGGAGATGTTTCGGGGTAATATCTCCTGCCGTGCAGATGACAAAGGCATATTCGATGACATTGATAAGTTCACGAATATTACCGGGCCAGTGATAGTTGACTAGAAGGTCGAGCGCATCCTTGCGAATGGAGGTAATGTCTTTCTCAGTTTTCAGGCGGGAGCGATTGATAAATGTTTCAACCAGGAGGGGAATATCCTCTGGATGCTGCCTGAGAGGCGGAATGTTGATGGGGAGAACCCCTATCCTATAGTAAAGGTCTTCTCTGAATTTCTCTTCAGCCATCAGGTTGTTGAGATTTTTATTGGTTGCCGAAACAATACGGACATCAATGGGGATGGGTTGATGATCTCCGACACGTTCTATCTCTTGCTCCTGGAGAACGCGCAACAGTTTGGTCTGTGTAACCAGGGGCAGGTCTCCTATTTCATCCAGGAAAATGGATCCTCCGTCTGCGGCCTCAAATCGTCCTGTCCGGTCTCGGTCTGCACCGGTAAAGGCTCCTTTGGTATGCCCGAACAACTCGCTTTCCAGGAGATTTTCGTTAAGCGCTGCGCAGTTTACCTTGATTAAGGGCTCACCACTACGCAGGCTCAGCTGATGGATTGCACTGGCTACTAATTCTTTTCCTGTTCCACTCTCACCATATATAATAATTGGGGCATTGGACTGGGCTGCACTTTTTATGAGGTCATACACCTGTGTCATGACTGAGCTGTTACCGATCAGCCCGTGGAAGCCATTTTCCAGGTTTAACTGTTTACGAAGGTCGTTGATGACTTTTTCTTTGTTGACCACGGCAGTGAGATCGGTCAATGTTTCTACTCCTGCAACCACATTCCCTTCGCTGTCGGTGAGAACCGTGGCGTTTTTGAGAACATTGACGCGATGCCCGTTTTTCTGTTTAAAGGAGCAGCGAAGATCACGCACATCACCCTTTCGAAACAGGGAACAGCGTTTTCCATCCCGGACCAGATTTTGGCCAAAGCAGTTGTCGCAATTAAGGATTTCACAGGGTTGTCCCAGCAGTTCCTCCTGACTGAAGAGAAGCATCTCTTCCAGGGCCTTATTCACATAAAGGATATTCCCTTTGAGATCGACAATCATGAGGCCTTCTTTCATTTTGTCGACAACGTCCTTCCAGTTGTCACGGAAATAATCTCTTATCTGTTCTTTTTGTTTCATAGGGATCTCTATTTACTTTCCTTGCAATTGTTGAGAGGGGTTCATCATGGAGTTAACACATGTTAACATGAAATAGGTGTTAAGGATAGTGTTAATTTGGTGACAGCTGCTCTTAGCTGACGGATCATTTTTGCATGAATCAGTGGTGGCTGACGAGTGCTCAGTAAGGTGATAAGCGGGCCAGTTGTCGGGAAACCGGAAGAGAAAAAAGAGTGTCTGACCTACGGAACGCAATACAAAGAGGAGCGTCCTGGGCAAGAGGGTTCTTGCTTGGTTGTTTTTTTTAAGAAGTTTTTATGGCAGGCCAGTGGGCGTCAATTGTTTGGCAGAAGGCCCACTTCCCGATAATATTTCAATGCACCAGGGTGCAGGGGAGGGAAGATACCTTTGATCATTTCTTTTTTGCTCAAATTGCAATAGGCTGGATGGCGCAGTTTGAAATCCTCAAAGTTTTCAAAGATTTCTTTGGTGACGGTGTAAACGATTTCTTCGGAAGCCTTGGCAGTGGTTACCAGCCCCGCTTTAACCCCAAAGCTTTCCACATCCTCTGTATTGGCGGCTGCTGGATAGAATCCAACCGGAATCATTGCCTTCTGGTAGTAGGGTTTGTCGGCAAAAAAGATGTCGGTGGTTGGAATTGCAACAAAACGCACCTTTTTCGAACCGCTTGTCGCATCATTGCTTGCACTGTTTGGATGACCTACAGTGTAAAAGAAAGCATCGATTTGCCCATCCTGCAGCATCACATTTGCCTGAGCAGCTCTATAGCCAAATATCGTAAGGTCTTTCTGGGGATCAAGCCCTGCTGAGGCAAGCGCATCCAAGGCATTCTGCCGATACCCGGAACCAACATCGCCTATGTTGACTTTTTTCCCACGAAGATCGGCAACAGTCCTGATTCCGGAATCTGTTGCGGCAATGAGGGTGACAATTTCAGGATAGAGGGAAAATACTGAGCGGAGATTGTTTTGCGGGCCTTTCTCTGCCCAGTCAGCCTCGCCATGTACCGCCTGGTACTGTCTGTCGGATTGAGCCAGGCCAAAGAGCAGGTGCCCGCCAAGTATGGCGTTAATATTGAAAACAGCACCGCATGTCGGTTCCACGATCGCTTTAATCTGAAAATCCCCCTGGGACTGGTTCAGAATTTTAGTGATAGCCCCGCCTGTGGGATAGTAAACACCGGTAATTCCACCGGTACCGATGTTGACGAAAAGGGTTTTGGCTGCGCTTGAAGAGGAACTGAAAAGAGAGCAAAAAAGGAGAAAGAAAAGTAATCGTGTTCGCATAATCCAATGAACTCCCAACAGTACGAATGATAGTAGATTCTATTCTATACCAGAAAAGCACAATTGGCTCAAAAAGAGAATAACTATTTCTGATTTTTTTTGAAACGGTGACGAGGCCTACCTGGAAAGAGATGAGATGAAATCCTGCAACAGGTGAAAGGTTTCGCATTGATGAATAGATTTTCGTATCTGTGAACTCCCGGCAAAATGACAAAAATAGCGTCCGATCTGGTTTCTGATATAGGCCAGCACCCTCCTGGTATCGAGGTGTTGCTCCATGAGTTTCATATGCTGGTTGACCCCGACAAGGATCTCGGGCAGGCTTTGCGGCCTCCCTTTTTTGCTGAAGACCCACGGGTTGCCCAGTGCTGCGCGTCCGATCATGATCCCGTCACATCCGCTTTCCTCCATGCGGGCGATCCCCTGCTCATAACTGCTGATATCTCCATTGCCGATAACCGGTATTGCAATCGCCTGCTTGACTTGCCGGATCACCTCCCAGTCCGCACTTCCGGAAAAGCCCTGAGACCACGTTCGACCATGAACGGTTATAGCACTGGCCCCGGCCCCTTCACTCATTTTGGCAAATTCAATTGCTGTCATTGTCTGCTGATCAATGCCTGCACGCGTCTTGACAGTCACTGGTACATCTGATTTTGCCACAACTGCCGAGATGATTTTTTCAGCAAGGGGGATATCCTTCATAAGGGCAGAGCCTGCACCCCGTTTAGTCACTTTTTTCACAGGACATCCCATATTGATATCGATCAAAGAGGGAGAAAAATCGTTCAGGACGGCTGCAGCCTCTCCCATGAGCTCAGGATCAGCTCCGAAGAGTTGAAAGGATACCGGCTGTTCTGCTGGAGATGAGGCCAGCATTTTCAGAGTCTTGGCCTGCCTGTAGAGCAGCCCGTGGCAGCTGATCATTTCGGAAACAACAAGGGCTGCCCCATACTGACGACAGAGCAGCCTGAAAGGGAGATCGCTATATCCGGCCAGGGGAGCTAAAACAAATGGAGAGTTCAGGGAAAGGTCGGCTATCTGGAACATATTTTTACTGCTGATTTTTTTTGTCAAAAGAGGTAGTATTTACAGTTTCTGTATAATGATCCTGGTAACATTTCAATATTATTTGAAATACAGGAAAAAGAGCTGGTTTTTTTAATTCATATCATGGAGATCTCAATGACCTTGCAACTTACTATGCAATCCAGCGAATTGTCCAGTGAGGAATTGCGCACCCTGCAGGAGATGCGTCTTCGCTGTGCCAAAAATATTCTGCTGTCAACATCCCTGGCCGGCTCCGGACATCCCGGCGGCTCACTTTCTTCCCTGGACATGCTTCTGGTGACCTACGGCTGTATTCGTCATAACCCTTCTGATCCTCAAATGGAGGATCGCGACCGGGTGATCATGAGTATAGGTCATGTATCCCCAGGGGTCTACTCGACCCTTGCCGAGTATGGCTATTTTACCGAGGAAGATTTTCTCACCGGTTTTCGTCGTACAGGTTCCGGCTTTCCTGGCCATGTTGAGCGAATTGTTCCTGGTGTGGAATGGGATACCGGTAATCTTGGCCAGGGCTTATCCACTGGTGTTGGTATTGCTCAAGGATTGAAGATCCAGAATCGTTCTAATAAGGTCGTTGTCTTTATGGGTGACGGTGAACAGCAAAAGGGGCAGGTGATAGAGGCCATACGTTTTGCCAATAAGTACGATTTACATAATCTGATTGTGGTCGTAGACAGGAACTACCTGCAGATCTGTGGTTCAACAGAAGAGGTGATGCCTCAATCAGTAAGATCTCTTTACTCCACCAATGACTGGGATGTGAAATATCTCGAAGATGGCCACGATTGTAATGCCTATTATCAGGCATTCACCGAGGCCTACGCCAAGACAGGTGGAAAACCCACGGTTATTATTGCTCGGACCACCATGGGCAAGGGCATCTCCTTTATGGAGAATCTTGCCAAGTATCATGGGTCACCGCTTGGTAGAGAACTCCTTGGTGACGCTATGCAGGAACTGGGTGTGGAAGATGAGTTTGATAAATGGAATGAGCTCCGCACGCAGCCGGTATCCACAGCAACCATCCAGCAATTTGTCCCTGTTGCAATGCAGGTGACAGGGGGTAAGCCTATCCTCTATGAGGCAGGAACCATGACCGATAACAGGTCTGCCTATGGTAATGCCTTGCAGAGTCTTGCTGAAGCCAACAACAGAGAAGACAACATGGTTGTGGCTGGAATCTCCTGTGACCTTGAAGGCTCTGTCAAAATGCAGGGCTTCCATAAACATTCTCCCACTGCCTATATCGAAGCCGGTATCCAGGAGCATCATGCGGCAACAATGGCCGGTGGACTGGCAAGTGTCGGGCTGGTACCATTCTTCAGTACCTTTGGTGTCTTTGCCGTGTCAGAGGTGTACAACCAGAATCGACTCAATGATTTCAATCATGCCAGTGTCAAGGTGGTGGCCACCCATGTGGGTCTGGATGTGGGTGAAGATGGACCCACCCATCAGTGTATTGACTATCTTGGCCTGTTTCGCAACTATTTTCGTTCTTCAGTCTTTATGCCGGCTGATCCCAACCAGACAGACAGGATCATCAGGTATGTGGCAACAGAAACTGGAAATGTCTTTGTGGGAATGGGAAGGTCAAAGACCCCTGTGATCCTGAAAGAAGATGGGACAAAATTTTTTGATGAGAGCTATCAGTTCCAGGCCGGGAAAGCGGACTGGCTGCGTAGCGGCACTGAGGCCACAATCATCACCTACGGCGCTGTTGTTCCTGCGGTGATGGAGGCCTGGGAACTACTGAAATCAGAAGGACGTTCTGTTGCTGTCCTGAACATGGCCTCTCTAATCCCCCTGGACAAGGAGAGTATACTCAAAGCCGCCGAATGCGGAGTCGTGTTGACAGTGGAAGATCATCACGTGGAAACCGGTCTGGGAAGTATGGTTGGAACCGTGCTTGCCGAAGCAGGAAAGGGGATCACTTTTCAGCGCTGTGGTGTACAGAAATACGGAGGATCTGGAAAACCCTCAGATCTTTATAGTGATCAAGGTCTTGACGGAAGCTCCATTGCCAAGAAGGTGAAGAAGTTATTGGCGTAAGAAGCAGCGTATGGTTTATCCATAAAAAAAGGGTGTTCCTTTCCGGAACACCCTTTTTTTATGTGCTGCCGGCTGTGATTATTCCCTGGATAACTGGGTCAAGGTCTTCAAGTAAATTTTTTCAGAGAGGTCGTCAATAATGATGGCAAGGGCATCTTGTTCATTATCAGCGCTTTCAGAGGAGGAGCCCCCCACAGAATACTCTTCAGTCCAAGTCTCTTTTGGTACCTCGATAAGGACTTTTCCAGTCTCGATATCTTTCAGGATGTAGCGCACTGTGAGCAGAACCTTCACCTCGGTGGCGGTGTTACCAACGCCATAGGAGAGGCTGGGGAGATCAATGGAGATGATTTCGCCGGCAAGAATGAGGTGAGCGCCTTCTTTCTCTTTGCTGACAGTGATCTTCCCGGATTTTTGATACCAGCGAACCAGTGACTGGTAGATTTTTGCATCAAGCAGAAGCTGGCTGGTACGATTCTGCCAGGTGGTAATATATACTTTACGATCAGGGCCTGAATAGACATAGGGATTATGGTAACCGCAAGAGGCAAGGAAGAAAAAGATCACCAGGACAAAAGGGATAAAACGCTTGCAAGTTTTCAACTGTCTGCTCCGCAATGAGTTGTGGTCGTGATTGAACAATTAAATTAGTGATTCCAGTCGATAGTATCCTCAAACAACAATATTGACAAGCTTCTTCTGGATCACGATAGTTTTTCTGATCGTTTTTCCAGCAATAAATTTCTGGGCATTTTCGTCTGCCAGGGCCAATGCCTGCAGGCTTGTCTCATCAATATCAGCTGCCACCTGAAGCCTTGAACGAACCTTGCCATTGATTTGAATGACGATGGTCAGCTCATCCTCTTTGGCTGCTTCCTCATCCCATTTTGGCCACTGCTCCTCATCAATAGAGGCGCCATTATGAAGGATCGCCCAGAGCTCGGCACAAAAGTGAGGAACCATGGGACAGAGGAGAAGGAGGATACTGCGCACCGCTTCACAGGTAACGGAATTGTCCACAGATTCTTTGCTGCTGTCTCCTGTCGATGCAGTGAGACTATTCACCAGTTCCATCACTGCACTGATGGCAGTGTTGAAGTGAAAATTCTGTTCAATATTGTTGCTCACCCGTTTGATGGTCTGGTGGGTCTTGCGGTGCAGGCCGCGCTCAGTTTTATTTAATTCAACAGGGATAGACTGCTCTGCAGCTATGATCGATTCCTGATTGGCCAGGACAAAGCGATAGATACGATTGAGAAAACGAAAACAGCCTTCAACGCCTTTACTGTTCCATTCCAGATCCTTTTCAGGAGGGGCTGCAAAGAGGCTGAAGAGACGGGTGGTGTCAGCTCCGTATTCTTTGATCAAGTCACTGGGATCGACAACATTGCCCTTGGATTTAGACATCTTGGAACCGTCTTTAATGACCATCCCCTGGGTGAGTAGGTTGGTAAAGGGTTCATCAATATCGAGATAGCCGAGATCACGAAGGACCTTTGTAAAAAACCGGGAATAAAGGAGATGGAGGATGGCATGTTCCACACCTCCAATATACTGATCAACAGGTAGCCAGTGCGAAGCCTCTTCTTTGTTCAGCGGAGACTCGGTGAATCGTGGACTTGCATATCTGGCAAAATACCAGGAAGACTCAACAAAGGTATCCATGGTATCTGTCTCTCTGCGAGCTTCACCTCCGCAGGCCGGGCAGCTGGTCTCATAAAAAGAGGGCCGCTGGTGCAGGGGAGCACATTCACTCTGCTGGGACTCCTTGTCTTCCGGCAGAGTGACGGGCAGTTGATTCACCGGAACGGGTTGTACCCCGCATTTTTCACAATATACCATAGGGATAGGGGCGCCCCAGTAGCGCTGACGAGAGATCCCCCAGTCACGCAGACGATACGTGGTATGGGCAGAGCCAAAACCTTGTTCGGCAGCAAAGTCGATGATAGCCTGTTGGGCAGCTCCTGAATCAATTCCGCTGAACTTGCCGGAATCAGTGAGTGCACCTGGCAGCACAGAGGCCTCGGTCATCTCCTCACTGTTCAGCTGCGTATCTTTGGGCAGCACCACAGGTTTGATGGGAAGCTGATATTTCTTTGCAAATTCAAAATCGCGCTGGTCATGGGCCGGCACGGCCATCACCGCACCTGTTCCATATCCCATGAGGACAAAGTTGGCCACGAAGATGGGAACCTTGTCGCCATTAAAGGGATTGATACAGTAGCATCCGGTGAAGATGCCCTCTTTTTCAGTGAGATCCTCGTGTGACTGCTGCTGTTTTTCGTCACCAAGACGCTGCACGAAGCTGCGGATCTCCTGAGCACGAGGATTGTCCTGGAGCAGGGTGTCAAGCAGAGGATGCTCTGCAGCAATGGACATGAAGGTGACCCCGAATATGGTGTCAGGGCGGGTGGTAAAGATGGAGAGCTTTTGCTCAAAGCCATCTACCTGAAAATCACAGTGCAGACCGGTTGATTTGCCAATCCAGTTGCGCTGCATGGTAACAACTTTTTCAGGCCAGCCGCTGAGTTTGTCCAGATCGGCAAGCAGTTCCTCAGTATAGGCAGTGATCTTGAAAAACCAGCCATTCATGTTCCTGGCCTTCACTGTCTCATCGCAGCGCCAGCAGGTGCCGTCAATGACCTGTTCGTTGGCAAGAACCGTCTGGCAGGACTCACACCAGTTTACCGTGGTCGTTTGCTGGTAGACCAGGCCTTTTTGATACATCTCCAGAAAGATCTGCTGTTCCCAGCGATAATATTTGGGATTACAGGTGGCGATTTCACGCTCCCAATCGTAGGAGAGGCCAAGCTGACGCAGTTGATTACGCATGTAATCAATATTGTCATAGGTCCAGCGGGCAGGGTGAGAGTTGTTTTTTATGGCAGCATTTTCAGCGGGCAAGCCAAAGGAATCCCATCCCATGGGGTGGAGGACGTTATAGCCGCGAAAGCGTTTGTAGCGGGCAACCACATCTCCAATGGAATAGTTGCGTACATGGCCCATATGAATGCGTCCGGAAGGGTAGGGGAACATCTCCAGGACATAGTATTTTTCTTTGGATTTGTCTGTACTGACCCTATACGTTGCATCCTTTAACCATCGATCCTGCCATTTTTCTTCTATGGATTGAAAATCGTATACTGCTTCCTGGTAGTCCTTTGCAGACATGGGCCTTGCCTCACAAGATAGAGCTTATTGGGATAAATAACTTTTAAGGGAGTCAGAATAGAGAGTTCAGGATTGAAGTATATCCTCTCACAGCTCCGCTGTAATAAAATTATGAGGGAAAAACCCGGAGTCCTTGGTGAGCCAAAGGCTCCTTATTTAATACTGGTTTCTCACTCTTGACTTCTGTATACATGAACAGTTACGTTAAAAAATTATCGGGTCGATAATGAAGGGTAAGCGGGATTATCCAGCTTGGAAGCCGTCAGGTTCATCATACCCGCTCAGGCTTTCAAACATAGTGAACTCTTTGATGAATGTCAATTTGACAGTACCTGTAGGTCCATTTCTCTGTTTGCCGATAATGATTTCGGCAATCCCCCTGGCTGGGTTATCGTCAGCCTTGTTATAG
>DAOVAI010000066.1 GCA_030671085.1 Pseudomonadota bacterium | reverse complement strand
TACTTTGAACAGGCCTTGACGCTATCGCCTGAGTATGAGGATCTCCCCTATATCTACTCGTATATGGGACATTGTTTCAAAGATCTGGAACGCTATGATGAAGCACTTGCCGTCTTGGAAAAGGGTCTGCAAGAGGATGAAGAACGTCCGGATATCTATAATATGATGGGGGTCTGTTTCTTTAAGAAAGAGGAGTACGCCCAGGCCGTCAAAAGTTTTCTCCGAGCCGTGGAGTTGAATCCATCATCTGCCATGGACTACGCCAATCTTGGAGTGAATCATCGCAGACTCGGCAACAAAGAGGACGCGATCCACTTTTTCACCCTGGCCCTTTCCCTTGACCCGACCATTGAGTTTGCCCAGCAGCAGCTTGCCGATTTAGTGACCGAAGAGTAACGTCTAGTCCAGAGGTTTGTAATGGTTTCGAAAACTTCCCTGAAAGAGTTGAACCCCAAAAAGATCCTGATCCGCTCCACAAACTGGATTGGAGATGCGGTCATGACAACTCCTGCGGTGCATACCATCAGGGAAAATTTTCCTGATGCAGAGATCACCATGCTTGCCGTTCCCTGGGTGGCGGATATCTTTCGTTCCAGTCCAGACGTGGATCATGTACTCATCTATGACAAGAAACTTCTGTATCAAGGAAAGATCAAGGGGCCGTTGAACATGGCAAAGGACCTGAAACCTTATGCATTCGACGCGGCTATCCTTCTGCAAAATGCCTTTGAAGCCGCCTTTCTGGTCAAGATGGCAGGCATTCCTGTACGCGCCGGTTATAAACGTGATGGAAGGGGAGTCCTCCTCACCCATGGTGTCACCATCAGCGACGCCATCAGAAAACGGCACCAGGTACACTATTATCAGAATATGCTGGCCGAACTCGGACTCACCCTCGGCCCTGACCACTTGCGTCTTCCGTTGCCGGAAAAACTCGAACTCTGGGCAAAAGGTTTTGTTGACTGCCACAGGTACCAGAGCCCAATTTCAATACCGGAACCAGCAAGTGAAACTGTGGATCCAGGGTTGCTTGAAATGAAACCACTGAACAGCGAAGGGGACGCTGTTCCTGTTATAGGCTTTAATCCTGGTGCTGCCTTTGGGCCTGCCAAGCGCTGGCCTACTGAAAAATTTGGTCAACTTGCAGCCCTTATTGCTCATCATTATGGAGAGAGCGGTTGTCTTATTATGATTTTTGGAACCGAGGCCGACACCGAGGCAGCACAGGAAATAAGGCAGTTTTCCATACGCACTCCCTATCATGTCCTGGATATGACCGGTAAGACCAGCCTGGAACAGGCCATGGCCCTGATCAAGACTTGTGATGTCTTTGTTTCAAATGATTCCGGCTTGATGCATGTGGCCGCTGGTCTGAATACTCCCACCATCGCTATTTTTGGTTCCACCAACCATATCACCACCGGACCCTACTCGAAAAACTCCATCATCCTGCGGCGGGAAATGGAATGCAGTCCATGTCTTCAGACCCACTGTCCTCTGGGGCATCTCAAATGCCTTGAATCCATTAAGGCCACAGATGTGTATGAGGAAGTGGCTGCAATGCTCTCCTCCAAACTTCTCCCAGACGCGTAACACTTATGACAAGCAAAAAAGGAAGCACCACTCCTAAGCCCGCTGTTTTTCTTGACAGGGACGGCACCATCAATGAACAGATGGGCTATATCAACCACACGTGCCGCTTTCACCTCCTGCCAGGGGCGGCTGAGGCCATAAAAAGATTAAATGATGCTGGGATCCCCGTGGTTGTGATCAGCAACCAGTCAGGGCTTGCCCGCGGATACTTCCCTGAAGAGCTGCTGCTTGCGGTTCATGAAAAGATGAACCGGCTCCTTGCAGAACATGGGGCCCATGTGGATGGGATCTATTACTGTCCCCATCATCCAGAGGCCAAGAAAAAAGAGTTCCGGGAGGTCTGCTCCTGCAGAAAACCAAAACCTGGACTCATCCTGCAGGCTGCAGAAGAGATGAACCTGGCCCCGGAGCAATCCTTTGTGGTAGGCGACCGCTGGTCAGATATAAAGACCGCAGCAAACTGCGGAGCCAGGTCTATTTTGGTGAGGACCGGATATGGAAGGGGAGACGAACAGTATATCGGACCGCATCAGGAAATACAGCCCGATTACAAGGCCGAGGATCTCCTTGAAGCCGTGCAGTGGATACTGAAAAAATAGGGCGTCGTGCCTGAGCTCCCATCGCTCGTGCCCTGCCTGTTTGGCTTACGGTCTTGGCAGGTCGTAGCGTAAAATTCGAGAAAAATGGTTCTCGCCATAGAGCTGCATACGCTGGTCGATTCGGCTCTTCCGGCGAAGCTCAACAAAGGGCAGCTCCTGAACCAGTACCCCTTCCTCATAGAGAAGTTCATCAACGTGCCCGCTGGCAATGATTCTCCAGTCCATTGGGGGCAGGTCATCAGGAACTATGGCCTTGTTGTGCAGATGGATGGTGGTGGTACAGTTTCGGGTCAGAGCATTATAGAATTCAGGTTCATTGACCAATCTGTTCATCTCTGTCACATAGCTTTGCAAGAGGGCCCTGGCCAGATCCTTTGACACATGGAGACGGTAGGCATAGACCCGTTCTTTTCTGAAGTTGGTACGCAGCCTGATGAGATCGGTCTCGTCTGCAGCTACATAGGAGAGTTCAAACTGTTTGAAAAAACCCTTGATTGCTGAATATTCCTGCTTCTTGTCCTTGCGAGTCTCAATGGAGATGGCCAGGTGCTGGTTGCCGAAATCCCAACTCATGATGGTATGGGCGATATGTTCAGAACCCCAGTAGGAGAGAAACAGGTCCAGGCCCTGAATCTTGTCCAGGTCATACTCCCTGGTCTCCCAGAACTCTTTTGTTTTCCACTGCTCAGGAGAAATTTTATCCGCAGTGTAGTGAAAGCTGCGCACGTTGTGCATGATCAGTCTGTTGCCCTGGATCTCTCCGTGGGAAATCCGGGCAACCTCGGTAGCCCAATCCTTGTCATTACTTGGCTGCAGGGTCTGCCACCAGGCGAGGAGAAGTGCAAAAACAAACAGGCAGAGAAACAAGCCCCTCATAAAAGAACGACTGAGGAGGAATATCCCGGGCAGCAAGGCGCCAAAGAGACAGGCTGAGACCAGCTTAAGCCAGTCAGGACCCGGGCCTGAAAAAAGGAGTGCCAGATAGCCCCACGCCCAGGCCAAAAGCAGGAGGAGGAGGATAGTTCCTTTGATGAGCAGGCCCAGCCAGTCGACTTTCCTCTTTTGCTGGGCAAAAGTTCTGTTCATTGCTGTGTCTCCAGCTCAGGCAGGACCTTTTGCGGAATTTCGTCTTTTTGCTCATCCAGGAGCTGGCGGATGATGCTGTCATAGTTCTCTGGAAAAAAATACACCTTGGCCCCGGTTTCGTATTGATGCACTGCCAGTCCACGTTCTTCCGGGTCCGCATTAAAGAGGAGCAAGAGGATGAGATCGTTGCTGACCCAAGGATGACTGTACCAGGAATCATGGGCTCCGCCAAGTTTCAGGGCATCTGATCCACCCACGTCTATGACGTTGAGTCTTGGCGATTGCAGGGCCGCAATGAGTATCTCCTCTTCTTCATCGTCGAGTTCTGTGTAATCGGGCCTGCCGAGTCTGGATACCCCGTTATGAAAGGCCGCCAGGCGCAAGACCCTGTCTTTTGCATTGAGGTTAATGGTTGTCCGCTCGACTATGTCTTTGAACTTCAGATATCGTTTGATAAAGGGCTTAAAGGCCGTGTCTGGTGCGGCAAAGTAGACTTCACCGAGGCGAAGCCGGGTTTTGAGTTCTCTGGCGGACAGTTCCGGATAGAGGTCCCGGAGAGAGGCAAGTCCCGGCGCTACCACCTGTGCACCGGCGCTGTAGGCCAGGATATTGATGTTCCTGGCATTGGTATGGCGAGCCAGGATCTCGATCAGGCGGGTAAAGGCCGGGACTGTTTTCTTTGCATGGAGTACGTCGGTCTTATATTTGAGGAGGTTTTCAGCCGATGGCCAGGAAAAGGTGAGGACAACTGAGTTGTGGCCCGTATAATGATAGTACTGGGCACCTTGGGCAGTTGCCCGGTAAAAGTTGCAGTTCGCTCCATGGACATAGACGGTCAGGTCCTTGTCAAAACTTGCAGCAAGGGCCTGGTTTATCCGATCAAAAAAACCTTCTCCCCCGGAAGATGTCCGTTCCAGGTCGTCATTCTTGTCGTACTTGGTCCTCACCCTCACATATTCCTGGCTGAGCAGCAGATCTCTGTCCCGCTCTGTGTTGAGGGACTGCTGATACAGGTCGTCCCAGCTCATCCCTTTGTCCCCCACACTGTAAACCACAAAACCGAGCTCCAGGGTATCAGAGGGGAATATGGTATAGCCGATGGAACTGTCGAATTTGTCATAGGGGTGTCGGTTGGTGGCATAAAGGGTGTAGAGAAGGTTCTCATCCTTTCTGTCTGTGCTCATGTCGAAAAACCGGGTGCCCGGTTGCATGCCCACCGGTGCCGGCATCAGGTAGACCTTTGGCTGACAGCCGGAGAGGAACATGCTGAGGAGGAGGAGAATATAAAAATGATCTTTGATTGTGGAAGCCATGGCAAATACCCTATTGGCCTGCAAAGGAAAACCAGTCTGCACCCGAGAGCGGAGGCACAGGGGCCTTCTGGTGCTTGAAGATCCCGTGGTTGAGAAAATGGACAGTCTCGGCTTGGACATAGTCGGAATCCATGATGAATGGGTGACTCTAGTGAACCACCAGGAAGTCGCTCATGCCATCGACCTTTGCCCGTTCCACCGAGACCTTGCCGTCATCTTTACCTGGGATGAGATGGGAAAACCAGGCGTCAAAAAAGGCATGGCGGTCTCCGGTGATAATGCCAACTGGATAGTCGACCTGAGCCAGTTGATTGGGGATGGAATCGGGAGTTGTAGACAACTGTTGTCCAGCCGGTCCGTTCAGCCAGGCGTAGAACCACCAGTTTTTCAGGGTGTCGGCCACTACGCTGCCCCGGTTTGGCGGGCTGAGCATAACAACCCGACCCAGTTTTGCAGGCCTGTTCTCCCAGAGAGCCTTGCGGATCACAATGCCCCCCAATGAGTGGGTGACAAAATGAATTGCTGTGGGATTGAACTGTTCACATTGATTCAAGGCCAGGGGCAGGTTTTCTCTGGCAATGGACTCAATATCCCTTTGGGTAGAAGGATAATCAAGGTTCACGGTATGATATCCTGCCTCGGTTACTGCCTCCTGCATATCATCCATGGAATGATACGTTCTCCCCATGCCGTGGAGCAGGATAACACATTCACATCTATTGTTTTTTATAGAGGGTTTTTTGCTGGAAAAGTATTTTTTACTGCAGCCGATGAGGGGTGACACAACACAAGCGCAGAGGAACGGAAACGGGTTGTTGTTATGGAACTCGAATGAGATGTGAAACCTCAAAGATTCCCCTTTCTTCATCAAATTCATCCCCTTGTTTTATTTCAGAGAAAAGAGAGCGTTGCCTGTCGGCTGTCCATGACTGCCTCTGCCCCGTGCGGGAGAGCAAGGTTGTCGGCCCCATGGCCCACTGGAAAATCTCCCCACACCGGAATACCTGTTGCTTCTGTCAGTTCAAGAACCCGCGTCCAGATCTGTTCGTGGAAACGAAGGCTTTCCAGACGCTCCTGCTCACGCGTCAGAGAAAAATCTCCCAGGATAATTCCCTTTGGCTGGCTAAGCTTACCGCAATGGGCGAGCTGGGTGAGCATTCGGTCGAGCCGATAGAGGGGTTCTGCTACGTCTTCCAGAAACAGGATGGAGTTGCTCCAATCCTGGTCCAGGGGAGTGGCGAGCAGGCTCATGAGACTGCTCAGGTTGCCGCCAAGGAGCGTTCCCTGCACCGGGTTTCCTCCTCGTAAAACCTCAACTTTTGGGCCTTGAACGGGCGTTTTCCATTTTCCCGTAAGGCAGGCGTACAATCGTTCTACACTTTCCCGACTGGAAGATGAGAGTGAGCTGAGTACGGGGCCGTGGAGGCTGACCATATCTGTTGTCTGATAAAGGGCCTGATGCAGTACGGTGATGTCGGAAAACCCGATGAGCATTTTTTTGTGCTGCCGCAGTTCATTCCTGTCCAGCAAGGGGAGCAGACGCAGGCAACCGAACCCGCCACGCAGGGCGAGGATGGCTGAAATTTCCGGGTCTGCCCACATTCTGTGAAATTCCAGGGCCCTGTTACGATCACTGTCTGCAAGATAGCCGGTACCGGGCCAGAGTTGTCGAGGGAGCCTGACCTCAAATCCCATGTCTTGAAGAATAGCAACACCCTGCTCAAGGCGGGGCAAATCACGAAGCTGTCCACCAGGAGCAATGATGCCGATGCAGTCTCCAGGTTGTAAGGAAGGAGGGAGAAGGGGAGTCGCCATAATATTACTGTCTCTGGTACAGAGAGTGGAGTCCGCGCAGGGTCAACATGGGATCCACCTCTTCTATGGTTGTCGTATAGGGTGCAATCAGATGGGCCATCCCTCCGGTGGCCAGCACCCGCATGGGTTCCCCCTGTGGACAAAGCTCTTGACGGATTTTTTCGCTCAACCCGTCGACCAGTGCTCCGTATCCGTGGAGAATGCCGCTTTTCATGGCCTGGATAGTATTGCGGCCGATGATTCCTTCAGGAGGAGTGGAGACGTCAATGCGGGGCAGCTTGGCAGCACGGGTGGAAAGGGCGTCCAGGGATATGGCAATACCCGGGAGGATGGTCCCCCCCAGGTATTCGCACTTGGCGGAAACACAGTCAAAGGTGATGGCCGTTCCAAAATCGATGATGACCAGATTCTGCTTATAGCGCTCCCAGGCTGCTATTGCGTTCACCAGCCTGTCGGCACCCACCTCTTCCGGATAGTCGGTACCAATGGTAATGATGTGGGAAATAGTCTCGGATGAAACCACAAAAAGAGGTTTCTGCAGATGGGCGGAAAAGTACTTTGCACAGCAGGATATCCACGCTGCATCAAGGGAAGGAACCACGCTTGCCAGGATGATTCCATGGATCTTGCTTTTGTCGATCCCTGCCATGGAAAAGAGGGCATGGTAGCGGATGGCCAGTTCGTCATCGGTTCGTTCGCGATCCGACTTCAGACGCCACTGGCCGATAAGCTCCTCTCCTTCAAAAAGACCGGTTACCGTATGTGAGTTGCCGACATCTATGGTGAAAAGCATGATTTTCCTTACCTGCAAAACTGTTTTGTCTTGTAGAACGGTGAGCTTCCCTGCTAAGTTGGTATGAAAACAATATATCTTCAACCAACGATAATCTCGTAAAAACTTAAAATCTCAGATGGCTAAGTAAAAAACTTTATATGCGAGGTGCGTAAATTTTCTATCATTACGGCGTACTAAAGTACGTCGTAATGATAGAAAATTTGCAGCAACGAAGCAGATGGAGAATTTTTACGACGCCATCAAACAATATAAAAACAAAAAACTGAGAAAGCAATGTCTGATACCATAGTCGTTAGCACTACTCTTGAGAGCAGAGATGAGGCCCTGGGTCTTGCAAATCTTTTATTACGAAAGCGATTGATTGCTTGTGCCCAGGTGAGCGGTCCCGTGGACAGCCTTTACTGGTGGAAAGGGGAAGTTGAACAGGCTGTGGAGTATCGGTTGCAAATGAAAAGCAGGGCATCGCTCTGGGAGGAGCTGGAAGGTGCGATTCGTCTGAATCATCCCTATGATGTACCGGAAATCCTTGCCGCTCCTGTCACTGGTATAAGCAGTGATTACCGGCAATGGCTGCTGGGGGAATTGCAGCAATGAGTGAAAACAAAGAAAAGCAATCGTATCGACGGAGAAAACTAGGGAAATATGTCTGCCATTGCTGTAAAAAAGAGTTGCCCTACTGTCTCAGCTGTCCCTGCGGATTCATGATCTGCGAGGAGTGCTTCAAGGAAAACCTGTGGGGAATCTCCAACGGACCCACCTGGATCTGCCCGGACTGTGAACGCATTCGGATGACTTGAGGATGCCTTGAATAACAAGTAGTGATCCTGCAGGAAATGAAAAGGTTCAGGAAGAGACACGATAATGGAAGAGGGGACCGTTGCTGCCGCTCTTTACAACACTGTCGTTGACTCCTGCCTGGATAATCCGATCCATATAGTCTCCGGCGAGTTGAAAGGCAGGGGCAAGGTCGTGGCCAAGGCAGAGATAGGAGGCAAGTGCTGAGGCGTAAGTACAGCCAGTGCCGTGCAGGTTTCTGCACTCTCTCCGTTTTCTCTTTGATTCATGCAATGTGCCATCCCGGCCAACCAGAAAATCATGGATTGCTGCACTCTCTGTTTCCAGATGTCCCCCCTTTAACACCACTGCCTGCAGATAGGGACAGGTCTCCAGGAGAATTTTTGCAGCTGCGACAGCCTCTTTTTGGGAGCTTAATCTGGTGTTGGTCAGCAGTTCCAGTTCTCCCATGTTGGGGGTGAGGATCGTGACCCGGCTGAGGAGATGTTTTTGCAGGGAGGGGAAGCCCTCTTTCTGGAGAAGAGATTCCCCTGTGGAAGAGGCAAGCACCGGATCATAGACAACAACTCCTGCAAAGGCCTCAAGTGTTTCTCCCAGTGTTTCCATGATCCTGGCAGTGCCAACCATACCGATCTTAATATGGGTGACGTTGTGGTCAACGAGCACCGCCTCAACCTGTTTGCGAACAAAATCAGGAGGCAGGGAATGGATCTTCTGGACACCGCGAGAGTTCTGCACAGTGAGGCAGGTGATGGCTGCACCACCATACACCCCTATGGATGTCATGGTCTTTAAATCAGCCTGGATTCCAGCCCCTCCAGAGGGGTCTGAACCAGCGATACTGAGGAGTGTTGGGGAAAGTGCAGATCCCTTTGCCATTGCTTATCCATAATTTAATGATATTCTAATGTTTCCCGCTCTCTTGTCCTGCTCTTGCCAAATATAGTAAAATACAATACTATTGCAAGATCTCATCGAACCATCAACCCACAGCAACTTCAAGTAACCAGTTAGAAAATGCCATCAACACAGCATAATTACGACGAAAGTAAGGTAAAGACACTCAGCTCGCTTGAGCATATCCGCAAGCGCCCGGGAATGTATATCGGTCGCCTTGGTTCAGGGAGCCATCCTGATGACGGTATCTATATACTCCTCAAGGAGGTGATTGATAATGCCGTTGATGAATTTATCATGGGTGCCGGCAAACGAGTGAATGTTTCGATCTCAGAGGAGGGACGTGTCCTGGTACGAGATTTTGGCCGTGGGATTCCCTTGGGGAAAATTGTGGATTGCGTATCCCGGATCAATACCGGGGCAAAATACTCTACTGATGTTTTTCAGTTTTCCGTTGGACTGAATGGTGTCGGAACCAAGGCAGTTAACGCCATGTCCGATTTTTTCAAGGTAACGGCCTTTCGCGAAGGGAAGTTCGCCTCAGCAACATTTAGCAGCGGCAACCTTGAGAACCAGGAAAAAGGTAAGAGCTGTGAACCTGACGGCACCCTCATTGAATTTCTTCCCGATAGTGCACTTTTCCATGATTTTGCATTCGATCCGGAATATGTGGAGAAAAGGCTCTGGCGTTATGCCTATCTTAACGCAGGCCTGAAGATCTATCTGGACAAAAACTGCTTTTTTTCTACAAACGGCCTGCTGGACCTCCTGGACAAAGAATTGGGCGGCCAAGGCATTTACGACCCTATCTATTATCAAGACTCCACCCTGGAGTTCGCCTTCTCGCACAGCGAAGGATATAGCGACACTTACTACAGCTTTGTTAACGGAACCTATACCAGCGAAGGAGGTACCCATCTCTCTGCCTTTCGCGAAGGGGTCCTGAAGGGTGTGAATGAATTTTCAAATAAAAAATTCGCCGGGAGTGATGTTCGCGACGGTATAGTGGGCACTATGTCTGTGAAAATTGTTGAACCGGTTTTTGAATCACAGACCAAAAATAAACTTGGCAACACCGATATTCGTGCCTGGATCGTTAACAAAGTAAAGGATGCCGTGTCCAGTGCCTTATACAAGGATACAGAGCTGGCAGAGCGAATCCTTGAGAAGGTGCAGCGCAATCAAAAGGTACGGAAAGAATTACAGAGTGTTCGCAAAGAGGCCAAGGCAAAGGCCAGAAAGGTCGCTCTCAAGATACCACAGCTTAAAGACTGCAAGCACCACCCCTCCCGCAACAAGCCTTCGGCCAAGGACAGGGAGAATATGATTTTCATCACAGAGGGACAGTCTGCTGCCGGATCTATCGTTTCTTCCCGCGACCCCTTAACTCAGGCAGTTTTCTCCTTAAAAGGCAAGCCCATGAATGTGTTGGGGCAGAAACTTGCCTTGCTCTACAAAAATGAGGAGATGTATTCCCTCATGCGTGCCTTGAATATTGAGGAATCCATCACTGATTTGCGTTTCGACAAAGTCATCCTGGCAACCGACGCTGATGTCGACGGTCTCCATATCCGAAATCTGCTCCTCACCTTTTTTCTCCACTATTTTGAACCACTGGTCAAACTCGGTCATGTCTATATCCTGGAAACCCCTATTTTCCGGGTACGGACCAAAAAAGACACATTCTACTGCTACTCCGACAAAGAAAAGGAGCAGGCAACCCGTAAGCTGCAGGGCAGGGCGAAGGTGAAAAAGGCGGTGGAGACCACCCGCTTTAAAGGTCTTGGAGAGATCTCTCCAAAAGAGTTTAAGCAATTTATCGGTCCGGAAATCATTCTTAAGCAGGTAGACATGGGCTCGGTAAGTGAAATGTCAGAGGTGCTTTCTTTCTATATGGGAAAAAACACCCCTGAGCGAAAAGCATACATCATGGAAAATCTCCTGTAGCCCGGACTGTTTCTTTCCAGCCTGCAGGACGCATTATTTTTTCTAAAAACTTCTACGATACAGACACAAGTGGACTCACAGCACGGTAAACTACGTCAGCTTTTTGAATACAACTTTCTTGAATACACCTCCTACGTCATCAAGGAGCGTGCCATTCCAGATATCAATGACGGCCTCAAACCTGTTCAGCGCCGCATCCTGCAGACACTGTTCAACATGGATGACGGCCGTTTTCATAAGGTCGCCAATGTTGTCGGCGCCACCATGAAACTGCACCCGCACGGCGACCAGTCTATCTTTGCCGCCCTGGTAAACCTGGCCAATAAAGGATATCTCATTGACCGGCAGGGGAACTACGGAAATATCTTCACCGGCGACCAGGCATCTGCGCCCCGTTATATCGAATGCCGCCTTTCACCACTTGCGCGAGAGGTCATGTTCAACAAGGATCTCACCGAATTTGTCGATTCCTATGACGGCAGGATGCAGGAACCGGTAACCCTGCCGTGCAAGATCCCCCTGCTCCTGCTCCAGGGTGCAGAAGGAATTGCTGTTGGGATGGCCACCAAGGTCATGCCCCATAATTTTTGTGAACTCCTGGAAGCCCAAAAGAAGATACTGCATGGGGAAGAGGTGACTCTCTACCCTGACTTTCTCCAGGGAGGGATGGTGGATGTCTCTCTCTACGATCATGGTAATGGGAAGATCCGCTGCCGGGCAAGGATGGAGGAGGCCAATGAGAAAACGATCCTTATCAAAGAGATCCCATACACCACGACCACCCAGTCCCTCATTGACTCTGTTGAAAAGGCGGCTAAGGCTGGAAAGATCAAAATTGTCTCCATCAATGACTATACAGCAGAAGAGGTGGAGATTGAGATCAAGCTGGCGCGCGGAATTTATGCCAAAGATACCATCAAGGCGTTGTATGCCTTTACTGACTGCGAAGTGCCCATCAGTCCCAATTTGACCCTCGTCCAGAATGGCGTGCCCCGGACTTCAACGGTTGAAGAGGTCCTGCAGCACAACACTGAAAAACTTCTGGCTGACCTGACCAGGGAATTGGAAATTGATCTTGGGCGCCTTGAAGACAGGCTCCATGCAAGACTGCTGGAACAGATCTTCATCGAAGAACGGCTCTACAAGTCTATTGAAGAGAAGACCAGTTTTATTGCCGTTATCAAGGGAGTGGATGAGGCCCTGGAACCTTTTACCCGGGAGTTGAAGCGGCCTGTTGTTACTGAAGATATTGAGAAGCTTCTTGAAATTCGTATTAAGCGCATTTCTCGATATGATATCAACAAGCAGCAGAAAGAAATCCAATCCATCCGACGTGACATAAAGACCATCAAAAAATATCTTAAGGATATGGTGGGCTACACCACATCCTATATTGATTCTTTACTGAAGAAGTATGGAGAAAACCACCCCCGCCTCACTGAAATAAAGGAATTTACCGAGGTCAGTGTCCGTAAAGTAGCCCTGTCAAACCTTACTGTCAATTATGACAGAGAAGAAGGCTTTCTGGGTCATCAGATCAAGGTCAAGGAAGGCAAATCAGAGTTTTCCATTCCCTGTTCAGAGTATGACCGACTGCTGCTCCTCTACGACACCGGCATGTACAAGGTGGTTCAGGTGACAGACAAGCTCTTTGTCGGTCACGATATCCGATGGATTGGAAAGCTTGAGAAGGGATTGATCTTTAACATGGTGTACCGGGAGGGGCGAGAGAATCTCTGTTATGTGAAGCGATTTGCCACGCCTAAATTTATCCTCGATAAGGAGTACAGGCTTTTTGATGAACATAAACGGTCAAAAATTTTGATGCTTCTCTTTGGCGAAGGAAAAAATGCTCGGGCCAGTCTCGTGCCGTCTCCCAGAGCAAAAACCAATGTGGTGGAAATCTTTTTTGATGAGTACCTGGTGAAAGGGCCTGCTGCCAAGGGAAAACGGGTGTCTACCCGTAGGGTAAGGCGGGTGATCGACTCCACCGGCAAGCAACCCAAAGTGAAAAAAGTGAACCTTACACTGCCTGGACTGCAAGCACCCGCTGGACCCTCAGAGGGTGAACAGGCTGGGCAGGGCGGTGAGAAGAAATAGCTGGCTGGTGACAGGCCGGTCAAAGGGGACAACTGTTTTTATGTAAAGAAAAAAACTGGTTTCCCAGGCCAGGTCAGCTTAAAAAATACGGGTGCTCCCGCCTATACACTAAAAAGCTGGAGCTACCCCCGTAACGAAGTGATTTCCCATCCGTTTTTCCTGGCAATCGTTGCCAGCTCTTCGTCAGGATCCACCGCAATTGGAGTTTCTACCTTTTCCATAAGTGGCAAATCGTTATGTGAGTCACTGTAAAAAAAGCTGCCATCAAGTGAAAGCCTGTTTTGTGTCAGCCAACTCTCTAAGCGCACCACCTTTCCCTCATGGAAACATGGGACACCTTCGATCTCGTTGGTATA
>DAOVAI010000225.1 GCA_030671085.1 Pseudomonadota bacterium | reverse complement strand
GATCTTGAAAAAAAGGCATTGGAGGAGCGTATTGCGGCAGGAGTTCTGGGGCGTGATACCCTTCGTCAGCAGTGTGATCAGCTGGCAGCCGAAAAGGTAGCCCTGATGGAAGAAAGCCGCCATACCTTTGAAGAGCTGAGTTCTGCCCAGGGGCGTCTGGAACAGATGGATCATCTGCGCCGGGAAGGTGAGGAACAGAGAACCCAGATCCGGGAGCTGCAGGAGCGGGATGCTGAGCAGAGAAGTGCCAATGCCCGGCTGCAGACCCGGATAGAACAGGAAAAATTGAGATCGGAAGAAAAACTGGAGCTGCTGGAGCAGGCACGGGATCAGCTACGCCTGCAGTTTGCAGAACTTGCCCAGAACATTCTCGAAGAAAAAAGCGCCCATTTCAGCAGGCAGAGCCAGGAGAAACTGGGAAACCTGCTTGCCCCTTTTCACAAACAGCTATCCTCTTTTCAGCAAAAGGTGGACGATATCCACCTTAGCGATACCAGGGACCGTGCCGCCCTGCAGCGGGAAATAGAGTCCTTGCGAACATTGAATCAGCAGATCAATGAAGAGGCCATCAACCTGACCAAAGCCTTAAAAGGGGACAGGCGGGTGCAGGGCAGCTGGGGGGAATTGGTTCTGGAGCGGGTCCTGGAACAGTCAGCCCTGCGCAAGGGGATTGAATATGAAACCCAGTCCGTGCTCCGCGACAGAAAAAATCGTCTGCAGCGTCCTGATGTGATAGTCCATCTTCCCGAAGGGCGTGACGTCATTGTTGACTCCAAGGTCTCTCTCTCTGCCTGGGAGAGGTATGTGAATTGTGATGATGAAAAGAAAAAGGCAGCGTTTCTCCGTTCCCATGTGGGGGCGGTGCGGGAGCATGTCAAGCTGCTGGGGGAAAAGGATTACGGGTCATTGAACGGAGTTCGCTCCCTGGATTTTGTCCTCATGTTCATGCCGGTGGAGGCCGCATTTGTCAGCGCTTTCCAGGCAGATGATCGCCTGTTCGGGGAGGCCGTGGCGAAAAAGATCATCCTGGTCAGCCCCACCACCCTTCTCGCCACTCTCAGGACCATAGAATCTATCTGGCGCTACGAACAGCAGAGCCGGAATACCAGGGAGATTGCCGAGCGGGCAGCAGCCCTCTATGATAAATTCTGTTCCTTTGCCGAGGATATGGAGCGTATGGGAAAACAGCTCCATACCCTGCAAACCAGTTACGACAGTGCCATGCTGCGCCTGACTCAGGGCCGGGGCAACCTGGTCTCGCAGGTGGATCGTTTTCCCCGGCTCGGGGTCAAGGTCAAAAAAACGATCCCCGCCTCCATTGTTGAGCAGGCAGATCTGCAGGATCTCCCTGATAAAGAAAATGATGGTGAAGAGTAGAGGAAGGAAAGACCTGGCCAACCCTCTGGATGTGGATGCCTTATTTCCGTTATGAAGAAATATGCATAAAAAGATAACAAGAATCATTATTGTCTTTACAAACCCAGGAAAAGTGTGCATAGTAGGGCGTATGAAAGTTTGTCAGGAATAATCTGACTGAAAAATATTATATACAGCGGAGGGTAGCTATGTGCCAGGAAGTCAAAAGAACATGCAGTTGTGGGCAGCAAGATGCATCATTTCATCTGCGCGATAATGTTATGGGCCAGGAAGTCATTGATCGACTCTTTTGCCCCTCCTGTTCAACAGAGCAGGATCTTGACCAGGAAACAATGGTAGGTGATAATGGCTGGGTCATTGAATATGACATGGATATTGCCAGGATGTTTGCCATCACCAAGTTGAGCATGGATCCTGCCCATGTGAATCCTCAGTTTATTTTTGATGAAGGTTATGCAACATGGCGGGAAATGTATCCAGGGGAAACTGTGGATATTACAGCTGAACGCGACAAGATCATTGCCATGAAGGAAAGTAACCCTAAAGAGTATCTTTCAGCCATCAGTTCCTGGGCCGTGGAACGAATCAAACGGCTCAAGGAAGAGGGATGGCGCAAGGCCCAGCTGGCCTGATATCAAGGAGTGCCAAGATTGAAAAACGTCCGAACAGGTAACTGTTCGGACGTTTTTGTTTGGAGCTAACGTGTTTGCTCTATGTTTTGCAGTTCCCAGGGGTTTTAGAAAGGTGTTGTGATATGAAGGAATTTGGTGAGATGAGAAGAAAGGTGCTAGTCAGCGGCAGGATGGGAGTCTGGTTGTTGTGCTCTGTTTTTCTGTCGGCCCTGGGGGCTCCAGATTCCGCTGCTGCAATCGGCAGGGCTGAGGTAACGGACGGGGACATGACTCATAACCAGGAGTGGACTGGAGATTATAATGCGATGGTGCAGGACCGGGTCATTCGTATTTTGATGCCTTACAGTAAGACCTTTTATTTCCTTGATGGGCCGACACAAAAGGGATTGAGTTACCAGGCGGCAAAGAGGTTTGAAGAATATATTAATGCTCGCCATAAAACCAAACACTTGAAAGTACATGTGTGGGTCATTCCCACTGAGCGTAAAAAGTTGCTGTCACATCTCAATAAAGGGCTGGGAGATATTGCCATAGGAAATCTGACCATCACCGATGAGAGAAGAAGACTGGTGGATTTTTCAGATCCCTTCCTGACAGATGTTGATGAGGTGATTGTTACAGACAGAAATGGAGCAAAGCTGGAAAATCTTTTTGCTCTGGCAGGGAAGAAGCTCCATGTCCGGAGGTCGAGCAGTTATTATGAAAGCCTGGTTCGACTCAATGAGGTGTTGGCATCCACCGGCAAGACTCGGGTGAAAATAGTCTTTGCAGATGAGAGTCTGGAGGATGAAGACTTGCTGGAAATGATGAATGTTGGCCTGCTGCCCATGCTGGTTGTTGATAAACATAAGGCAGAATTTTGGGGAAAGATCTTTAAAAACATCAAGATCCATCCGGACTTAAAGGTCAATTCCCAGGGAAAGATAGCCTGGGCATTCAGGAAAGACAGTCCGGAATTAAAGAAGGTCATCAACGCTTTTGTCAAGAAAAATAAGAAGGGGACCCTGCACGGCAATATGGCCTTTAATCGATACCTGAAAGAGACGAAGTATGTCACGAATGCAA
>DAOVAI010000099.1 GCA_030671085.1 Pseudomonadota bacterium | reverse complement strand
TTTTGAAAAAATATCGGTTTGCGGACTGCTTTGATTATATGCTGTATGGCTCATGTTTGTGTCGTTCTGCCTTGTTTTTTTCTTTTTGCCGGTACATGGCCTGATCAGCCTTTTTGAGAAGACTGTCCACGGTTGTTCCATCGCCTGGGTAGATGCTCATTCCCAGGCTGTAATGGATCATGATGTCGTAGGTTGAGCAGTGGATTTCATTGGGAAGAGTACCAAAGATCTTTTCCTTGATAACCTCCACATCGGTATCATGCTTGAGGTCAAAGAGTCCCACAAATTCATCACCGCCCAATCGGGCAACAATATCATTTTCTCTGATCTCTTCGGACAGGGTGAGGGCCAGTTTTTTGAGAACCGTGTCGCCTGCCTCATGGCCATGGGTGTCGTTGATCTCTTTGAAATCATCAAGGTCAATGAAGACCACAGCAAACATGGTAGCATTGCGTTTTGCCTCTTTGATTGTCTGGTTCAGATGTTCCAGAAACAGGGCACGGTTGGGTAGTCCAGTGAGGAGGTCATGACCGGCCATGTGTTTGAGCCTTTCCTGCAGCTCTTTTAGTTTGCTAATGTCCCTGTTACTGCCGCGGATTCCAAGATTTTCCCCTTGTTTGCCGGTGACGGTCCGGCAGATATGGTGGATCCACCTGATCCTTCCTTCCTTAGTGCGGATCTTGAACTCAATGGGAGCCACCTGCCCGTTTTTTTCCATGCTGTGACTGTGGGCCTTCCATTTATCCCAGTTGGTTGGGGCGATGATTTTTTTGAGCAGGTCAGGATCGTCGTAGAATTCTTCAGGGGTATAGCCGGTCACTAACTTGCAGGAGGGAGAAACATACTTGTACAGCCCATCGGTATCCTGCCAGTATTCCCAGTCGTTGGCAAATTCTGAGATGACAAAAAGGGTCTCTTCCTGCTTGAGATACTCGTTTTCCAGGGTCTGCAGCCTGTTGATCAGTTCGCGGAGCTGATCGATGGTTTCTTCTATCTGTTGACGATGGTGGGAGAATTTAGGCATGGGGAATAGACCAATTGAGCTTATGAAAATCGCTTCATCAGTTGAGTGGCAGAAAATTATTCAGTCAAGATACCTATTCAGACTTTCTAACAGCTTGTCTGGGTAAGGTGCCTGCTGCTTATTCTGTTTTTGGAAGTCGCACTGTAAAGACAGAGCCTTTGTCAGGATCACTTTTTACCGCCACTCGACCTCCATGTTCCTGCACAATGGCTTTGACTGCAGCCAGGCCAAGGCCATGCCCTGTACTGCTTGATTGACTTTGATGAAAGGCATCAAAAAGATAGGGTAAGTCATCAACACTAATGCCGGGACCACTGTCTTTGACCTGAATGATCACCTCTTTGTCTGTTTCCCTGGTGCTGATGAGAATTTCTCCAGGTCGATGGGCAAATTTTATACTGTTATCCAGTAAATTTTCAAAAACCCGCTGCAGTTGTTTGGAGTCAATCTTGACTGATGGTATTGAATCATGTTCTGAGCGAATGGTGAGCTTTTTTTCTGCTGCCTGCGCTTGATGTCTTAGAATAATTGTATCGATAATTTCTGGGAGATCACCATGTTCCAGGTTGATCTTGACCTTATGTGTTGCCTGTCTGGAATATTCCAGAAATTCCATTACCTGCGCTTCAAGCTGTTCCCCTGCCTCACTGATAATTCTAAAATATTGTTCCCGTTTCTCTGCAGACATCTCTTCATGGTGCTCACGGATCCTTCTTATCAATCCCTGAATAGCAATCAGGGGAGATTTCATGTCATGGGCCACCATAAATTGGAAATTATTTTTTTCCCGCTCCAAACTTTTTTCCCTGGAAATATCTTCGATAACCTCCAGATAACCGATAAAACAACCATCATCATTTTCAACGGCAGCAGTGCCGATTCTCACGGGAATATGTTCATGAAAACGATTGATAAATTCGGCCTCTAAGCCGGTTGTCGATTGGCCGTACTCCTGTACTGTCTGCAGGGGGCATTCAGAGTCACATTTACTGGAGTGTAATATTTCACAGCATGGTTTGCCAATAGCTTCAGTGGCTGAAAAACCGGTTAAATGCTCTGCCAGATTATTAAACGAGGTGATCGTAAAATCGGCATCCATGGTCACCATGGCAACGGGGATGGAGTCTAAGATTAAGTTGCGAAAATGAGGCGTTTTATTGTCAGCCATGGCTTGTCACATCTTTTTTGTTTGCAAAAGCTGCATGCATAATCCCTGGAGAAGAGCGCCCAACAGGATGTAGAAAGACAGGAGAATCGTAAAGGTCAGGCCAAAATAGCCGATCATCATGGGCAGAAGTGGAATTTTAATGGCCCGGGAAGCAAAAAAGACCACAATCAATTCATCCTTCATACCGTGGCTGCGCAGATCTTCAAGCAGGGAGTACCAGGCATACATTGGCCCATGGCTGATCACCCCTGCTGCGAGGGCCCACAGCCAACCCTTGGTGCCACTGTCCTGGCCGAGATGCTTGGCAATTTGTTTGGGCCGTATAAAAAAGTTGAGGAGGGAGGTAAACAGGATGACAACCCCAAAAATCGGGAGAATCTTCACCAGGATAGTACCACTTTTGAGCAGGGCCAACTGGACGGATTGACTGCTTACGAGAAAAATCACACCATAAAGGATAAGAACGGTGAGAAGGAGATATTTCCCGCGAAAAGCAAAGGGCTTGTCCTGTTTCTTCATGACAACCCCTGCAGGCTAAGGGTGGTCAGTACAGCAATGAGCATGGTAAAAACAAAGGAGAGGATATTACGATACAGGGTAAAACGGCCTCCAAACACCTCCACCTCTGCGGGTAACTGGATAAAGCCTAAGGTGACCCAGGACAGGATAAAAGCGCTCACCGCATAGAGTGAGATACCCTGCTCCAGCAGCTCACCTCCGATCAGGTAGCTGACTATCGGGTTGCCGGCTGCTATCGCCCCGCTCATTGTGCCGATCAGGGTATCGAGCAGGGAATTGCCCTGAAACAGGGAGGTAAGCATCTTCGGAGTCACCAGAACCTGAAAGAGACCGACCAGGCCGATGACCCCCAACAGCAGGGGCGCCATGGCCAAAAATGAAAGCCCGCTTTTCTGCAGAACCTTCAGAAAGGCGGGCCGTTGTGGTGATTGTTTCCGTTGTTTCTTCTCCATGTCCGAATGTTGCATTGTCTTTCTGATTGGAGTGTTCCGGCAGGCCTCTTCCTTCGTGTGAGTCAGTGCAAGCCGAGTGAGCAGCGGACCAGTCAATGCAATGCCCCTGCATGGTCTGGTGCAGGGGCATCATCTACTCGATTTTTTCTCAAACCTCGGTAACGGTAATAGCACCCTCCGGACAGACCTCGACACAGGTTTCACACCCTATACATTCATCCATTTCAACTGGTTCAGATTTTCCATCCACCAGCTCAAGTACCGATGCCGGACAACTGTCGATACATTCTTCACAACCAGTACATTTTTCTTTGTCTACATCTACCTGAAACATATCATTCTCCTTATATTGTGGGCCTTATTCAGCCCTTTGTTATACAAACCTGATTCTGTAAAAGGGGACAAAGTTGCTTATTGCTCTGTTTTTCTGTGAGTCCCTGCCTCTCCAGGAGACTACCCGCACATCTTGTTTTTCAACATATACACAATATAGAAATAAGGATGGCTTTCTGGCTTGTCAATATACTGCATAAGATTAATTTCTCAAAAAATCTCTGGATTGTCAAGCAGACTGCATTGCCTGCCACGGTGCGGAATGCTGCAGGTCAGGTGTAGATTGTTGTCAATTCCGCTGGATTCAGGATTTTGCGGAACGATCTTCCGGCTGAGCTGAGTTTTATAGAGAGTCACTAAAAAAAATATCGTACCCGGAGTTCCAGTTTGTTGCTGTTGACCTTTTCCCCGTACTCTGTGTATTTTCCTCCATTGATCAGGGAAAAACGCAGGCGGAACTCCCAATTGGTCAGTCCGCTATAGACCCCCTCAGGGCTGATAGAGTAGCTCTGGTCTTCGAGATTGACAAGGGCCGTGATACCGGGTGTGAAATAGAGGATGTCAAAAGGCTCTTTCTGGGTGAATTTGCTATACAGGTATTGGCGCCCGGGCTGCGGTCGACCATATCCTTTTAAGCTCATCTCCCTTGCCTTGTCCAGCAGGGTAGAGCCCAGTGCTGGATCTTGGACAAGGCCTGTTTCCGCCAATTGATAAAAACGGGACATTTCGTCTTCGCTGTAGCCACCACCGTTATAATAATATTCGACAATGGAAGTGATGTCATTTTCAGAGAGGTAACGAATGCCCAGCAGGGTAGAGAATGCTGCGCCCTGTTCCACTGCAGAGGAGTTGTCCTCCAGGAGAACGACTTTTTCCAGTTCCGGGATATAGGCCGCTTCTCCATGGATTTCAAAATTTGGAGCCAGGTTTGTGGAAAAATCCAGGCCAAAGCGATTTGAGCGGCTGTTTCCGGTGAGGAGAATCAGATCGATATCCGTATCCATATACAGTAGGTAGAGCTTGGCTGCCACGTTGACATTGTTGCTCTCCCCAAAATCTTCGTTAATTCCTTCCCATACCGGCAGCACTGCAAGGGTAAGTGCTGCCGTCTGCAGAGCGGTCTGATAGCTTTTGATGAAATCGGTCTCTGCCGTAACATAGCCCTCCAGGGCCTCTTCGGGGTTATTGGGATCCTTGGGACGATTGATAAACCCCACCGGGTTCCAGGCATAACCTTTCCCCCATTTATATGATTGTTTGCCCAGGGCGAGGGTAACAGAGGGATCTGGTTTGACAGAGAGGTAGGCGGAATAGACATCGGTCATGTCACTCCACCCTAAGGTATCCTGTTGCGCGGCCGCCTTGAGCAGCCAGTTCAGGCTGCTGATCCCTTGTTCATAGCTGCCGTCCAGCTGTATGCTGCCAAAGATCAGATCCATGGTGGAAATATCAGGGTCTGAAAGGTTTAAGTTGGTGAAGACAGATCCCTGGTTAATATCCATGTGCTCCCCCCTGAATTCCAGGTAGCCTCTCATTTGCAGAGCTTTCTTCTCGATCTCTTCCAGGTCAAAGGAGAACTCGTCTTCAGCACAGAGGAGCGGCGGCACAAGAACGATACAGGAGAGGAGCAGGCATGCACAGAACCCTGTCTTTATTCCCCTGCCAAGCGAGGCCTTATTTTCGTAATTCATTGACCTTGGACAGGTAGTTCAGGGTAAAGACTTCGTCGGCAAATTCTCTTTTCTGCACCTTGGCAAAGAGCATGACAGAACGGTATCCCTTATGCAGAGGGCTGTCGGTCTCCAGGACTGAGGGCCTGACCAGGCCGTCACCAAAGTCCTGTATCTTTGAGTAATGCAGAGTCTTGATGAGCATGCCGCTGACTGCATAACATTCGATGGTGGTCGGCAGCATACTCTTTTTGTCAATCTCCATTTTTAATCGATCATAGGCAACGGAGGGGGATTTTGCCTTGAGTTCAAGCTGGTAGGTCTCTTCCTGCTCACTGATCGATTCAGCATCATACTCAAAATGGTAGTCGAGCCTCAGGATATCGGAGTTGTTGAAAATTCCTCCAATCACGGACTGGAGACTGGTGATGCGCAGGGGTTTCCCCACGTTTGGAATATAGAGCCACATGTTGTCTCCAAGACGCAGGGTGGCCCTCCCTTCTTCACTGGCAGGGGAGATGAACAGGGCAACCATCTTATCCTGCCCTGTTTTTACGGTATAGAGGACAAATTCCTTTTTTTTGCCATCGGGCTCAACATTGATGAGCTTTCGGTACATCTCATAGGATTGCGGCTGCATGTTTTTATCCACCTGCCGCAGGAGCTCGTTGCCGTCCAGGGCCAGAGCTGGTCCAGCAATACAGAGGAGAAGCATTGCAACTGTTATTTGAAAGGGACCGAGTATCTTACTGTGCATGGTTTTGCTCCTTGACAGCGTCGATAACGCGACCTTGGCGCTCGACGGTTTGTATTGTATAGGAATTGAGTGCGTCCTGCATTTTGCGGCCGAATTGCCCGGCAATGACAAGGCTTACTTTTTTCTCGGCGAGAAAAGCGGCGGCCTTGGGTCCTGCCCCGCCGGAGACATCGGCAGAGGGGTTTTTAAGCGTTTGCAGCAGGTTGTTTTGCTGGTCAAAGATAAGGAAATAGGGCGCACGTGCGGCAACTTTACTGATCCTGGCAGTCAGCTCTGCGCTTTCCGCAGCTACAGCAATTTGAACCTGGTTCTCCCCGGCTGAGACTGTTCCTGCCAGCAAGAGTAGGAAGATAAATGAACCGGTGATTCTGTGGATTATGCGCAGCATAGTTTTTTCCTCCAGTCTCATGGAACACCATACCCTAGACATGGCGCAGGGCCGTGATCGGGTCCATCCTGGCCGCCTTCCAGGCAGGTTGCAAGCTGGCAAGCACGGCAATACCAATGACAATAACCGAAATAGTGATCACTTCAGTGGCCCCGATGGTGGGGGAGAGCAGCAAGCCTTTCTGACGTCCAAAATCAAAGCTGATCTGAGAGATATTCATGGTGACAATGGCAACCAGGCTGATGATGACGCCAATCAGGGTTCCCAGTAAGCCCAACAGAAAACCCTCCATCACGAACAGGGAGAGGATTTTATTAGGAGTTGTGCCAATGGCAGCAATGGTTCCGATTTCATTGATACGTTCATACACCGCCATGATCATCACATTCATGATACTCACCAGGACGATTGCCACCAGCATGATCTTGATAAACAGGGTCATGAGATCAATCATGCGGGCGATATTAAAAAATGGTGAAAGTTTTTCCCAGGTGTGCACCTCAAAGACAGGTTTGTCCATCTTGTTTTTCAGGGGGCCCAGTTTGTTCTTCAGCCCTGCAAAGACATTATCCATAGCCTGGATGTCCGCAAGGCGAATGGCGATTTCACTGACCTCTTTGTCCTCCATACGCAGGAGGGTCCTGGCGTCATCAATATGGATAATGCCATCACGTCCTCCGGGCCCGGAAATACCTTCCAGGATGCCCCGGACTACAAAGGGTTGGCCATTGACAGATCCATCCTTGTTGGTTGCCACCAGGACAATGGAATCGTTAATTTTCACATTCATCCCCTTGGCAATCAGCTCAGGGACCAGAATTTCGCCTTTTGCCAGGAGTCCTTCCTTCTTTCCCTTGATGATCCGGTCGGCAAGCATGGGAACCGTTTTCAGCTCCTGCTCAGGGTTGACTGCATTGAGGCGGATGTTGGTGGTTTCCGTGTAATTACTGAACATGGCTCCGAGCTTGATGCGCATGGAGTAGGCGGCAACATTTTTGTTTTCTTCCAGGGTCTCTTTGACCACCTGGATCTGCTTGCCTTTCATGTTCCTGTCCAGGGGCAGACTGTCGATGGAGGCCAGGTAGCCCTTTCGGTGTACCTGCAGGTGTCCCAGCATGGAATCCGTGATCTGTCCGATCATCATACTTTTGAAGGACCCGGAGATGGAAACAAAGAGCAATACTGCCACTACTCCCAGGGTGATAAGCGTAGAGGTGAGCAGCGTCCGCCTCAGGTAACGCCTAAGATTGCGCAGGGCGAGCTTGAAAATATTAAACATGATTGCCTCCCTCACTTTGCAGCAGTTTACCGTCTTCCAGGGTAAAGATTGTTTCCGCATTATTGACGACTTTGGGGTCATGGGTAGAAAAAATAAAGGTTGTCCCAAATTCATCACGCATCTTTTTCATGAGTTCGATGACATGGTTGGCGGTCGTGCGGTCCAGATTGGCTGTGGGTTCATCGGCAAGGACCAGACTGGCGTTGGTTACCAGAGCCCTGGCCACGGCGACCCGCTGTTTCTGACCACCGGAAATCTGGCTGGGGAACTTATGTCCCTGGTCCCCCATGCCCACGGCCTCCAGCAGTTCCTTGACTCGCGCCGTCCTCTTCTCCTTAGGCCAGTTCTGGACCATCAGCAGGGGATATTCGACATTTTCAAAGACCGTAAGCACCGGGATCAGGTTGAAATCCTGAAAGACGAAGCCGATATGCTCTCCTCTGAAGCGGGCTGCCTGCTGACGATTGAGGTTGCTGATATCTTTTCCAACCACCTGGAGGCTGCCTGCTGTTGGAGGATCGAGACAGCCGATCATGTTCAGCAGAGTAGATTTACCGCTTCCTGATGGGCCGACAAAGGAAACAAAAGAGGCTGGCTCTATGGTGAAATCCACCCCCTGTATTGCCTGTACGGCTATGTCTCCGGCCACATAGGTCTTTTCAAGTTGTCTTGCTACAACCACCGACATAGTTTCACCTCTTTCAGTATGATCCGGATAAGCAAGGGCTGGGACCAGCGCACCCTTGCCCGCGCAATCGTTTTTTTATACTCAGCAAACACATGCTACGGTGTGGCCTGAATATTCTTTAGCATAAGCATGGGTCTTGCAAAAGTGAAATACTTTCTTCCTGCATCCCTGATTTTTCCTCTTCCCTGACGAAACATTGAGGAGTTATTCCGTTGAGGGTCATAAAAAGGATCAGATAACTGATGGAACCAAGGTTGAACGGGCATCAAACAGATGATAGAGGTTCGTCCTCCCCACCCTGATAAGTCGTTCATTTTTTTCTGCTTGGGACTCTAGGTGAGTGTCAGGTTTAAGGTGAAACTGGTTGTTGTTTCTGTAAAAGGTTAAAATCTTCGCCTTTTAGATGAACAGCATTTTGCTAGCAGTTGATTTTTGTATCTTTACAAGAAGTGGCGACACTGGCAATTCGTATCACCTGTAGATCGTGGTTAGCGGGGTATGGCCTGAAATGTGTTGGGTTACGCTGGTTTCATTTGCTGAAAGGAGCTTGGATCTTCATAAAAGCCAAGCGTAACCCGACAAGTTCTGTGCTAGGTAGCCGCTAACCGCAACCTACTCCTTGCAATTTGTAACTTTCGAGTCAAGTAGGCAAAGAAACCGGCTATTCCGGTATTGCTGGACTTTCAGTCCGCGCCTTTAAACCCACCTACTTCGAGTAGGTGGTCGTTTAGTTTTTTTTGATTGCAGGCTCGAGGCTGGGTATCTACACCTTACTGTTTGTAATATCCTGCCATTCTGGCGATCTCTTCAATCACCCGTTGTCGCAGTGATTCCGGTTCCAGGACCCTGGCATTGGAACCATACTGGAGAACTTTCATGATTATTTCCCGGTCGTCACTGACAGGCAGAGAAAGACAGATCCCATTGTCTCGTTCTTCAATCTTCTGGTTCGTATGCCAATACTGTCTGCGAACCAGTTCTGCGGCCGTGCCA
>DAOVAI010000058.1 GCA_030671085.1 Pseudomonadota bacterium | reverse complement strand
TGAAAGAGTTCCATCATTTTCTCCTGCACCTCCTCGACCTTGCCGATATAGACAAAGCTTCCTCGGCCCATGGCAGCAGCGCGCGACATGAAGTACGAATTGGGGGCAGAACCGATACCCACGGTAAAGAGGCGGGAGTCTCCAAGACGGGAGTCTATCATGGTCAGGAGATTTGCTTCGTTGCCCACACTGCCATCAGTGAGAAAGATAATCTGACGAATCCGTTCATGGATCTCTTTTCCGTCTAGGGCCAAATCCAGAGCCGCTGCGATCTCTGTCCCGCCGTCGGCCTGCAGGGATTGGACAAAACGGATTGCCTTGCCTTGATGTTTGGCATCAGCCGGCTCCACCTGATGAAAGAGTTTGCGGGCATGAGAGTTAAACTCAATGACGTTGAAGCGATCATGCTCAGTGAGACGGGATATGGCCAGAACCAAGGCCTCGCGTGCCTGGATAATGGAGGGACCGGCCATAGAACCGGAGGTATCGAGCACAAAGATCAGCTCCCTGGCCGGAGCCTCGCCCATGCTCTCTGCTTCCGGCGGCATGAGCATCAGCAGCAGATAATCATTTTCCCCTCTGGACTCGGTAAAGAGTGCTGCGTGGGGTGTCTGCAGTTTTTCCGCCTCCCATTCCAGAACAAAATCACGGTCGGCCTTTACCTCTCCATTAAAACGAATCAGCTTTTTCGTCCCCTCTTCCTCTTCCAATGTGATGCCGTGATAGAGACTTTCCACCCTGGCCACGGGAAATCCGGCGGCCAACTCCACCATGAGGCGGACCGGGTTCAGTTTTTCACCTCCTGCTGCCACTGACGGGGTAATCCGTGAGGCGTCAGGGACTTGGTCTGGGTCCTGCGACCAGCCTGTACCTGCAAAACGAATCCCTCCCTGCTCTGCATCTTGAGAGAGTGGGTGACCCGGAATATAGCGAGGGCCGACAACCATGGGAAAACGAAGAGAAAATATCCCGCCCGTAAGTCCCACCACCTGCTGGTACTCAATCTCCACCTCCACCTCCTCTCCCGGGCCGATATTGGCCACAGCCATAGTAAAGATGTTGGGACGCTCCTGGGAAAGAAGAGAGGCCTTTTTTCCCTCTCTCCTGGCCTGCTCGTATCCTTTTTTGGCCTCTTCCTTTTCCCTGATCTCTCCCTCAATGACCCTCTCCCCCACCCGCATCCGCAGCTGGTCCACTCCACTCTCATCAGGGAGGGGAAAGACATAGATCGCCTCCTGCCACTGTTCTGTACTGTTCACAAAACGCTGCCGGACAATGCTTCTTGCGGCCATACCGCTTATATAAATCTCCACCTCCTGGGAGAGTCGCGGAGCCGGAAGGTACCCTCCCTCGATTCGCCCGGCAAACAGCAGTTCGCCCTGCCGCACCTCGGACAGGCGGAGCCCACTTCCCTCCTCCCTGTTTACTGCGGCCCGGCCATCCACAACGAGAGCCAGAAAAGTGATGCACATCACAAATCCCACATAGAGAACAAGCAATATGTTTCCCGGATCCAGGGTCGTCATTTTTTTCTCATCCCTTTCCTTGGTCATGCTCCACCTCTCATCCATTTTGTCAGACATCTTCAATCCATCACCTTCTTTTTTCTATTAAAGAACAGAACAATGACAACGCACTGAGACAAGGATGACAGTCTCGCTCTGAAAGATGACACATTATGACAATGGGTGTCCGGCCATAGCCAAAGAGACTATTCTGTGCTATTCATGAAGAAAGTAATTTTAGAATCCTTTTTCCTGTGGATATGAATGCCCTCCTACACTATTGCCCTTGTTGAAGATGACGAGACCCTGCGCAGCAATTATGCCCAGGCCCTAATGCGAGACGGGTACCAGGTGACAAGCTTTAGCTCCAGGGCCGAGGCCAGCGTTGCCTTTTCCCGTGAACTCCCCGACCTTGCCATCCTCGATGTGATGCTGCAGGAGGAGATGGAAGGTGGATTTGAACTCTGTCGAGAGCTACGCAGTCTCTCTCCCATCCTCCCCATCATCTTTCTCACTGCCCGCAATTCCGACCTGGACCGTGTTTCCGGCCTCCGGCTCGGAGCATGGGATTATCTGACCAAGGACACCACCACCCTGGACTTTCTCCCGGTGCGCATCTCAGCCCTGTTCAAGATGCTGGAGGCCATTCAAGGAACAGAGAACCAGAAAGACGAGACCATCATCAACCATGGTTCCGTACGCATTGAAGAAGAACGCAAGCAGGTCAGCTGGAAGGGCATGGTGGTGAGCCTGACCCTCACTGAATTCTGGATCCTCACTGCCCTTGTTTGCCGCCCTGGCCATGTGAAATCACACGATCAACTCATGGCGGCCGCCAACGTGGTGGTCACCAACAACGCCATTGCCGCCCATGTGAGAAGAATCAGGGAAAAATTTCGTGAAACTGACCAGGAATTTGATGCCATCCGCGCCGAATACGGCATGGGTTACCGCTGGCTGGAATAGTTAGCCGAAATGCGCATCTCTCTTCGTCTGAAACTCACCCTCATCTCCCTGCTGCTCCTGCTCATCCCCCTGATCGGCTTCCGCTTCAGTGCTATGCTCCAGTCCAGCCTCCTTGCCAGCCGGGAAGAGGCCTTGATGTTCACCGCGAGAGCTGTGGCCACAGCCCTTGCCAACCGACCGGATATCTTTGACCGCGAACTCTTTCACTCCCTGGACCAGAGCCGCGATCTCTACCTCTTCCATCTTTCCAACTCCATTCGTCTCAACGGCAAGACAGACGACTGGCAGCCCGAGCTGCTGCAGAGCGAGGAATTCGGAGCCGAACATCTCCTCTCCTCCATGGCCCCCTACAGCCCTGACTCGCTTACATTCAGACACCTGGTGGGACAGCGGGACAAGTATCTCTATGCCCTGTTTCTTGTTCAGGATGACCGACTGGTTTATCGGCATCCCAACTCCCTCTATCCTGGTAAGGCGGATCATATCCAGATCGGTATCGAAGACCGGGCGGGAAAACTCCACCGCTATCTGCTGGCCACGGACAAACCGGGATGGATCAATGGATTTCGCATGGATCCTGATCCTAAAAACCACCTTCCGCAAGGCAACGAACCACGCATCCAGGGAGTCTGGGCAGAGACTGAAGAGGGGTATATCGTTGAAATGCGCATCCCCCTGGATATGATCGGCAAACGGTTGGCCTTTGCCGTGGCTGATGTGGATGATGCGCGCCAGCGAAAAGTGGAAATGTTGATCGGCACGGCCAATCCGGGTCAGATAGGTGACCTGGGATGGCTCCTTGCCCCATCTATTGCCATTGAGAAGTTGCTCCGCCGCCTGAACAGGCCCCATTCGCGCATCCGGGTAGTTGATGAAAACAGGTGGGTTCGGGCCCGTTTCGGCAGCCTGGCAACTGTGGCGGCACAAGAAAAAGAAACAAAACAGGGGGGCGATTCCATGCTCCTCTGGCTCCATCAGCAGCTGACACCAGTTTACCGCTTGTTCACCGAACCCTTTGCAGCAAACTTCACACCACCCGCCTCCCAGCCAAAAACCCTGGACATCCAGGGCATCGAAGAAGGACTGCAGGGCAACTCCAGTATTACCCACTACCGTCTGTCCGATGCCCGGGTGGAGGTGATGGCAGCCATTACTCCTTTGCTTGACGATGGGAAGGTGGTGGGAGCAGTGGTGGTGGAACAGACCACCAATTCCATTCTGGCCCTGAAAAACAAAATGATAGAGGAGTCCATCGGCCTGACTGTGATGGCCTTTGTCGTGGTGGGAATCGGTCTTCTGCTCTTTGCCTCGCGCATCTCCAGCCGTATCCGTCGTCTGCGCAACCAGGCGGCTCGCGCCATTAGTGAGGATGGCCGGATCACAACTGCCATTACACCGGTGCGGGCCAGGGATGAAATCGGCGACCTCTCCCGGACCCTGTCCTCCATGCTCATCCAGCTCAAGGAGCAGAACGAATACCGGGAAAAAATGGCAGATAACCTGGAACATGAGATGCGCACTCCCCTGGCCGGGATTGCCGCCTCGCTGAAAAACCTGGAGAAAGAGCTGGCAAATCCTGGGCAACAGGCAAAGGAATACATGAACTGGGCCCTGGGTGATGTCCAACGCATGGAATCCCTGCTCACCGCCATCCGTGACGCCACAAGCCTGCGGGAAGCCCTGGAGCACGACTTTCCAGAGACCTTTAACCTTGCATCTGCTCTCGCCCTCTGGCTGGAGCATGGGTGGTCCCCGGCTTACCCGGAAGTCGAGTTTGCCTTTAAAGCACTGGAACAACCAGCCCTGGTCCACGGTGATCCGGATCGATTGCGGCAGATGATTGAAAAACTGCTCGACAACGCAATCTCCTTCCATACCCCGGAGACACCGGTTACCCTGCAGCTTCAGTCCAAACGCGACACTTTGGAACTGCAAATCTGCAATGAAGGCCCCCCTATTGCCCCGGACATGCTGGGCCAGATCTTCAATTCCATGGTCTCACTGCGCGCCCAGAAAGAACCCACCCCCCATCTCGGGTTAGGCCTCTATATCGTACGCACAATTATTGAACACCATCAGGGGAGTATTCGGGCAGAGAATATGAAAAACGGAAAAAAGGGAGTCTGCTTCATCGTCACCCTTCCCCGCCGCAGCAAAAACCTCCAAACGCCTACGGAACAATAAAAACATATGAAGAACCCGAACAGAAAAACAGTCTCACGACTTGATGAACTGCCGAATATTGGCAAAGCGATGGCGGCTGATCTCCAATTGATTGGTATTGACCACCCACAGAAACTGCTTGGAAAGGATGCGTTTGAACTGTATGAGGAACTGTGTACACAATCAGGGAAAAGACATGATCCCTGTATCATTGATGTATTTATGTCGGTTATCCATTTTATGGAAGGCAGCGACCCGCTTCCATGGTGGTCATATACCGATGAGCGAAAAAAACGAATGCTGACAGCAAAAGAGGCAGGTGGAGACTCTCAACAATGAATGAAGAGATCGATTTGGAATATTTTAAGAAACGTCTTGAAGATCGACGCAAAGTCATTTTGGATGGACAGGAGGCCAAGAAAAAAGAAACTGCCCCTGTGGAGCTTGACCAGGCCCGGGTAGGTCGCCTATCGCGAATGGACGCCATGCAGCAGCAGGCAATGAGTCAGGCAGCTGACCGCCTCCTCGACGTTGAGCGCCAACGCATCCAGACGGCATTGAGCCGCATAGAATCCGAGGAGTATGGCTACTGCATATTGTGCGACGAGGAGATTGCTGAAAAACGTCTCCAGTTCGACCCCAGCCTCCTAACCTGCATCTCCTGCGCCCAAAAGGCAGAAGAGAAGTGAAAAAACTCCTCAGCCAAGGAGGAGGCTGTCATCGGCCAACTCTTCCCCTCTCACCTTGCTGAACATCTGCAGAAGGTGGGGTACATCCAGCCTCTCTCGCTCCTCTCCAGATACATCAAAGACGATTTTCCCCTGATGCAGCATCACTGTCCGATCACCGCTTGCCAGGGCATCTTTCATGGAGTGAGTGACCATCATCACGGTGAGCCCAAACTCCTCCACCACGGTGTTGGTGAGGTCCAGGATAAACGCGGCCATACGCGGATCAAGGGCTGCCGTGTGTTCGTCTAGAAGAAGGAGGTGACTGTCGGACAGGGTGGCCATGACCAGGCTGACTGCCTGCCGCTGCCCTCCGGAAAGCAGACCGATGGAATCTCCAAGCCGGTCTTCCAGGCCAAGCCCCAGGATGGAGATACGCTCCTGAAAAAGCCTGCGCCGCCTGGATGACAGGGCCAGGCGCCAGCCCCGCCGCTTGCCCCGACCATGGGCCAGGGCCATATTCTCTTCTATGGTGAGTGTTGCGCACGTCCCGGCCAGAGGATTCTGAAAAACGCGGGCCGCGTACCTGGCCCGCTTATGAACAGGCCACTTGGTTACCTCCACTCCGTCTATCTCCACCCGCCCTCCGGATATGGGTGTCTCGCCGCTCACTGCACCAAGAAGGGTGGACTTGCCCGCTCCGTTAGAGCCGATAATGGTCACAAACTGGCGCTCGGGAACAGTCAGGGAAACGCCGCGCAAGGCCTTATTTTCCAGGATGGTGTTGGCATTAAAGGTAATGCGGATATCTTCCAGATGGATCATCTCTTCCTCACCTCGTTACCGCCTTCAGCCGCACCTTGCCCTTCATCTTCGGGGCAATAAGGGCAATGGCCACCAGGACTGCAGTAATCAGATTCAGATCAGATGCCTGCATACCAAACATACCAGTACTGAGCGCAAAGGCCACGGCCAACCGATAGAGGATGGAACCGACGATGACCGCAGTCACCGCCACCCAGATCCGTCGCCCAGGTATCAGGGTCTGCCCCAGGATCACCGCAGCAAGCCCCACCACAATGGTCCCCACACCAGAGGTTACATCAGCAAAGGAGTTGGACTGGGCAAACAGGGCTCCAGAGAAGCCGACAAAGCCGTTGGACAGGGCCAGGCCAAAGTAGGTGTAAAACCCGATACTGCCTCCCTGGGCTGCGACCATACGCTCGTTGACACCGGTGGCCCTGAGGGCCAGACCAAAATCACTGGAGAGGAGGCGAACGACAAACAATGCTGAGAAGAGGACCAGGAGAAAGACAAGCCCGAGATGGACATAGAGCTGGTCCCAACCAAGATTGTCAAAGGGCGTGAAGATGGTGGGTTCGCCCAGCAGAGCCATGTTAGGACGGCCCATAATCCGGATATTGATGGAAAAGGCGGCGATCATGGTGAGTATGGACGCCAGCAGGTGGAGGATTCCGCAGCGTACAGCCAAAAATGCAGTGACCAGCCCGCATGCTGCACCAGCGAGCACGGCAAGGCCAGTGGCCAGCCAGGGGTTCACTCCGGCAACAATGGCTGTGGCAGCCACAGCCCCGCCCATGGGAAAACTCCCGTCCACGGTGAGATCGGGAAAATCCAGCACCCGGAAGGTCAGGTAGACGCCAAGGGCCACCAGCCCATACACCAGGCCGATTTCCAGGGTGCCGAGAAAAGCAAAGAGAGACACTTTTACTACTTCTTAATGCTTGAGGCCCGCTTCAGCATAGCTTCAGACAGGGTGATTCCCAGCGTATCCGCAGCCTGCTGATTGAGGAACAGATCAGATCCCTTGGCAAAGGTGACTGGGATCTCACCGACCTTTTTGCCCTGAAACACGGCCTCCACATAGTCGGCAGTCTGCACACCCACCTGGTAGTAATCAAAACCAAGGGAGGCCACAGCGCCGTTCTCCACAAAAGAGGTCGATCCTCCAACCACTGGAATCTTTGCCTGGTTGGCAACACCTACCAGGGCATCAATGGCACTGGCCACGGTATTGTCGGTGGGGGCGTAGATCACCTGGACCTTGGAAGCAATGATTCTGGCAGCAGATTGTACATCAGCACTTTTCAAGGCCGTGCCTTCCACCACCTGGATCTTTTTGGCACTGGCCGCGCTTTTCAGCAGATCCACCAGGGCCATAGCGTTGGCCTCACCCGGATTATAGATCACACCGATTGCCTGAAGATCAGAAACAAGTTCCTGCATCAGGTCCACATGCTGAGCCACAGGGGACAGATCAGAGAGGCCGGTCACATTGCCGCCTGGGTGCTCAAGGTCCTTGACCAGCTTTGCCCCCAGCGGATCCGTCACTGCAGTAAAAATCACCGGAATAGTGCGGGTTGAAGCAGCCAGGGCCTGAGCAGTGGGGGTGGCAATGCCAACAAGCACATCAGGTTTTTCTCCCACAAACTGCTTGGCAATCTGCACCGCAATGGCCGGATTGCCCTGGGCAGTCTGAAAGGTAAACTCCAGATTCTTTCCTTGTTCATACCCCTTGGCCTTGAGGCCGTCGAGGAGTCCCTGACGGGTTGCATCAAGGGCCGGATGCTCAACGATCTGGGAGACCGCCACCTTGTAAGTCTGGGCAAATACGGCTCCTGCACTCACTATCACCAAGGCCGCCGCAAAGAGAGCGGAGATAACTTTCAGTTTTTTCATGACTATCCTCCAAGAGGAAAAATTTGGGATGCTTTAGATTAAGGCTTTTCTCTCAAGGGGGCCTCAAAGCTCCTACAACAGACACCTCTGTCTCTTTTGTCACCCAGAGACTGCTGACACCCATGGTTTTCCCTGTCCTGTCTTTTCCCTCAGGTCGCTTCCAGAATAGCTGGACAAAAACAGCCCTTTAAAAAAGTTCATTATCAAGAATCAATGAAGAAAGAGAGATCACACCGACAATCTCTCCTCCTTCTTCCACCGGAGCTCTTCGGATGCCGGCCTGGTATATCAGGCGGGCGACATAACGTATATCCATATCAGCCGGTACGGTTATGACCGGTTTTGTCATGATTTCATAGACATTCACCTCAGCTGGAGAACGGCCAGCCATGATCACGCCCTTGATAAAATCTTGGACAACCACTATGCCCCAGGCATCATCTGCATGCCGTTTCCGGACAAGAAGGCATCTCACTTGTTCAGAACGCATTTTAGCGGCAGCCTCTTTGGCAGTGGCCATACCGTCAATAGACGTAATCTCTTTCTGCATCACGTCTCTTGCCCGTATTATTGAGGTGTTGTCAGGACTCATCATCTTTTCCTCTATAGATAATTTTGACTTTTCATGAGATCATCATAGATAGCATCTCTTAAAAATAACTTTCCCGAACTTCTTCTTCAAATTTTTCCATCTGGCTTTCCAGGCCTACGACATGCTCAACCGGAAGCACAAAGGCAATACCTGTTCCCGGCTTATGGAATTCTCCTGCCTCCTTGATCGTGTCCAAAATTTGGGCAACACGATGCTCTTCAACAAGGAGCATGACAATGTCAGTCTGTGCCTCAAGAGAAAGGCCAAAAAAGGTTTTCGCCTCACGAATGCCGGTTCCCCTGGCTTGGATAATAGTTGCTCCGGTAGCTCCTGCCCCTTTTGCAGCATCCACAACATTGTCTGTGATATCCGGCTTTACCGAGGATAAAATAAGTTTAAAGCGCATTCCTGTTCTCCATTATTTTTTTCTGCTCTGTTTTTTACTAACTATTCACCGAAACCGCTTACCGTTTTGTGCGCCATTCCATCAGCTGAGCATAGCCCATCACCGCAATAATTGGAAAAAGACTGGCAAAGGCAATAAGACCAAAACCGTCCAAAGCAGGATTTCGTCCGGGTACCGTGGACGCCAGTCCAAGACCAAGGGCGGCCACAAGTGGAACGGTTACGGTTGAAGTCGTGACCCCGCCCGAATCATAGGCAAGGGGGATGATGCTTTTGGGGGCAAAAACAGTCTGTACAACAACAATTAAATACCCCACAAGAATATAAAGGTAAAGTGGTGTGCCGCTGACAATGCGAAATGTTCCAAGACTTATGCCAAAAGCCACTCCCAGGGCCACAGTGATTCGCAACCCCCATGTGGAAATCGTTCCAGCTGATGCCTCATTGGCCTTGTATGCCACAGCAATAAGAGACGGCTCTGCAATGGTGGTGGCAAAACCGATCATGGCCGCAAAAAGATAGACCCAGCCATAGGCCTTCCAGTCTGCCTGGGTAACAATCTCTCCTGGACCATAAATAAAGACAGGATCAGACAGCTGGGTCGCCATAATTTTCCCCAAAGGGAACAGTGCTTTTTCAAGTCCGGCAAGAAACAGGGCAAGGCCAAGGACAACATAGACACCGCCTACAATGAGACGGCCCAGGTGGGGGATTTTTTGACGGAGGATCAGGAGCTGAAACACAGTGATAAGCAGAAGGATGGGCAGCACATCTCTGCAGGTTCCAAGCAGTATTCCACTGAAGTCTTTTATGAATTCCATAGGATCAGCTGCCTTCTTTAGCCAAAGATGAGAAGTCCGTAGCCCATAACAAAGATCATGGGGAGAAGAGAAGCAAAGGCGATAAGACCAAAACCATCCACCAGGGGGCTTCGTCCTCTAATCGTTGAGGCCAATCCAACTCCTAAAGCGGCAACCAGAGGGACAGTGATGGTGGAGGTGGTGACTCCGCCGGCATCATAAGCTATGCCGATGATCTCCTTTGGAGCAATGATGGTCATCAGCATAACAAGACCATAGCCGCCGATGATCAGATAATGAATAGGCCAGCCGCGGAGGATACGCATCACACCGATAAGGATGGCAAGCCCTACGGAAAAGGCCACAGACATACGAAGGCCAAAGGCATACTGTTTGAGAGATTCCGGGCTTGGGTCAATAAGTCCCCCCCGGCCGGCAATGTCTGCCGCCTTGGCAGCCACTGCAATGAGGGCCGGCTCTGCCACAGTGGTTGAGAAACCCAGAGCAAAGGCAAAAACAAGGAGCCAGAAGAGACTGCCCTTTCTGGCTAAGGCATGGGCCATTGCCTCACCAATAGGAAACAAGCCCATTTCCAGTCCCTGCACAAAGAGGCTGAGACCGGCCACCACAAGAAGGGCTCCAAAAATGACTTCTCCCATATGCGGCAAAGGCTGTTTCAGAACAACAACTTGAAAAAACGCAATCACCAGAATAATGGGGAGCAGATCTGCAAAGGCAGCCTTAAGCTTCTTCAGGATGAGAGTGATGATCATATGAGACTGGTAACAAGCCTTTGCTGATCTGCTGTCAGCTAATCAACAGATAAAGAGGGCATGGTAAGGCGAATATCGGTATGGTCTTTTCCATTGTCACTTATTTCTAATATCCCTTCCAGTTTTTTAACGGCTGCCTGAATATTTTCAAGAGATGGTTGTTCAAGGCTTCCCTGAAGAGTGCCAGGAAAGCGAAATGTTATGACTGCATTTTTTTCATCCCGGCTGGTGAGAATCACAAGGGTGAGGCCGCTGCTCAGCTGCTCCAGGCACAGAACATACAATCGATAAAAAACATGCTGCAGCAATGCTGGATCGTTATATAGTGCGGGAAGTCCATCGCCAAGTTCCAGTACAAGGTCGATCTGTTTTAACCTGGAAAAACGTTCAAGAAAAACATACTCTTCCGTAATCAGGTCATTAATCTGGAAAAAGGAATACGGGGTATCCGGGCGATGGGCAAGTCCGCTAAGGTGATGAAACATATTGGCGGCAATAACCACCCTTCGTTCAATGGAAGCTATCGACTTTTTTAACCGTTCCACCGTTATTTCATCGTCACCCAGGCCGCCCATTTCAATGATATCACCCATCAGGCCATTAGATTCCCGTATAATGCCAAGGTGATTTTTCATATCGTGAGAAAATCCAGCCATCAGTCGGCCAAATGATTCTATCTGTTCCTGCCGAATACTATTTTCCGTCATTGCATCCATGATAATCTCGTAAAAACTAAAAATTATCGATGGCTAAGTAAAAAACTTCATATGCGAGGTGCGTGAATTTTCTATTATTTCGGCGTACCAGGGTACGTTGAAATGATATAAAATTCGTACCCCAAGGGCACTTCCTGCGGGGCGCACAACGAAGCAGATAAAGAGTTTTTACGACGCCATCATCCATAAGAGCCTATGCCTTGCTGCGCTTTTCGTCAGCTAATTCAATTTTTTCCAGGAGTTCTTTGAGATCAATCGGCTTCATGATGTAATCCAAGGCACCTTTTTCCATCGCCTCTATACCGGATCCTGCCGAACCATGACCGGTAAGCATAATGACTTCAATGCTTGGATCATATGTTTTTATTTCCGCCAAGACATCCAGACCGCTCATATCAGGCATTTTCAAGTCAAGTATCACTATTTCTGGTGATTCTTCGGTCAATACAGCAAGACCTTCTCCACCACTGTGCACGTCACTGGCATCAATCCCCCGCAACTTCAAGCGCTGGCACAAAGTTGCGGCAAACTCAACTTCATCATCAATTATTAACAGCTTTATCTTTTTCATGTGCCCTCCTCCTGCTCACTTTTGGTGACCGGTAAGGTAATGTCAAATGTTGTCCCCTCGCCGATCTCAGATTCCACCTTAATCGTTCCACCGAGCTTTTTGATTAAGCCATAGACGATGGATAAGCCCAGCCCTGTTCCCTTACCAGTCTCCTTGGTGGTAAAAAATGGATCAAAGATGCGTTGCTGGATCTCTAGAGACATTCCCGGTCCATCATCACTGATTTTTACCTGGATGCTCTCTTCATCGACCTGCCTGCTGCTGAGGGTTATCTTGCCATCACTGCCGATTGCATCTATAGCATTGTTGGTAATATTGAGAAATATTTGCTGCAATTGTCCTCGATCACTGAATATCTTACTGAGATCCTGGTCCAGATCAAAATCTATCCGTATCTGGTTATAGGAGGCCTCTTTGGCAAGAAAATCAACGACATCTCTTACAATAGCATTGATGTCTATCTCTTCTGTCTTCACCTCTGCCTGGCGGGCAAAACCAAGGAGACGATGGGTGATCTTCTTGCAGCGCTCCACACTGTCCTGGATTCCGTCAAGGGCTTCCGCCATTGCCCCTTTATGGGCAAAATCCTCAGACATCTCCATGAAATCCTGCACCAGGCCGGTCTTCTGATTAATAATTGCAAGAGGATTATTAATTTCATGGGCCACACCTGCCGCCAATCTACCGATAGAGACAAGCTTGTTGGGTTGCTCAGCCTCGATAAGGAATTGCTCTCGTTTCTTGTCGGATTCACGAAGGTGGTTGGTAATGGCCAGACTGATCTCTACAATCACAAACACGGCAATAATGGCACAGGTAAGAAAAATAGTTATTAAGCGTATTTTGAATAAGACCCAAGTATCAGCGTGTAAATACTGCTCTTTAATCAACACCAATCGCCAGGGTGTATTCTCCAGATCCGCAGTTGCATGGTTCACTCGATGTTTCTCAAAAGATTTCTGGATTATTACCATGCCTGGTGCTCTTTGCACCATCGTGTCACGTTTCGCCAGACTTTTCAGGAAACTTTTCTTTGTTGAATCTTCTGTGTCATGTAAAATACATCTTCCACCAAGTGTTCCATATTTCTGTGGTTGCGTCTGTAGCGTACGGTTTACATCAATCAAAAACATATCATCGGCATAGCTGGTACTGGTGGTGTCGACAAAATCCTGCAAGGTCTTTGCATCAATAGTAACGCGTAAAATCCAGTTCCCTTGTTCCTGGGGGTGCTTTCTACTGACCGCTATGACAAAATGGGGAACATCCCGAAATCCGGAAAAAACATTGCTGATATATACCCCTTGCAGCAGAACCTGCTTGTACCAGGTTTGATCAGTATAATTACGTTCCTCCAGCTGGTAGGGGCCAAAGTAGGCCTTCTGCATACCCTGAGAATCAATGACCTCAATATCGACAAATCCAGGATATTCATCTTGCAGCCGGACAAAGAGGGCCTCCAGTTCCTTTGGGTCAAGCAGTTCCTGGTAGCGATCATCGCGGGCAACGAACTTGATGACTGACTGCAGTTTTGAAACAAATGCCTCAACAGTCGTTTGGGCCTGTTCTAAATTCAGGATCAACTGATCCAGTTCTTCTTGCTCCAAAAGCTGTTCATACTGATAATGGGAGACGATGGAAATAATTGCTAAGGGCACAAGAACAAGGACAATCAATATTATGGCAAGGCCTCTTCTGAAACTTTTATAGCCTTTATCAAGATCAGCTCCGCTGACGATATTGTCCGAGGGTGGGGGCAGGATCTTGGCCAACCAACCAGATCGTTTTTTCATAAGGCCACCTCTCTGGAAGTTACTCCCGGCAATATGGTGCCTGATTCAAGCCTATTGTTCATGACCAACTGCAGGACATCAGTATAGGGCCCGACAACACCATCGATGACCGTTATTTTTTTCCAGGTCAAAAATTGGTAATGCTCCTCTTCGATTCCTCCGCAGACAACAATACCGACATTTTCCTTCAGGGCAAAATCACATATTATTTCGGCAGATACGTCAGAGACAATGATGGAGCGTGGCTCTTCCAGCAGTTGCTGGTCGTAATATGTTGCGATAATGACCTCTGGGCTCAGATCAAATCGTGGAGAGATAAAATCACCGCGGGTGGTCATCAGAATTTTCATGTTTTCCCCCCCTCATGCCAGCCTGTATTTATTCAGT
>DAOVAI010000113.1 GCA_030671085.1 Pseudomonadota bacterium | reverse complement strand
ACCGCCTCGCAGAACCGGCAAAACTCTGTTGCAAACGATCAAATTTGTTAGCATGGTCCCCCCTCAAAGTCAACGATTTTTTTAATTTTCTGCCAATTTTTTGAATGACCATTCAGTCATTTCTATGGTCTTTTTCAGCTCTTCCATGCTATGAGCTGCTGAAATAAAAGCAACTTCAAACTGTGAAGGTGCGAGGTAGATTCCCTTGCTGAGCATCTGACGATAGTGGAGTCCGTAGCGGTCAGCATCGGCATCCATGGCTGACTGAAAATCCGTAACAGAGTTCTCTGTAAAAAATCCGGTCATGAGCGAGCCTACCCGATTCAGGGTGACCGGGACACCTGCCTTCTCTGCAGCCTTGGTGAGACCGTCTGCAAAAAATGCAGCTTTTTCATTCAGCTCTTTATAGAAATCCGGTCTCTGCAGCAGTTTCAGATTGGCAATACCTGCAGCCATGGCCAGGGGGTTCCCGGAGAGAGTGCCGGCCTGGTAGACAGGCCCGTCCGGGGCAATCTGGTCCATGATCTCTGCCTTACCACCGTAAGCACCAACCGGCAGCCCGCCACCGATTATCTTCCCGAGACAGGTCAGATCCGGCATAATGCCAAAATGTTCCTGGGCCCCGCCGTAGGACAGGCGAAAACCGGTAATCACCTCATCAAAGATCAGAACAATCCCCAGTTCAGCTGTCAGATCCCGCAGTTTTTGGAGAAATGTTTCGCCAGGAGCAACGCAACCCATGTTGCCGGCAACCGGCTCCACGATAACACAGGCTATGGTATCGCCTTTCTCCCGAAGGGTCTGTTCCAGGATCTCCTCGTTGTTGTAGGGGATAGAGATGGTATTTTTGACAACATCCTCCGGCACGCCTGGACTTCCAGGAATCCCCAGGGTGATGACTCCTGAACCGGCCTTGACCAGGAAAGAATCAGCATGCCCATGGTAACAGCCGTCAAACTTGACGATCACATCCTTTCCGGTAAAACCTCGGGCCAGGCGAACCGCACTCATGGTTGCCTCGGTACCGGAATTGACAAAACGAACCTTTTCCAGGGACGGAACCGCCTCCACCACCATGGAGGCAAGGGCCATTTCCTTGGTTGTTGGGGCTCCGAAAGAGGTGCCGTCCTTTGCCGCCTCAGTAATCGCCTCAATGATCTCCGGCTGTGCATGTCCGTGGATCATCGGCCCCCAGGAGCAGACGAAATCCACATACTCATTTCCATCCACATCGTACACCGTGGACCCTTTGGCCTTCTGGATAAAAACTGGATCACAGCCAACAGAACGGCAGGCCCTGACCGGGCTGTTCACTCCGCCGGGAATCACTTTTTTTGCCATCTCAAACATCTTTTCAGAAATAGTTGTATTCATTTCGACTCCCTGAAATATCTTATTAATACCTGACTAACCACAATACATTCGTAAAAAATAATCCCTCGAGACAGCTAAACAAAAAGAAGCTTTTCGCCCACCATATCGCACACCAATTACAAGATCACCTTTGATCTCAAGATGTCACCAATATGTTAACATTCAGAACGAAAAAAGCACTATTCAAGATTGACAAGTTCGTAAAAACTGAAACTTCAGATGGCTAAGTAAAAAACTTCATATGCGAGGCGCGTAAATTTTATATTATTTCGGCGTACTAAGGTACGTCATAATGATATAAAATTTGCAGCAACGAAGCAGATGGAGAGTTTTTACGACGCCATCAAGATTAAAACGAGAGAATAGTTATCCTGTCTCCTGAATTCCGAATAGTGACTTCCGCTTAACTTCCCCCTCAAGAGACAAATATAGCATGAGTTGCAAAAATCTGTCAAACAGCTTCCATCTCTTGACCTTTTTCCCATCCATGCACAATATTGGATAATCATCTTTTTTGGGTACTCGATTTTGCTTGTCATGAAAACGACCAAAGGGTACACTATTATAGTTTTTATTATGGATTTTCTTCGCTTCCCAGAAGAGGCGTCAGCGTCATCCAAAACCTCAAGCAGATTGGAGAAAAATAATGGCCAATGATAAAGTGCAATCGGTAAGCGATGCCGATTTTGATTCAGTAATTGCCTCAGACACCCCCTGCCTTATTGACTTCTGGGCCCCCTGGTGTGGTCCATGCAAGGCCATTGGCCCGGTTGTCGAAGCCCTGGCAGATGAATATGATGGACGGGCAACAATCTACAAGATGAATGTGGATGACAACCCAGCCACTCCCGGCAAATTCGGTATTCGTGCCATCCCCACCCTGATCCTTTTCAAAAGTGGTGAAAAAGTCGACCAGATCACCGGAGCTGTAGGCAAAGTACAACTGACAGAGCTCATCGAAAAGGCCCTTTAAGTATCGGCCCAACCCCCTTTCCCCACTGGAAAGGGGGTTAAAACTCTACGCCTCATTACCGATTTTCCTTATGGCAACAACGCATCACACACTCATCATAGTTGGTGGTGGCCCTGCCGGGTTGACTGCCGGCCTGTATGCAGCAAGGGCCAGAATGGATCACCTGTTGGTAGAAAAAGGTGCGGAGGGCGGACAGGTCCTGCTCACCGACTGGATCGATAATTACCCTGGTTTTCCAGAAGGCATCTCCGGTTTTGAACTTGCAGAAAAAATGACGGCCCAGGCCAAACGCTTTGAACTGAACTCCCTGTTCGGCAACGTCGTCTCCATGGATCTCTCTTCCCCGATCAAGCGTCTGGAACTGGAGAGCGGAGACAGCCTAAGCTGTGATGCCCTGATCATCACTACCGGAGCGCGGCCACGTGGTCTTGGTGTTCCCGGAGAAAAAGAGCTTACCGGCAAAGGTGTTTCCTACTGTGCCACCTGTGACGCTCCCTTTTACCGCAACCTGCACGTTGCTGTGATCGGAGGCGGCAATACGGCTGTCCAGGAAGCAGCACATCTCACCAAATTTGCCGATAAGGTCACCCTCATCCATCGTCGAGATGAATTGCGGGCCACAAAGATCGTTCAGGAAAAGGCCTTTGCCAATACAAAAATCGACTTTATCTGGGACACCAATGTCACCGCCATTGAAGGAAAAGACGGGGTCGAGCAACTCCGCCTCCTGAATACCAACGGAGAAGAATCCACACTTCAGGTCGAGGGTATCTTTATCCTCATCGGGGTCATGCCCAACAATGAAATGCTGCCCCTTACCGATCTTGCTGCTGACCAGGGGGGATTCATCCCCACCGACTGTGAAACCAGGACAGCTGTTCCCGGTGTCATGGCTGCAGGGGATATCCGCAGTAAAGAGGTACGCCAGGTAATCAACGCTGCAGGTGAAGGAGCTACTGCCGTTCTGGCCGCCGAAAACTATCTGACCAATCTCAGCTGAATACTAACTACTATGCCTTCTCTTTTTTCTCGTATGATCAAGCAATCATCTTCCCTGCAACAGTTCATGAAACCGACACTTATTCTCCTCCTCCTCTTCTCTTTGAGTGGCTGTGCCACCATGGGGTCCTGGTTTGGCAGCGGAGAAGAAGTTCGACTTTCGGCACCAACCTTGGCCACCAAGGGGATGGATGAATATTCCCAGGGAAATTACTATAAGGCACGCAAGTATTTTGATGAGATCCTGGACTACTATCCATTCAGCCCGGAAGCGATGCTGGCGGAACTCAAGGGAGCCGACAGTAACTACTTTATGGAGCATTACCAGGAAGCCCTCATGCTCTACCACGAGTTTGAAGAGCGCCACCCTACCAATGAGGCAATCCCCTACGTCATGTACCAGATTGCCATGTGCCATTACCAGCAGATCGACCGGATCGACCGCGACACCAGTGGAGCGGAAATGGCAATCAAAGAATTTTCCATACTTCTCCGTGCCTTTCCCGGCTCACCCTACACCAGTGAGGCCAAGGCAAGAATCCGGGCTGCCAATGAGTTCCTGGTCAACCACGAATATTTTGTCGTAGAATTTTACTTACGAACCGAAAAATACAGTGAGGCCCAGACCCGCCTCCAGTATCTCCTGAGTACCTACCCTGATGCCACCCTCGCCCCCAAGGCCAAGGAACTGCTGGCAAAGATAGAAGCAGGAGAACCACCAGGATTTCATCTCTCTTCCTGGATCAAGGATACCATGCTGCCTGACTGGACGCTTTTTACAGACGATAAGGCCAGTGCACCTGGGGCGCCCCCGAAAACAGAGTGATCAGCGACGCCCACTCCCCTAGAAAGGGTTAAAGGATATCTGACGCGGAGATAAAACGAGTAGAGGCCCCCTCCTTTTATCAAACGATGGCGTTCTCATCTTCTTCCGCCAGGATACCTGCCCCCAGGGAAACTTCCATGGCCCTGACAGGGCAGACTGGAACGCAGAGAGAGCAGCCGGTACATTTATCCGGATCAAACAGCACCTCCATCCCAGGCCGCTGTATAAAAAGTGCCCCCACAGGGCAGATGCCGGTACAGGCCCCGCACTGAAAACATTTGTCATCATCCCTGCGGATGACGGCGGCCAGACGCTCCACCTTGACCCCAAAGGACTTCAGAAATTCCAGTCCCTGGTTCACACTGTCCTTGATTCCTTTTAATTCCAAAACCATGACCCCTTCCCGCTGGGGCAGAATATCGGCCTTCAGGATATTGAATTCCACATCATACTGTTTGACCAGTTGGTAAATCATGGGCTCATTACTGGTCTCTTTGGGAAAACGTAATATATAAATTCGTGTAGCCACACCACACCTCTTTTCAGTAAATTTACGGTAAAACTAACAAGTTACAAAGAAAATGACGAATACCAAACAGGGAATTTCGAACCGCAGAAGTAAAAACACTTTAATATTCGACATTCCCTGTTCGATATTCTGCTGTTTTTTTTATACAACTCAAACCCCTCGCTCCCGAAGCCTCTGATCCACCTGCCGCAAAAGCTGCTGCAGGGGAGCATCGGTATCAAGCTCGATCACCTCTTCTTCAGCAGTTACAGGCTGAAAACGTTTTTTCTGGGCAAGATAGATATCCCAGCGTCCATCTGATACAGCATCTGTGTCTTTTATCCGCTCTGCCAATCGCCTTTTTACCACCTCTTCGCCACAGAAACAGTGGACAAAAAGGAGACGCACTTGATCACCAAAATGGTCTCGCAGCAGTTCTCTCTCTTGTTGAGACTGATAGGAACCATCGAGGACCACACAGCCCCGGGGGTCTGCTTGAAAATGTTTATCAGCAAGATCAAGCAGAGTATCATAGGTACGCCTGCTAAAAGCAGGAGTATAGATCCCCTGATCCACTTCCTCCTGCTGTTTGGCCTGAGGAGTGATCCCAGCCAGTTCTTTACGCACCCTGTCTGAATTATAGTACGGCAGCCCGTATTGCTCTGCCCAGGCAGAGGCCAGGTAGCTCTTTCCGGTGGCTATCATCCCGAAAAACACAAGGAGAAGGCCGGAAGGCCATTCATCTTTACTTTGCTGCGGCATACTTCTCAGCCAGAAGAAAATATTTTTTTGCCTGCCGGACACACTGGGCAGCCGTTTCTGCGTCCACTGCCGGATCACTTGCCGTAAAGAGCCCTATCTTGCCCCGCACGTATGCCCGATAACACTTATAAAAATCGAGCATGGCGAACAGTCCGGAATCTTCAGATTTTGCAGCAAACTGCTCGACAAAATAGCGAGAGAACTCGTCAAGACCGTGGAAATCCAGGTCCATTGCCAGAAAGGCAACATCGGCAGCCACATCCGTATAGCGAAAACGTTCGTTAAACTCAATGCAGTCAAAGATATACACAGGATCTGCCAGGCAGATATTCGCCGAGTACATATCGCCATGACAATCCCTGATCCTGCCTGCATCAATGCGTTCCTGAAAACGATTCCCATGGGAAAGAAATTCTTTGGCATAGCTGCTGATGGTGTCAAACTGGCTGCGGTTGAGGGCTCCCTGGTCAACAAAGGCTTCTGTCTGCTCAAAATTTTCCAGGACATTGACAGCAACAGAATCGGCCGTCCCGAATTTCTTTATGCTTTCATCCCCTGCGGCCTGCTGATAAAAAGGCACCAGGGTATCAATGATGGCGTCAAGATGAGTCTTGGTCAGCTCACCTGCACCCATGACCTTGCCCATCATTTTCTCTTCCGGCATCCTTGCCATCCTGATACCATACTCCACGACCTTTCCGGAGCCGTTCAGGCAAAGCCCTTCACCCTCTTCATTCACGGTGACCAGTTCTTCATAGAGGTCAGGACAGAGCCTGCGATTGAGCTGCAGTTCCTGCTCACAGAAAAACTTCCGTTTCTCAAGGGTCGTAAAATTTAAGAATCCGAAATCAACGGGTTTCTTCCACTTATAGACAAAATCGCCGGCAAGGAGGACAAAGGAAATATGGGTCTGCACCAGGCTGATATCCGCTGCCGGGTGCGGATAACTGCTTTCCTGCTGCAGGTATCGGATATAGGCAGGAAGATTTGCATCACTCATCAACAACTCCTTGTGGTTCATTGCAAAAAATTGGCTCACTCGAACAAAATCACAAAAAAAGTCATAGTACCAGAATCCCTCCTCCGAGTAAACTCTGACAAAAGCTTTACCTTATTTTGTTATCGTGATACTTTCCACATCCATGAATCAGGATACCATACAAGAACTCCTCTCCGGGGTGCAGCAAGGGACATGTTCTGTTGAGCAAGCCCTGCAGCAACTGCGCCATCTGCCTGGCCAGCAGATCAAAGACGCCTGTATCGACCACCACCGGAACCTGCGAACCGGGACTCCGGAAGTCGTTTATGGTGCCTCGAAAAGCAGCGAACAGATCATTGATATCGCCAGGACCTTTCTTCAGCAGCAGTCCCTGTTCCTTGCCACCCGAGTTGATGCGGACAAGGCCCACCTGGTCATGACAGAACTCCCGGAGCTTAGCTACCACAGCCAGGCCAAAATGCTCACCTGCAACCAGCAGCAGCCTGACCCAGTCCACGTCCAGGGGACCATCGCTATTCTCTGCGCCGGAACCTCGGACATTCCAGTGGCCGAAGAAGCCCGGATAACAGCTGAAAGCCTGGGCAATCCGGTTGCCAGCCATTACGATGTCGGCGTCGCCGGCCTCCACCGCCTCTTTAACAAACACGAACTTATCACCTCTGCCTCTGCCATCATCGTAGTGGCTGGTATGGAGGGAGCCCTGCCCAGTGTAGTCAGCGGCCTGTGCAGCTGTCCAGTGGTGGGTGTGCCCACGTCAGTGGGCTATGGAACCAGCTTTGGCGGAATCACAGCCCTGCTTGGAATGCTCAACAGCTGCGCTCCCGGATTAGGGGTCGTCAATATCGACAACGGTTTTGGGGCCGCTTGTCTTGCCTCATCCATCAACAGGAAAAGGTAACTCTTGATGGCGTCGTATTTATACCTTTTGGGGTGAAAACTCTTCATCTGCTTCGTTGCTGTTAAAATTCTATCATTACAACGTACTCAAGTACGCCGAAATGATAAAATTTTCACGCGCCTCGCATATGAAGTTTTTCGAAGTCTGCGCATATCTACTTAGCCATCGCTAATTTTTAGCTTTCACCCTAAGGGCATAAATACGAGATTGTCACTCTTCAGCAGTGCACCAGATATTTTGAAATTTTTGGTATCCTGCCTCTCAGTAACACTTGCAACGCCTCCATGAAAACAAACAACGCACAACCAGCTGGATAGCAAGGAAAATCCAGGACAGTTACCTTACGAGGTGTTATTAAATTTTTGCCATCCAGCTGAATAGGTACAAGAAAAGAGAAAATAGTGCGGAAACCTTGCAAGATTCAGGCAGTACGGTATAATCCCATCGGTTTAACGCCTTACAGGTGTCTTTCTTGCTTTTTTTGACAAAAATTGAAAAAAACAAATGGAGCACAGACTTTTTTTGTTTCCACTAAGGCACCTGCACCTGTCAAAGGGGTACTAAAAATAAAGGCCTTCAGGGCTAATAGAATACATTTTCTTTGAAAATCAATCGCTCCCTATTCTCACCACCACGAATCCAGGAATTTTGAATGAACACAGCACTCAAACTGAAAATCAGCGCGCTCTTCTTTCTCATCATCCTCTCGATTGTCACTATCATTCCTTCCTTTTACGCCTCGACACCTGACTGGTGG
>DAOVAI010000046.1 GCA_030671085.1 Pseudomonadota bacterium | reverse complement strand
TTACCCGGTAGCCAAGACTGATGTGGATTTAGAAACAGATCATGGCGATCAGCAACTGGTGCAGAGTGAGGGGGTGAAATCCATTCTTACTCTGCCCATCCTGTTTCAGGATGCCATTATAGGCATCCTTCGTCTGCTGAGTCGGGAGAAGCGGACCTTTACAGCGGATGAGATCTCTTTTTCCATGGCACTCGCCGAACAGGTGGGAATTGCTATCTCCAATGGCAGGATGTTCAAGGAGATGGAGAATCAGGTAGATTTTATGAAGGAGGTGCAGGCGATTTCCACCCTCGTCAATTCCAGCCTCGATCTATCGGCGATACTCGATACCATTGTTAAACTATTGCCGCACTCCCTGGGCTGCAAGGGCTGCACCATCCGTCTGCTCAAGGCCCAGACCAATCAGCTGGAAATGATGGCCTCCCATGGCCTGTCGGGAAACTATCTGCGACGAGGACATGTGGAGAATGAAAAGAATGTTGCGGCAGCCCTGTCCGGCTCCCCTGTTTCGATCTATGACGTGAGCCAGGATGATCGGATTTGTTATAAAAAGAACATGGAAGAAGAAGGTATCAAATCTCTTCTTTCTGTTCCGATAAAGGCAGGCCAGGAGGTCATTGGGGTCCTGCGCATTCTCTCTGATGTTTCTCGCTGTTTTACAAGCAGTGAGATCAACTTTGCTGTGACTGCAGCAGAAGTTGGAGGTGTTGCCATCAGTAATGCCAGGACCTATCAGCAGATTACTTTGCTTTTTAACCAGATCGAGGAAAATGAGCGCTTTCTCGGGAATATCCTGGATTGCATCAGGCCGCAACTCCTGGTCGTGGATAACAACAAGCATCTGGTGCTGGTAAACAAGATCTTTCAGAAGGTGATGAAGCGTTCAGAGAATGAACTTCTGGGCTGTGATTATCATAGTCTCTGGCAGGATCAGGATTGTGATGAAAAAGATTGCCCGGTGAGTAAAGTCCTGGAGACAGGAGAATCAGCTACCTACGTCCACAGAGCCAATCAGGAGGACGGGATACATTGGTATGAGCGTACTGCCTCCCCCATGCTTGGTTCAGAGAGAGAGGTTGAGTATGTCATCGAAGTGATACGTGACGTCACTGCCAAAAAGCAGCTGGAGGAAGAACAGCTGGAGCGGGTCAAGCTCCAGGGGGTGGTGGAATTGGCCGGTACAGTAGCCCATGAGATCAACTCACCCCTCTTTGCCGCCCTTGGAACTGCGCAGTTGCTTGAAGAGGACCTGGAGAAGCAGGAATTGATCGATGATGTAAAAACTATCGTCAGAAACCTCAAAGAGATTGGGGTGCTGACTAAGAAAATGACCAGCATGACCGGTTTTGAAAGCCGAGAATATGTGGGTGACGCAAAGATTGTAAAGATGAAGTGAAACTTATTAAATATTAATTGGTTGCAGGCTTGAAAGATACGGGGGAAACGTACGACTTGAATTCACCCTGTTATACAGAGCTGTATATCATTCCAATTCACATAATATTTGGTTAGTTTTATATTGTTGTCTTGTCTTTGTCGGATCTGTCTACTTAGGATGAGGAAAGGCAACTGTTTGTGAACACAGCGTTATATTTGAATTTTTTCGACATTTTTTATTTCTTTCCTGTTCAGCGAAAATTCTAATCCCTCTTTATCTTTGATGGTGAATAGGTCACCGTCTCTTGTTGCACTTTTTGCCTTTATTTTTACACCGTCAACAAGTTCTACTAGATAATAAAAGTTTGTCATTGGAGGGGGAGTGTATCTTTGCTCGTTTCTAGATTTTTTTGCGAGTGCTTTTTGAATTGCTCTGTCGAGCTCTTTTTGGGTTATTGGCCTGTCATCTATGCTAGCGGCTGGTGACTTTATTGCTTTCGGTCTCGCTGGTGAATTTGTTGTTACTTGCTCAATTGGTGGCTCAGGGTTGGAAAATTCTGCGTAGTATCTTTTGTACATAAAGAGACCACCATAAGATACTATTCCTATCCCTATAAAGAAGAGTACAAAAAGAGTAAATGATTCTGGAAAAGTGCCTCTTTTTTTTTGCTCCTGTTTAAGAGGTTCCCTTTTTGTTTCTGAAAATTCACTTTGCCAGAATTTACTATCCTGTTTCCTTCCTCCGTGGATCTTGTTCACTAGGGCTTTGGTGACTTTTGATTGTTCATTCATTTTAATTCAGACAGTCAAGGTAGTAATCGTCCACGTACCAGTTTTTTTTATGAGAGGTGCTAGAGATTTTATCGCTGGCTTTATAATTGTTTCGCCCACTTGGCCTGTAGTTATGTATGAATCCTTGGACGTGAGCACGTGAGCCGGTTTCTGAATTTTTGAAATAAATTGAATAGTTCATCTGCTTACAACTTTTTTCCCCATCAGTGACAGTGCCCCAAACACGCATTACCGAACCTTTTTGTTTCCATAGGATTTCTACTTCATGACCTCTTTTATGAAATTTTTTCGCTTGTACGGATTGGGTTCCTGTGAAAAGAATTGCTAGAGCTGGCAAGAGGGAGAAGAGTGCTTTTTTCACTTTAGTTTTCCTTAGATCCTTGGGAGTGTTATGCAAAGGGTGCTTGTCGTCAAAATATACACATATCATTTCAGATAGTTATTGAATAGCACCCTCTTTCTCCGAACGCAAGGAAAATGGAGGCATCATTGCTCTTTTTTTGGATAGGAAATTGGTCGCTGGGCTTTGTCTGCTCAGCTGTCGATGCAGCGTTATGCGAGAAAAAAAGAAAACCCGCTTCCCTGGTGGCAAGCCACAGGAATGCGGGTTTTGTTGGTGAAAATGGTGGAGGCGGCGGGAGTCGAACCCGCGTCCAAAAATGCTCCCCTCCCGTATCTACATGCTTAGTTCCGGGCTTTAAGATTCGCGTCAGGGGCCCCGCCGGAACCAGAGTACACTGACGCTAGCCTGCTAAATCTTATCCTCTGGCAGACAGACACTGCTGGAGGACCAGCCCGTTGAGTCGGCGCTCCGATCCGGTCTTACGGGCGAAGACCGGGGGAACGGCACAGCAGTCTAAGCTGCCAGTGCGTAGTTATAATCGTCGGCGATTATAATTAAAGTTCCATCAGTTTTACGAGCAGACAGAAGCTCGGCATGCAACGTAGAGCTTACACATCCCTGTCGAAGCCGTTTCGCCCCCATATTTGTTGAATTTTATTGTTATCATTATCTTCAGTTTAGCCAAGCTGGTTGTGGCGCATTGCCCGCTGCAGTTCGCGGTTGCTCTGCTTTTCTTTCAGGCTGGCCCGTTTATCATACTGTTTTTTACCGCGGGCAAGACCCAGTTCCACTTTGGCTTTACCATTCTCTATAAAGTAAATCTTCAGAGGGATAAGGGCAAGGCCCTTTTCTTTTAATTTTCCGATCAGCTTTTTGAGTTCCCGTTTGTGGAGCAGGAGTTTGCGCACCCGCATGGGTTCGTTAGGATTGTGAGTGGCAAAGCTGTAAGAAGAAATATGGACGTTGTGGAGATAGAGTTCTCCTCGGTTGTCGATCTGGGCATACCCGTCACGCAGGTTGGCCTTGCCGGCGCGCAGAGACTTGACCTCTGGCCCACGCAGTACCAAACCGGCCTCATAAGTGGCATCGATATGGTAGTCGTGGAAAGCCTTTTTGTTTTTGCAGACGATCTTGACCGCCTTGCCTGTATCCTTAGTTCCCATTGCTAACCCAGATAAACTGGAATTTTTATGTGCTAATCAGCGGTTACCCGCATGGCTTCTTCATAGGTAGTAATTCCCGCCTTGACCTTTTCCCAGGCGTCTTCACGTAAGGTAGTCATTCCTTCACGAATTGCAAGCTGCCGTATTTCATCGACGCTGTTTTGGTTGCTGACCATTTTTTTCATCTGTTCGGACAGGGGGAAGATCTCAAAGACGCCGCACCTCCCTTTATATCCTGTTCCCCGGCATCGTCGACAGCCTTTGCCTCGTTTCAGGGTGAAAACGTCATGTTCCGACACTGGAAAGCCAAGTTTCAGGAGTTCTGCTCCTTCCATGGTAAAGGATTCTGCGCAATGGGAACAGATGGTGCGCACCAGGCGCTGGGCCAGGGCTCCGAGCAGGGTGGAGGAGATGAGAAAGGGTTCCAGGCCCAGGTCCATGAGGCGGACAATGGATGAGACTGCATCGTTGGTGTGCAGGGTGGAGAAGACCAGGTGGCCGGTCATGGCAGCCTGGACTGCATGCGCTGCGGTGTCAAGATCGCGGATCTCGCCGATCATGATGATGTCCGGATCCTGACGCAGGATATTACGGAGGATGGTGGAAAAGGTGACATCAATGAGAGGCTGGACTGAGATCTGATTAAATGCCTCATGGACCATTTCCACCGGGTCTTCCACGGTGACGATATTTCTTTCCGGAGTGGCGATCTTTTCCAGGGTGGAGTAGAGGGTGGTGGATTTACCCGATCCTGTGGGGCCGGTGACCAGGACAATGCCGTGAGGTGATTGGATAAATGAATTGTAAACCAGCTGATCCCTTTTTGAGAAACCCAAGTTGTCCAGATCCTGAAAGATCACATCCGGATCCAGGATACGCATGACCACCTTTTCTCCAAAGGCAACCGGAACAGTGGAAACGCGGACCTCGGCCTCCTTGTCTCCGCCCATGGCCAACTTGATGCGGCCATCCTGTGGTCTGCGCTTTTCGGCAATGTCCAGACGGGCGAGAAACTTGATACGTGCGGCAATGGCCGAATGCACGGCCTTGGGCAGATTGTAGATTGTGTGCAGTGCTCCGTCTATGCGGAAACGGACCATACAGTAGTTGCGCTTGGGTTCCACATGGATATCACTGGCTTTCTGGTCCAGGGCATAGTTGAAGAGGTGGTTGACCGCTGATTTGATATGCTGGTCCGAAGAAGAGATCTCCTTGGAGGAGGAAATTTTTACAAACTGCTCCAGATTGCCGATATCCACCGAACCACCCGTACCAGGAGCACCGAACTGGCTTTCCGCCGCACTTATGGAGTGCTGAAAACCGAAAAAATCGGCAAGGATTTTCTTGATGTCGGACTTCGTCGAAATATATGGCTTCACCTCCACCTGATTGGCCTGCTCAATGTCTTTTAAGACCGTGGTGTTGTCCGGATGGTAGACAGCCACTTCCAGGATTCCGTTCTGGAAGTTGAAGGGAAGAAGCATGTGGCTGAGGGCAAAGTTCTTGGAAATGGTCTTGGTGACTGTCTCTATGTCCAGAGTGAGAGGGTCCAGTTTTTTAAAGGGAATTCCGCAGCACTGGCTCACTGCCTGCATAATGGCGTGTTCATCCAGGGTCTTACCCTTTTTGCCGCCCACATCCAGCCTGAAAGAAACAATGACATCCACTAAATCCGGAAAGCTTCTATCAAACTTTTTGTCGGCGCCAAATTTTTTGAGGAGCTTCTGGCGCTGCTTTCCTTTTTCAAGGGTGATAAACTGCCGTTGTTCCTGGGTGATGAGGCCTCTTTTGCCAAGCATCTCAAGGAGGGCGTCGCTGTTGAGTAGTTTCATTGAAGATACCTTTACCGATGGTCAACCGGAAACTTGTAACGATATTGCATAACTGTACTCCTGCTATTCTGCTCTTTTCCCGCCACTTTATCAAGGAACTTTCGTTTGTCACTGCGGTTTTTAGAGCGAAGGGTCTGTTTGCAGGAAGAGGGATATCAAATTCTCCTCCTCCTCCTTTTTAAAACTTTCGTTTTCAAGTGGTGCAGCTATCTGGTATAAAACAAAACCAAGGGCAGTGAACGCCCCAACTCTGGAATACTACGCCTAAACGATCCATTAAACATAGGAAATACTCATGTCAGCCACTGTCAGTCAGTTGTACCGAAAGACCGGTGAGAACCGGGAATACTGTTTTAATATCGAATCCAGCCGTCCCCTGACGGGCGAGGAGAGGGAGCGTTTGCAACTGATCCTGGCCGAGGGTTTTCTCTCTGCTTCCGTAGCCACGGTGCCGGGATTGACAGGTGAACGGGTGGTGGAGGTCGGTCCCCGGCTCAACTTTGCCACGGCCTGGTCCTCCAACATGGTTTCCATCTGTCGGGCGACAGGACTTGACTGCGTCAGCCGGGTGGAACGGTCCCGCAGGTATAAGGTGGCCGAGGGTGATGATCTGCAGGAATTTACCCGCAGCAACCATGACCGGATGACCGAGTGTCCTTATCCCGCACCGCTCACCACCTTTGAGACCGGAATTCAGCCTGAAGCGGTCTATGATGTGGATATGAAGTCCAAGGGGCCGGATGCACTGCTTGAGATTCCCGGCATTTCCATGGATGAGCGGGATCGAAATTTTTATTACGATTATTTTGTGAAAAAACATGACCGCAATCCGACCATTGTCGAGATTATGGATCTCAACAATGCCAACTCCGAACATTCGCGCCACGGGTTTTTCCGGGGGGATCAGATCATTGACGGTGAGCTGCAGGAAGAGACCCTCTTTGACCAGGTGATCGCAACGCTGAATGAAAATCCCAAGGGCAGTCTGGTGGCCTTTAAGGACAATTCCAGCGTGGTCCAAGGCCATGATATCCAAACCATTGTTCCAGGCGTTCCCGGCCTGCCCAGCCCTCTTGACACTGTTGATGTTCGCTATCACGTTCTGCTCACAGCAGAGACCCATAACTTTCCTACCGGAGTGGCCCCTTTTCCCGGGGCCGAGACCGGTACCGGCGGCCGTATCCGTGACGTGCAGGGAACCGGCAAGGGCGGTTTTGTCATTGCAGGCACCACCGGTTACTGCGTGGCAGGTCTCCATATTCCGGGCTATACCCTGCCCTGGGAAAATTCTTACCAATGCCCGGATAGCCTGGCCTCTGCCCTTGAGATTGAGATCGAGGCCAGTAACGGCGCCTCTGACTACGGCAACAAATTTGGCGAACCCATGATCCAGGGTTTTACCCGATCGTTTGATCTGCGCCTGGAAAACGGGGAGCGCTGGGGATTCTTGAAGCCCATCATGTTCACCGGCGGCATCGGTCAGATTGATGACCGGCATACGGCCAAGGACGAGGGGTTGAAAGGCATGAAGATCGTCCAGGTGGGCGGTCCTGCTTACCGGGTCGGGTTTGGCGGCGGGGCAGCGTCTTCCATGCTCCAGGGTGAGAATGTCTCGGAGTTGGACTTTAATGCTGTGCAGCGAGGCGATGCGGAGATGGAACAGAAGATGAACCGTGTCATCCGTGCCTGCAACGAGATGGGTGATAAGACCATCATTGATGTTATCCATGATCAGGGTGCAGGCGGTCCTGCCAATGTCCTGAAGGAGTTGGTAGAGCATTCCGGCGGCCGCATCGAGATCCGCAATGTGCGCGTGGGCGATCCCACCATGTCGGTTTTGGAAATTTATGTGGCAGAGTACCAGGAACGTAACGGATTTCTCATCAGTCCGGAGAATATCGAGCAGTTCCAGGCTATCTGTGAGCGTGAGAAGGTTGGTTGCGAGGTCTTGGGTGAGGTGACCGGAGATTTACAATTTGTGGTCCATGATGAACAGGATGATTCCATTCCCGTGGATATGGACCTCTCGGAACTTCTTGGAGATATCCCGCGTAAAACCTTTGAGGACAAACGTATCAATCCGCAGCTGCTGCCCCTTGAATTGCCGGATGATCTGACAATACGCGATGCCCTGTACGATGTTCTGCGCCTGGTTTCTGTGGGATCCAAGCGTTTTCTCACCAACAAGGTGGATCGGGCCGTGACCGGGCTTATCGCCCGCCAGCAGTGCTGTGGTCCGTTGCAGCTTACGGTGAGTGATGTGGCCGTGGTGGCCCAGTCCCATTTCAGTGTGAGTGGTGGGGCAACCGCCATTGGTGAGCAGCCGATCAAGATGCTGGTGGATCCGGCAGCAGGTGCCAGGATGGCAGTGGGTGAGTCTCTGACCAATCTGGTCTGGGCTGCCATTGATGACCTGGAACAGGTCAAGTGTTCGGCCAACTGGATGTGGGCACCCAAACTTCCCGGCGAGGGGGCTGCTCTTTTTGATGCGGCAAAAGGAATGTGCGATGCCATGATTGCAGTGGGCATGGCCGTGGACGGCGGCAAAGACAGTCTTTCCATGGCCACCATGGTGGGTGGTGAAACAGTTAAATCGCCCCGCGAACTGGTCATCTCTGCCTATGCGGCCATGAGTGACATTCGCAAAGTGATTACCCCGGATGTGAAACGGCCAGGGGCCTCCTCCTTGCTCTTTCTGGATCTTGGCAATGGTAAAAACAGGCTGGGAGGATCAGCGCTTGCCCAGACCCGGAGCAGGCTGGGTAATGACTGTCCGGATATGGATGATCCGAAACTCCTCAAACAGGCTTTTCTTGCCGTGCAGGAGGGGATCCAAAAAGGATTGATCCAGGCAGGACATGACCGCAGTGATGGTGGCCTTATTACCACTGTCCTGGAGATGGCCTTTTCCGGAAACTGTGGATTGAATCTGGAACTGCACTCTTCTGATTCTGCTCTGGCGATACTCTTTTCCGAAGAGCTGGGCCTGGTGCTGGAATGTGCGGACGATGATCTTGCTGAACTGCAGGAACTTCTTGGACGCTACAGTGTGTCTCCCATCCTCCTTGGACACACTGTGCTGGAGAAGAAAATACAGATTCGGATCAATGAGCAATCGGTGCTGAATGAGGATATGCGCCTGCTGCGTGAGTGGTGGGAAGAGACAAGCTATCAGCTGGAGCGGCTGCAGGTGAACCCCGCTTGTGCCGAGGAAGAGAAGAAAAACTGCTACGACCGTAAAGGCCCTGCCTATCACCTCAGCTTCACTCCGGAACCGGCTCCGGCAGAGCTCCTGGCTCGAACAGACAAACCAAAGGTCGCCATCCTCCGTGATGAGGGTTCCAATTCCGACCGGGAGATGAGTTCTGCCTTTTACGCGGCAGGCTTTGAGCCATGGGATATCAGCATGAGTGACCTCCTGGCCGGGCGCATCACCCTGGACGGCTTCCGGGGGCTTGCGGCAGTGGGCGGCTTTTCCTACGCCGATGTCCCTGAATCAGCCAAGGGCTGGGCTGCAACGATTCGTTTTAATGACACTCTGAAAGAGATGTTTCGCAAGTTTTATGACCGTCCCGATACCTTTAGCCTCGGTATCTGTAATGGCTGCCAGCTCTTCGGCCTCCTGGGCTGGGTTCCCTTCCAGGGACTTGCGGCAGAGGAGCAGCCCCGCTTTGTTCATAATCTCTCCGGCCGTTTTGAGTCCCGCTGGACCACGGTGAAGGTTGGCAAGAGTCCGGCCCTGATGCTCAAGGGAATGGAGGGACTGGTGTTCGGGATCCACGTGGATCACGGTGAAGGACACCTCTCCTTCCCCAATGAAGGGGTGAGAGAGCAGGTGCTTGCAGAAAATCTGGCACCGCTCTGCTATGTGGATGATAACGGAGAGGCCACCGAGTCCTATCCTTTTAATCCCAACGGTTCTCCGGATGGCCTTGCTGGACTTTGCTCTCCTGACGGACGGCATCTGGCTATGATGCCCCATCCCGAGCGTGTCTTCCTGGCCTGGCAGGCCCATTATCTGCCTGAAGAGATGAAGGGAATGGAGGTATCTCCCTGGATGCAGATGTTCAGGAATGCCTATGAGTGGTGCAAGAAATAGTTTTAAGTGTTCAGTGTTAAGTTTTCAGTTGTGATTTGGCCTGTCAGGGCAGGCGGGGAAGGAATAGGAAATTGCGCAGTAGAGTGATTCTGTAAAAGTTGTGCTGGTTCAATCTTATAGATTGAACCATTTGTGTATTGCAACATCTTGTTTCAGCGCCAACTTTTTGTCGCTCAAAATGTTGTGAGAAACATTTAGGAGCAGGCTACAAACCTGCTCCAGCAAAAAAATAACATCCAGAGTAGTAATTCAAACGTTGTTTAGAGGATAGTTGAAATAGGTAATCACCGAAGGTAGCTCTGCAATGTGATAGCTTATAACTCTCCCGTCGCGGTCGGGAGACTTTAAGGACAAAATAATGGCAACAGGTTTTTTTGCAGTATTTGATGATATTGCAACGCTGTTAGATGATGCCGCAGCAATGACTAAAATTGCTACAAAAAAAACGGCAGGAATATTAGGCGATGATCTTGCTGTGAATGCAGAAAAGGCGTCGGGGTTTGTTGCGTCACGAGAAATTCCAGTGTTGTGGGCCATTGCCAAAGGGTCTCTTTTCAATAAGCTGATGATCCTTCCTTTTGCATTTTTACTTAGCGCTTTTTTGCCATGGATTATTGTACCAATTTTAATGCTTGGAGGAGTATATCTGGCGTTTGAAGGTGCTGAAAAAATATATGAATTTCTTGTCCCACATTCTCATAAAAAGAAGGCAGAATTTACACAAAATTTAACAGAAGAAGAGATACTGGAGATAGAAAAGAAAAAAATAAAATCGGCCATTGTTACTGATTTTATTCTTTCAATTGAAATCATAGTTATTGCCCTGGGAACCGTCGTGGAGAAGAGCCTTCCAGTACAAATTGTGGTGGTTTCAATTATAGCATTGCTGGCCACTGTTGGTGTGTATGGTATTGTTGCTCTTATAGTGAGGTTGGATGATGTGGGATTTAAGCTTATTGAAATGGCTGGTGACAGTCAAAAATTAATGAGTAAAGCCGGAGGAGTCCTTGTTCAAGCGCTACCCATAGTTATCCGTGCACTAACGGTTATTGGCACCTTAGCCATGCTTCTTGTTGCAGGTGGCATTTTTATGCATAATGTGCATCAAATTCATGAAGCATTGCATGTTATGCCACGTCTTTTTGGTGAGTTGCTCACAGGAGGAGTTGTCGGAGCTGTGGCACTGGCGTTAGAGAAGAGCTTTATGAAAATTTTTCGACCACACCCTATTGCGTGAGCACGATTGAGTGCAGGTTCTTTGAAGGGGGAAGTCATCAGGCCCTGTATTGATCTTTTTCCTGTTATCTTTAGAGACCAGCTAACTACTGATACTATGGGCAAGAAGCCCTCGCAGGGCAGCAAGGTTATCACGGTCTTCCTGCAGGTCTTTTCCCTTTGGCGTTTCCAGGGTCATGGGGTGGTTGGCAAAGCGGGGATCGTTGAGTAAATTCCGGAATCCTTCCAGTCCTATTTCTCCCTGACCGATGTGTTCGTGCCGATCGACGCGGCTTCCCAGACCTTTTTTTGAGTCATTGAGATGGAAGAATTTGATTCGCTCAATTCCCACCAGTTTATCAAACTCAGCCATGGTTGCCTGGTAGCTTTCCTGGCTGCGGATATCGTAGCCGGCAGCAAAGATATGACAGGTGTCTACGCAGACGCCGAGCTTTTCCGGGTACTTTGAGTTTGCTATGATGCATGCCAGTTCCTCAAAGCGGCTGCCCAGGCCTGTACCCTGTCCGGCAGTGGTCTCCAGCAGAACGATAACCTGGTTGTCGGCACGCTCCAGGGCCTGGTCAAGATTTTTGGTGAATCGAGCCAAGCCTTCCGCCACCCCGTCTCCTCCATGGGAACCGGGGTGTATGACCACCAGGGGGATGTTCAGGAGTGCACAGCGTTGCAGTTCGTCTGTAAAGGCAGTAATGGATTTTTCTGCCAGTTCCTCTTTCCCCGAGGCCAGGTTGACCAGGTAAGAGGCGTGCGAGGCAACAGGCATGGACGGATCTTCATGCCAGGCAGCTGCGAAAAGCTTCTGTTCCTCTTCACTCACCGGTTTCGGTTTCCATTGCCGCTGATTGCGGGTGAAGATCTGCAGCGCAGCACCTCCTACGTCCCTGATGTGGTCAAAGGCGAGGTGCAGGCCACCGGCCACGGATTCATGGGCTCCCAATAATGGCATCTTTTTTCCCTCTGCAATTAGTCTTCTTGTCTCTGCTCGTTACCTGATCCTCTATGAGATGCCAGGGCTCTCTCTAACCATTGTTTTGACGGCAATTGGACATCTGCGCAGCGTACTTTATACTGCTTTCTGGACAGACTGCTTTTTGAGGCAATTTTATTGATAAAGTCCTCTGCTGTTTTGATACGGCGTTTCGCATGGTTGTATTTCATTTCCAGGTGTTCTTTGGCCTCTTTGGCCGGGTGCTCATCACCGTTGCGGATAAAGGTGCAGCCGCTGTCACCCAGATAGGAGAGCAGGTAGTCGATCTCCTCGTTTTCTGCGGCAAAGATGTCATTTCCCGTGAACAACAAGGCGAGTATTAAGGTCAATTGGACTGTTTTCATGGCCTTACCGTAAGTGAGTTTCGTCAGCAGTTTTGCCTTCTGCAAGGCGAAAGGTGACTGATATTGGATTATGATCAGAAGAGGTTACCGGGTATACAGCCTGGGAAAGCGGTTCCAGTCCACGGTATAGAATCTGATCCACTGGATCGCCCAAAAAGAGTGTCCTCCCCCCTTCATCAAAGGTCAAAACCTGCAAAGAAAGTTTCTCTGCCAGCCCCATCATAATGTCAGTCCGTTCCTCACTCCAGTTGTTAAAATCACCGGCCAGAATAATCGGACCATCATGCTTTTTTAAAACCTTTTCCAGTCCGGAAAGCTGCTCCTGGTAAGCACTGGTGCCAAGGGAAATGTTGATACCATGGATGTTGGCCACCAGAAGCTCTTGTGGTGAGTCGATAATCGCATATCTGCTGACCAGGATTGTTTTGGGGACGCTGATAAACGGTTCACTGTGACGCAGGCCGCAGCTGTCAAGAGACTGAACTGTGGAGGCCACCAGCACCCCGGTGTCTATCCCTTTGTATTTGAAACCACTGTTTAAATTCCAGTACAGATTCCTTTGTTGCAGTACTTCCAGCAGTTCTTCAGTTAATGCTGCTTCCTGCAGAAGGATAATATCTTTTTCATGGCTGAGCAGCAGCAGGTCCACCTCCCAGTTTTGCCGCTGTTCTTTAAAGATATTCCAATTTAAGATGGATATGGAGTCGGGAGAAAGTCCTGGCCGGGACGCGTCTGTTTGTCTGTTGTGGAGAGTGGTCTCTTCTGTGCAGCTGCCATTGCTTCGAGTCAGCTGCATGTCACTTTGTACAGAGATAAGCTGCTCCTGTTCCGGAATAGCGGCACAGGCAAGGAGCGTGCAGCAGAGGAAGAGGAATAAGAGGATTAATCTCGGAACTGTTGCTGAGTTCATCCTGGTTGCTGAAGTGGGCAGGGGCATGGGATCAGAGTTGTGACTCGATGGGGAATAGGCTCATAAACCCGATAGCAAACCGTCGCCAGAAGCCGGTGTGCGGATCAGCAGTCCAGACGCGTTCTTTATCGTCTTCCAACCCGTGCCAGGAAATGAACTCCAGGCCTTCTGCATCGGTTTCCAACTGAAGACGAAAAGCCATGGCTTCCACGACCAGGTCAAATCCAGCAGCCATGGTATCGGCAAGCTCCGTTGAGGTTACCATGATCCCTATTTCGGTATTTTCAATCACCGAGCGGGGATCAAGGTTCAGGGAACCGATAAAGACATGTTTTCGATCAAAGACAAAGGATTTGGCATGGAGACTGGCCTTTGATGAACCAGAATCACCTTTCATCTCCTTACGTTGTTCCTTGCTGAGCACCTTATTCATCTCATAGAGTTCGACACCTGCTCGAAGCAGACTACTGCGGTACTTGGCATATCCGGCATGGACTATGCCCACATCAGTTGAGGCGAGTGAGTTGGTCAAAATGCGTACACGCACACCGCTTCTACTTAAATCGCAAAGAAACTTGGTACCTGATTTTCCCGGCACGAAATAGGGTGAGAAGATCAGGAATTCTCTCTGCAGCTCCTCCAGAAAAGGGTGTAACTGAGCGGATAAGGTGTCAGCAGGGGCTATATCATAGCTCTGCAGCTTTCTGGGATGATCGGCAAGGACACGGGCCTTCCCCCAGTTGAATACCACCTTGTTGTTGCTGATGGTTTGAGCAAGGCGGGAGTTGGAAAGTGATTGCTGATACTCTGCAACTGATTCTTGGCCAAGATATTCAGCCAGTCTTTGGCGACCTTCTTCTAAGTTTTCTTTTTCCGCAAGATCAGGGCGCAGGATAGTAATGGGATAGGCCATGCTGCTGTTCCAGTACTCGTCAAAGGAGGACGAGACCTCTTTTACCACGGGGCCTATGGCCAGTATATCGAGATCGGCAAAGGCAAGGGTGGGATCGGCATCAAAATATTCATTACCGATATTGCGGCCGCCGACAATGGTAATCTGATTATCTACAGTAAAGGATTTATTATGCATGCGTCGGGTTACCGAACCAAAGCGGGTGAGGAGCTGCGGAGCCCGAAGCATTTGACGGCTGAATGGGTTGAAGACCCGCAGAGTAATATTGGGATGGGCGGCAAGGGTGGATAAGCCCTCATCCCGTTTTTTAAGATCCATGTCGTCAATGAGCACCCGGACCCTGATGCCCCGGTCAGCAGCCTTGAGTAGTTGGCTCATAAAAAGGATGCCGGTGAGATCGTTGTGGATCATATAGTACTGGACATCAATACTTCGGTCTGCTCCCTGGGCCAACAATGCTCTGGCAGTAAAGGCATCCAGGCCATTGGTGAGTAAGAAAAAGCCGGATTTTTCAGAATAGTCTTTTTTCAGTTCATCATAGCCTTTCCCTATTCTGGTGTCAGCAGTGTCCTGGAGGGCATAGGTTACGGGGTTTGCATTGTTGGGCGGCAGGGAAGCGCAACCGACCATGAACAGCAAGGTGCAGATGATAGGAAGGCAATGTTTGAAATGAGACAAAATCATGAGTGATGGTGTTCTGCAAGTTGGAAGAGTAAGACAAATTATCTTCTGAGGTACTAATACACTTTTACGACAAATTCCAGTTTGTTTCCCTGAATACGGTTGATAATAAGAGGTCTCAGGGCTTTGCCGTTTGGCGAAATGGAGATTCGTCCCATGATTCCTTCAAAATCTACAGTATTATGCAGGCTGGCATTGATACATTCACTCTCTGCAGGATTATGACAACGATTCATAGCGGTTATTAAGATTGCCATTCCTTCAAATCCGGTAGCTGGGTAGGTACTGTTTCTGGTCTCAAAGAGTGCGCGAAAGACCTTGGTTGCTTTTTTCCCATAGGGGGTCTTTTCTATGGCATGGCTGAATGGATCTAAGGCCAGGAATTCATCAAGGTAATGGACATCTTCTGGATACTGTGCAAGAGCATTGGTCAGTAAGCCATCGCCTGTCATTACCTCAGGGGCCCAATCCATTTCGTGCAACTTTTGAGCAATTTCTCAGGGTTCTCTGTCCTGGAGTGGGAATGACATCGTTACTAAAGTCGTGCTCCATGGCAAGCGCCAAGAGCGATTTGATTGCATCCAGGGGGGCGGCAACAACAGCATGATTGAACTGCTGCAGGTACTGTTCCGGGTTATCGAGAAACTCCTGCAGGGCAACCGATGTAATCTCGGTGTCAAAGGGGTTCTGGACAACTTGCTCAATCAGCTCGGCCGTCTCAGGGACGTAGAGAAAGAGAGCTGATTTTACATGTGATTCCATGGTGTTTTCCTGTTAGTCTTCAGTAGTGTCCGGATAGAGAATTGCAGAGTCAATA
>DAOVAI010000178.1 GCA_030671085.1 Pseudomonadota bacterium | reverse complement strand
TGCCGCAAGGGCTGCTTTGAGCAGATAAAATTTTCCGATAAATCCAGCGGTTGGCGGAATGCCGGTCAGGGAAAACATAAAGATGAGCATGAGTAGGGCTGCCATGGGATTGGACTTGGCCAGCCCTTTGTAGTCTTCAAGTGACTCTCTGCGGTCACCTTTTGCACAGAGGAGGATGACGATGGCAAAGGCCCCCATATTCATGAAGCCATAAATGAACAGGTAGCTCATGGTGGCAGAGTATCCCTCACTGGTGCCTGCGAGGATACCGAGAAGGGCATAACCGGCGTGAGCAATTGATGAATAGGCGAGCATTCGTTTAACATTTTGCTGGGAGATAGCGATGATATTACCGACACCCATGGAAAGCAGGGCGATTACAGCAATAATTGTTCCCCATTGTGGTTGTGATTCTGGAAACGCCGTCATGAGAAAGCGACCGAAAACAGCAAAGCCGGCAGCTTTTGGGGCAACAGACATAAAGGCGGTGATAGCGGTTGGCGCGCCTTGGTAAATATCCGGTGTCCAGAAATGAAATGGTGCAGCACCCACTTTGAAACAGAATCCACTGATCACAAGGGCAAATCCGGTCAGTAAGGCCGGGTTTGTCAGGATTCCAGTATCTGTGCAGTATTTGGCAATTCCTGCAAGGTCGGTGGTGCCGGTCATCCCGTAGACCAGGGAGATACCAAAAAGCAAGAGAGCCGAAGAAAAGCCGCCCATGAGAAAATACTTGAGCGATGCTTCGTTGGCCCGTATGTCATCCTTTAGCAGTCCGACCAGGCAGTAGATAGAAAGGGCCATGAGTTCAAGACCCAGATAGACAACAATGAGATCGCCGGCTGAAACCATGGTCATCATACCGACAACGGAGAAGACCATGAGGCTGTAATATTCTCCCTGTTTTATACCTTCCACCTTCAGGTATTGCCCGGACAAAAGAGTGGTCATAAGCAGGCCGAACAGGCAGATCACCTTGAAGAAGATGGCATAGGGGTCAACGATAAACATGGTGCCGAAGGTGACTGCAGGTTTTTGATTGAAGAGGAGAGCAATCAGGCCCAAGGCAGCCAGCATGGTCAATTGGGAGAGCAGTTCTCTGTTTCGCGGATAAAGAAGATCGACAACGATGAGAATGATGCCCATGCAGACAAGGAGTATTTCTGGCATGATTGGATCAAGTGCGGGCATGGTAAATGTCATGTTCATGGCGAATCCTTTTCCTGCTGAACCTTGAAGGGGGAGCTTGAAAAATTGTAAGCGTTTACCGGTACCTCATTTTCATCCGTTCAGGACTTCTCCCATAGAAAGGAGGGTAACTATGGTTGAAAGCCGGGACGAACAAAAATAAAGTACCAGTAAACTCTCACAGCTCTCTATTTGACCAAGGGGTATATCCCTTGGTCAAATAGTTGTGAAAAATGTAAAAGTTTACCAGCACCCCGGGTAACCGAGTGTGCAAAGAGACTCTGCTCGTGCGTTCTAGGTTTTTCCCATAGAAAGGAGGAGGATCTATGGTTCAAAGTTTTAAACGTACGAAAACAAGGCACTGGTAAACTCTCACAGCTCTGCGTTATGCAAAAATATATCCTTGGTATACTAATCATTTTCTGCTAATGGCTGATTTGTTGTGCCTGCTGGACACCATGGGTGGCAGCATCGATAGTATGGGTAACAGCAAGCTGCACTCCACTGGCCACGCCTTCAGGGTTCCCGGTTACCTGTTCCAGCAGATGGGCCACAGAGACATGCATGAAGCTCAACATGGAGTCTGGAAACAGCCCGATCCAGAAAATAAGGAGGACCATGGGTAACAAGGTAATAATCTCTCGAGTGTCCAGTTCCTTAATTGCATCCCATTTACAGTTGACCGGATTAAAAAAGATACGCTGGTAGAGCCACAGCATATACCAGGCACCGATGATCAGGCCACTGGCGGCAATGAGGGCAACCCAGGGTCTGGTCATAAAGGAGCCCAGCAGGATCAGAAATTCACCGATAAAACCATTGGTGCCGGGTAGCCCCACAGAGGCCAGGGTAAAGAGCAGGAAAAATGAGGCAAATACCGGCATTCTCGAGGCCAGCCCGCCATAATCACTGATCTTTCTGGTGTGGGTTCGCTCGTAGACCATACCGATTCCAAGGAAGAGCGCTCCGGTAACCACACCGTGGTTGATCATCTGCAGGATGCCTCCTTCAACGGATTGGGTGTTGAGAGCGAAAATTCCCAGGGTGACAAAGCCCATATGACTGACCGAGCTGTAGGCAATGAGCCTTTTAAGGTCGGTCTGGGCCAGGCAGATAATTCCGCCGTACACAATGCCGATGAGTGAGAGGACAATCATGGGCATCATCATGGCAGAGGTGGCATCTGGAAGAATGGGCATGGAAAATCGAAGAAAGCCATAGGCACCCATCTTGATGAGAATTCCAGCAAGAACTACAGAACCTGCGGCTGGCGCTTCGGTATGGGCATCGGGCAGCCAGGTGTGGAACGGCCACATGGGAACCTTGACGGCAAAGGCGGCAAAGAATCCCCAGAAGAGGATGAGCTGCAGTTTGACCGGATAGTTCTGTTCAGCAAGGGCAAGAATATCAAAGGTGTTTCCACCATGCATGTAGAGAGTGATAATACCAACCAGCATCAAGAGACTGCCGACCAGGGTGTAGAGGAAAAATTTGGTTGCGGCATAAATACGGTTCGGACCTCCCCAGACCCCAATGAGGAGGAACATGGGGATAAGCATGGCTTCCCAGAAGATGTAAAAGAGAAAAAAATCCAGAGAACAGAAAACGCCGATCATTGCCCCTTCAAGAAGGAGCAGAGAGACGAAGAACTCTTTCACCTTTGTCTGAATAGAGTTCCAGGACACCAGAATACAGAGGATGGTGATCAGTGCGGAAAGCAGGACAAAGAGAATGGAAATACCGTCGAGGCCTAAGTAATACTCGATATTAAAGAGACGTATCCAGCTGTGCCTTTCTACAAACTGCATATGGTGCGTAGTCTTATCAAAGGAAAACCAGAGGGGCAGGGTACAGAAAAACTCGAGCAGGCTGATAATGAGCGCCATGATCTTGACATTTTTCACGTTTTCCTTGCTGATTCCAAGCAGGATAATTCCGCCAAGAACAGGGAGAAAGATCAATAAACTGAGAATTGGGAATGACATATTAACCCCTCACGTACATCCAGATAATAATGAACACAACACCACCACCCATATACGCGAGGTAATGAGATACAAGTCCGTCCTGAACCTTTCTCATGGCTCCACTGACCCGGCCGATCATCCTGGGGATACCATTGACAATATTTTCAATGATGAAGATATCAAAGAATTTTAGAATAACTTGACGGCTGAAAGCGAGCATGGGTTTGATAATTGTTGCTCCATAGATCTCATCCACAAAATATTTGTTCAGAGAGAGCGTATAGAGTGTCGAGTACTTGTCCCGAATCCTTTGCACCAATTCAGGGTTTTTCATATACATGTACCAGGCCAGATAAATTCCCAAGGCTCCGATACTGACTGAGATAATCATCAGGATAATTTCTAATGCATGGGATGGATGAACATGGGGATGGCCAAGCACCGGTTCAAGGAAGTGGCCCCAATTCGCTCCTCCGCCGAGAACAGCAGGGATGCCGAATCCACCAGCGCAAACTGCTCCAACAGCCAGCAGTATCAAGGGGATGGTGACAACTCGTGGAGACTCTTTCAGATGCTCCTTCTGTTCCTGGGTGCCTCTGAATTCACCATGGAAGATGAGAAAGAAGAGACGGAAGGAGTAGAAGGCGGTGATGCCGGCGACCAGGGTACCGATGAACCAGGCGAATTTACCAGCACCGACAGGGGAGACAAAGGCCATGGCCAGGATCTCGTCTTTGGAAAAGAAACCGGCAAACCCGGGGACACCGGAAATAGAGAGCGAGGCGAGCAGGAATGTCCAGTAGGTGATGGGCATATATTTTTTCAGGCCTCCCATATATTTCACATCCTGCTCATGGTGCATGCCCAGAATAATGGAACCGCAGCCAAGAAAGAGAAGCGCCTTGAAATATGCATGGGTAAACAGATGAAAGACTCCGGCACTGTAGGCTCCCACCCCGCAGGCGATGAACATGTAGGCGAGCTGTGAAATCGTGGAATAGGCTACCACCCGTTTGATATCTGTCTGGGTAAGGGCGATGGTGGCCGCAAAAAGACAGGTAATGCTGCCAACAATGGTGATCACATTCAGAGCCGTCATGGACAACTCAAAGATCGGATTACACCTGGCCACCAGGAAGACACCGGCTGTAACCATGGTGGCTGCATGGATCAGGGCACTGACAGGGGTGGGGCCTTCCATGGCATCGGGCAGCCAGACGTGCAGAGGGAGCTGGGCAGATTTCCCTATGGCCCCGCAGAAGAGGAGAAGGGCAATGGCTGTGGGCAGGTTAAAGGTCATGCCAAGCATGGTAAATGTCTGGTTTGCTATCTGATTGACGTG
>DAOVAI010000128.1 GCA_030671085.1 Pseudomonadota bacterium | reverse complement strand
CAACACCATCCTCAACACGAACCTGTTCTCTCAGCTCAACACAAAGGCTAGAAAAGTCATCGGCGAATGGTGCTGGAAAAAAGAAAACCAATACAATCGATTCGTTGGGACTCACCTCAAAAATATCTTAGTATTTCAGCCCCACCCGCTCACGAACCAAATCCAGTGTCACAGCAGCCTTTTCCCGGGCCTTATCCGCTCCTTTGTGCAGAATAAAACGGAGCATCGCAGGATCTGCCAGATACTCGGCCTTTTTCTTTCGGGCCTCAGCAAAATAATCACTGATCAGGTCGAGCAGCTCTAGTTTGATATAACCGTAGGCTGCCCCGCCGCCCAAATACAAGTTCCTCACCTCCTCCAATCGCTCCGGACTGGCAAAAAGCTTGAAGATGGAAAAAAGGTTACAACTATCCGGATCTTTTGGATCTTCCACTGGAGTGGCATCGGTTTCGATGGCCATGACCTTTTTCTTCAAGGGTTTTCCTTCAAGAAAAATGGGAATGGTATTGCCATAGGACTTGGACATCTTCTGTCCGTCGAGGCCGGGGACAATGGCTGTGGTCTCACTGATGGCAGGCTCGGGAATGACAAAGGTCTCACCAAAAGTAGTGTTAAACTTCTGGGCAATATCCCTTGCCACCTCCAAGTGCTGTTTCTGATCCTTCCCCACCGGTACCCGATCTGCCTGATAGAGGAGGATATCGGCAGCCATGAGCACAGGATAGGAAAAAAGACCGTGGCTGGCGTCAATACCCTTGGCCACCTTATCCTTATAAGAATGGCAGCGCTCCATGAGCCCCATGGGCGTGAGCGTTGAGAGTATCCAAGCCAGTTCACAGACCTCAGGAACATCGGACTGCACCCAGAAGGTGCACTTATCCGGGTCTAGCCCCAGGGCCAGGAAGTCGGCTGCCGCCTCTAAAGTCCCTATGGCCAATTTCTGCCGATCATGGACCGAGGTAAGGGCATGGAGGTCAACGATAAAGACATAAAGATCAGAATCTTCCATATGGGAAATCATGGTCTTCATCGCCCCAAAATAGTTACCAATGTGAAGCTGACCAGAGGGTTGGATACCTGATAAAATTTTCATAATTATAAGAGGGAAGTTTTCAGTGTTTAGGGTTCAGGGTTCAGTGTGGTGGCCCATACTACTCCACTTATGTAGCTGATCAAACCTAAAAAAAAGGGGGGAATCCGGATTTTTCCGAATTCCCCCTTTTTTGTTGCCTGTTCGGCTGTCATTGACAGCCGATTATTGAACAGGATTATTTCTTGTCGTCTTTAACCTCTTCAAAGTCTGCATCAACGACATCTTCATCCTGCTGAGCACCAGTATCACCAGCAGCCGCACCTGCATCAGGGCTTTCCTGAGAGGCCTGGGCATACATGAGCTCAGCCAGCTTGTGGGAGGCCTTGGTCAGTTCTTCCACGGCAGCATTGATAGCATCCGTGTCGTCACCTTCAATGGCCTTTTTCACATTTTCGATCTCACGCTCTACATTGGCCTTGGTCTCATCATCTACCTTATCACCGAGATCTTTCAGTGATTTGCCGGAGGCATGCATCAAACCGTCAGCGTTGTTACGGGCATCGACCAACTCCTTACGTTTCTTGTCTTCATCGGCATGGAGTTCGGCATCCTGTTTCATCTTCTCGATCTCATCCTCGGAGAGTCCGGATGAACCGGTGATGCGGATGGACTGCTCTTTGTTGGTTCCCAGATCCTTGGCAGAAACATGGAGGATACCATTGGCATCCAGGTCAAAAGAGACCTCAATCTGCGGTACGCCGCGAGGAGAAGGCGGGATATCAGCGAGCTCAAAACGGCCAATGCTTTTATTATCCTGGGCCATTCCACGCTCCCCCTGGAGCACATGAATGGACACTGCCGGCTGATTATCAGCCGCTGTGGAAAAGATCTGGCTCTTTTTGGTGGGAACCGTGGTGTTCTTCTCGATCAGCTTGGTGGTTACCCCCCCCAGGGTCTCGATACCAAGGGAGAGAGGAGTAACGTCGAGGAGCAGAACGTCTTTCACATGACCACCCAGGACACCGCCCTGGATGGCCGCACCAATGGCAACCACTTCGTCAGGATTCACGCCCTTATGGGGATCTTTGCCAAAGATTTTCTTTACCTTCTCCTGCACCATGGGCATCCGACTCATACCGCCAACCAGAATAACCTCGTCAATGTCTGAAGCGGAGAGCCCCGCATCTTTCAGTGCGGTCTGACAAGGTCCCACAGTGCGCTCCACCAGATCTTCCACCAGGCTCTCATACTTGGCCCGGGTCAGCTTTACATTCAGATGTTTGGGGCCGGTGGCGTCTGCAGTGACAAAGGGGAGGTTGATATCGGTTTCCATGGTGGTGGAAAGCTCCATCTTGGCCTTTTCCGCCTCTTCTTTGAGACGCTGCAGAGCCATTTTATCAGTGCGGAGATCAATCCCCTGGTCCCGATTAAACTCGTCGGCCAGCCAGTTGACGATACGCATGTCAAAGTCTTCACCACCAAGAAAAGTATCACCGTGGGTGGACTTCACTTCAAAAACACCGTCACCAATCTCGAGGATGGAGACATCAAAGGTACCGCCGCCAAGATCAAAGACTGCTATCTTCTCTTCGCCCTTTTTCTCAAGACCATAGGCAAGAGATGCTGCAGTGGGCTCGTTGATGATACGCTGCACATTCAGTCCCGCTATCTTTCCGGCATCTTTCGTGGCCTGACGCTGGGCATCATTAAAGTATGCTGGTACGGTAACCACGGCATCGGTCACCTCTTCACCAAGGTACTCTTCGGCAGTCTGCTTCATCTTGCCAAGGATCATGGCTGAAATTTCTGCCGAGGTGTAGGACTTCCCTTCCACTTCGATAGCAGCACCGCCGCCTTTCCCTTTGACTATCTTAAAGGGGCTGACTTCAATAGATTTCTGCACCTCAGCATCTTTAAAGTTACGGCCGATAAGACGCTTGATGGCATACAGGGTACGCTCTGGATTGGTAACGGCCTGACGTTTTGCAACCTGACCGACCAGTCGCTCGTTATTATCTGCAAATGCAACGATAGAAGGTGTGGTTCGATTGCCTTCCACATTGGTAATAACCGTGGGGTCACTACCCTCCATTACCGCCACGCATGAATTTGTTGTTCCCAGATCAATTCCAATTATCTTTCCCATGGCATATCTCCTTATCTCGAAGTATGAAATCGCCTCCAGCTAACGGGAAGCGTTATATTCTATTTTAGTTTTGAGTATCACCGAGCAGGGTAACAGACAAAATACTTTTTCTCCCAGTAAAGCCCGGTTTACTGTTCATGACAACACTTGCTACAGTGCTCATCATCTATGGTTTGTCAAGCAGTTGCCATCATCTCCTGATGATATTTTTTCATCAAGAACTCTGATCCCCGGATGAAACAATAACCTTGGCCGCACGGAGTAGACGATCTTTGTAGTGGTAGCCCTTTTCAAACTCATTCAACACATGGTTGGCAGGAACTGTATCACTGGCCTCCATGGTCAACGCCTCTTGGACAGAGGGATCAAAAGGCTGGCCAACACTCTCAATGGAACTCACCTCAAACTTTTCCAGAGTAGATAACAAACTCTTCAGGGTGAGCTTCACCCCTTCAAGTAGAGACGCCAAACCTATTCCCGCATCCACGCCCCCTGCTTTGCCCTGACTGACTGCACGTTCAAGGTTGTCTATTGCCGGCAGGATTTCCCGAAAGATCGGTTCTCCGGCATACTTCAGAGCAGTGGACCGCTCCTTGTTCATCCGTTTCTTATAATTTTCAAACTCAGCGGCAATACGCAGCATATGGTCTTTCTGCTCTGCCGCGTCAGCCAATGCCTCGGCCAGTTCTTTTCCAAGATCCTGATCTGCCTGGGCTTCCTCCTCTTGAGAAAGATCTTCCTCTAAAGAATCCACCTCTTCCAAAATTTCCTCTTCTTTTTTTTCTTCGCTCACCCCTTCCTCCATATACAATATAGGCGTGTTATCAGCCAAACGGCCCGCGCTCTCTTTTTGCTATCATTTTCTGGTACATTGCAATCAGTCCGAACAATAAGTAGCGCTATTTTCCTTGTCAAGTTGCAGAGAGGAAGAATTCAGCAGTCGACACCCTGCAGAATAAGACTCGCAGCCAGTAATCAGGGTCTTCCAGAATGTACCTTTTCAGCAGCGCTCTAAGCGCTGCTGAAAAGGTACAGGTTTTTTTTGCCTTTCATCTTCCCGGAAAAGACAATATAGTATCCGATATTATTTCCTGTTTTTACCCTATGGAGAAAGAAATGGATTTTGAACCGAAATGGATCGCCTGGGAGATCACCCGGCGCTGTAATTTAAAGTGTGTACACTGTCGTTCCTCGTCTGAGCTCGATATTGCCGGGCATCCGGATTTTTCCTTTGACGAGGCCAAGCGTATCATTGACGATATTGCCTCGTATGCCTCACCGGTGATGGTCCTCTCCGGTGGTGAGCCCCTGCTCCGCGAAGATGTCTTTGATATTGCCAAGTACGGCGGATCAAAGGGCTTGCGGATGTGTCTGGCCACCAACGGCACCCTGGTCACGTCTGACACCTGTGAAAAGATAAAAGATGCCGGGATCAAGATGGTCTCCCTCAGTCTGGACGGAGCAAAGGCCGAGACCCATGACGACTTCCGCAATCAGCCAGGGGCCTTTGACGGGACCATGAATGCCATCAAGCTCTTTAATGAGCATGGCATCCCCTTCCTCATCAATTCCTCCTTTACCATTCGTAACCGGGAAGAGATCCCGGAAATCTATAAACTGGTAAAGAGCCTCGGAGCCCAGGCCTGGTACATGTTTATGATCGTGCCCACGGGCCGGGGTGAGGATATCATGGAAGAACTCATTCCAACCGATATCTACGATGAGATCCTGGAGTGGCATTACGAGATGGAGAAGAATGAGGATGAACTCCTCATGCGCCCCACCTGTGCTCCCCACTACTACCGGATCGTGCGCCAGAAGGCCAAGGAAGAGAAGAGCTCCTTCAAACGCCGCAACCTGAAATTCTCCACCGGTGGTTCCAAAGGCTGCCTGGCCGGACAGCTCATCTGCCTCATTGACGTGGATGAGAATGTCCTGCCCTGCAGTTATTTTCCAAAAGCCGCAGGCAACCTCAAGGAACAATCCTTTAAAGAGGTGTGGGAAGATTCCTCCCTCTTTCATGAGATGCGTGATTTCAAGGGCTACAAGGATAACTGCGGTTCCTGCGAGTATGTCAATGTCTGCGGTGGCTGCAGGGCGCGCGCCTATGCCATGACCGGTGACTATCTGGCCCAGGAACCTTTTTGCAATTATGTGCCGAGAAGTATAAAGGAAAAAGAGAACAAAAAAGAGAACAAATAACCATCTAACATCGAACGTCCAACATCGAAGAGTGAATAGAGAAATTATGAACGATACATTCCTGAAGGCCTGCCGAGGCGAAAAGACCGACTATACCCCTATCTGGATCATGCGCCAGGCTGGACGCTATCTTCCCGAGTACCAGAAGGTGCGGGGCAATGTCACCTTCCTTGAACTGTGCAAGACTCCTGAGCTCTGCGTTGAGGTCACTCTCCAGCCCATTGACATCCTGGGTGTGGATGCAGCCATCCTCTTCTCTGATATTCTTATCCCGCTGGAGGCCATGGGTACGCCCCTGGAATTCCATGAGGGGAGAGGCCCGGTCTTTCCCGAACCCATAAAAAGTCAGGCCGACCTTGATAAGCTCATTATCCCGGATCCAAATGAGCACACAGGCTTTGTCATGGATACCATCCGTCTCCTGCGCAAAGAGCTGAAGGTGCCGCTCATCGGCTTTTCCGGTGCCCCTTTCACCTGTGCCACCTACCTCATCGAAGGCGGCTCCTCCAAGGTCTTCTGGGAAACCAAGAAGATGATGTATACCAATCCGGAGCTCTTCCACAACATGATGGAAAAGATCACCCAGACAACCACGCTCTATCTGAAGGCCCAGGCCAAGGCCGGAGCCCAGGCCCTGCAGATCTTTGACTCCTGGGCAGGTGTTCTGGCACCCAATGATTTTGAGACCTTTGCCCTGCCCTATGTGCAGCAAATCATCAGCGACTTGCAGGATACGGGTCTGCCCATCATCTACTTTGCCAACAACGGGGCAACGCTTCTGGAGCTGGCTGAATCTTCTGGAGCCAATGTCCTGGGGCTGGATTGGCGCATCAATATCGGTGATGCCATCAAACGGATAGGTAAAGTGGCTGTCCAGGGCAACCTGGATCCCTTTTCCCTGCTCCTGCCTAAAGATAAACTCAAGGCCCGCATCGGACGCATCCTTGACGATGCCAAAGATGCACACGGCCATATCTTCAACCTGGGCCACGGCATCCACCAGTTCACCCCGCCGGATCAGGCCAAGGCTGCAGTGGAATTTGTCCATGAACTGAGCCGTAAGTAGACAACCCTTCGACAAAATTATAAAAACCTGAAATAGCAGATGGCGTCTATCCCCACCATTCAACAGTGCTACTCGCTTATGGACGAGTATGCTATGCTTGACAACATCCGGGCCCATTCTCTGATGGTGGCCCGGGTGGCAAATGTCCTGCTCCAGGGACTTGCAGATGCCAGCACACCTGATGCGATGCTGCCGGAGACTGATCTGGTCCTCACTGGAGCCCTGCTCCATGATATTGCCAAGACCCCATGCCTGGAAAACCGATGCGACCATGCCAGACAGGGCAGAGATATCTGTCTGGAGCTCGGCTACCCGGAAGTGGCCGAAGTGGTACGGGAGCATGTCATACTCTCCGAATTCTCTCCCAACCGTTATGTAAGTGGTCTGTTTCTGGCCAAGGAACTGGTCTATTATGCAGACAAACGGGTACGGCATGAAGAGATCGTCTCCCTGGAAGAGCGACTGGACTATATCCTGGAGCGCTACGGCAACAATGACGCCAGACGCCACGACCTGATCAGAAAAAACTTTAACAAGTGCCTGCAACTCGAGACCTTTCTCTTTGCCTCTCTCGTGATACAGGCAGATGACATCCAGGAAGCCGTGACAGGCCACGACTTCCCTACTTTCCTGCCATGAAAGTCACCTTCTTAGGCACCGGAGAGGCCTGCGACCCCAATCACCCCAACACCTCCCTCCTCCTGGAAACAGGCCTGGACTTGCATCTCCTGGACTGCGGCTTCACGGTGCCCCATGCCTTTTTCCGTTACAGCCGGGACCCGGAACAACTCAAGACCCTGTGGATCTCTCACTTCCATGGCGACCACTTCTTTGGCGTACCGCTCCTGCTTCTGCGCCTCT
>DAOVAI010000141.1 GCA_030671085.1 Pseudomonadota bacterium | reverse complement strand
CAAGCCCTTCCATGGCCACCACATCGTCACCGCTGCGAGGTGGTTCGGCAAACTCAAAGCGCATGATCCTCTGCTCCGGAGGTAACTCGATGCGTTCGATCTTTTCCAGCTTTTTGATGCGCGACTGCACCTGGGCCGCATGGGAGACCCGGGCGGCAAAGCGGGCAATGAAATCTTCCTCCTTAGCCAGCATCTCCTGCTGACGACGGTAACTGGCTAGAAGATTCTCTCGGCGGATCTCACGCTCGCGCAAATAGAAATCGTAGTTGCCGCCATAGGTGGTGACTGTTTTATTGGCCACCTCGATTATGCGGCTGACAATGGAGTTCATGAAGGTCCGGTCATGGCTGGTCATGAGCACAGCACCTTTGAATTCATTCTTGAGCCACTCTTCAAGCCAGAGGATGGACTCAATGTCCAGATGATTAGTGGGTTCGTCCAGAAGCAAGACATCGGGATTGATGGTCAGGATCTTGGCCAAGGCGATACGCATCTTCCAGCCGCCGCTAAAGGATTCTACCGGCCTCTCAAAATCATCTGGTCCGATACCTAGCCCGGTGAGCACTGCCTTGGCCCGGGCTTCCAGGTCATAACCACCACGGTGTTCGAACTCTTCCTGGGCATCTCCGTAGCGCTCCAACAATGCAGTCAGTTCGTCATCAGGCATGGGCAGGGCCATGGCAGCCTCCATCTCCTGAATCTTCTCGGCCAGGGTCATAACTTTGGCCACGGCAGACATGGTTTCTTCCAGGGCAGAGCGGCCGGCCATCTCTCCAACCTCCTGGGAGAAATAGCCAATCACCGTTTTCTTGGAGCAGGAAATCTCACCTCGATCCACCTCTTCCTCACCGGTTATCAGGCGGAAGATGGTACTCTTACCAGCACCGTTAGGGCCGACAAGGCCGGTACGCACACCAGGCAGGATCTGAAGGCTGGCATTGGTGAAGAGGATCTGGCTGCCATGCTGCTTGCTGATATTGGTCAGGTGAATCATAAAGAGTCTCGCAAAAAAGAAAAACTAGCCAGGACAGTTATCGTTTACAAGGCCAATAACCGTTGGAAAATTAGCTCAACAAAATTTTTTATAATGTAGGAGCCCGCCCCTGCGGGCGATTGTGGAAAGATGACATAGGGTGCTGCTATTCTATCGCCTGCTTTGTTTCTGGCTGAAAAAATGGAGTTTTTAGCATGTCGGCCAAGCCCCTGCAAGTTATTTCCATAGAAAAGAAAACAGCTGATTAACCGTAACATATAAAAAGGTGCAGCGCTGTTTCCTGACCAATCCTGGAATGACGTTTTAAAAGATTGCAGAATTTTTACTAGCTCATCAATAATAATCGGAAAATGATTTCTCCAAACCCTGTTTGTCGGTTAAGGTGGGGTTTATTATGAGTAATAATCATCAATGTGTAAAAGGCTGAATGCTCGGAGCTGACAGCTATATGATCTTTTAAGGAAAATAGCATGGGGAACCCGTTTCAGGACCAGCTTCTCAAGGCCGGTCTGGTCAACAAAAAACAGGCAAAGAAGGCCAAACTCGAACAACACCGCAGCCGCAAGCAGAATAAGGAAAAAAGCACATCTGAAATCAGCAACAGGATTCGGGAAGAGCAGGCGGCCCAGGCAAAGCGTAACCGGGAGCTCAACCAACAGCGCGCTGAAGAGAACCGGCAAAGGGAGCTGAAGGCCCAGGTAAAACAGCTCATTGAGAATAATCGACTGGACCAGGATGATCGTGGCGAGCGCTATAACTTTGTAGAGCAGAACCAGATAAAGAGGATCTATGTCTCTGAAGAGATGGCGGTTCAGCTCAGCATCGGCCAGCTAGCCATCGTCAAACTCGGCGACAGCTTCGAGGTGGTACCGGCCAAGGTGGCTCGCCAGATAGCCAGCCGCGACAAGGAGGCAGTGATTGCCTTCCATGAAGGATAAAATGCGAGGGTAACCTTGGGTGACCAGTGAAAGAACAACAGCAAACACAACAACATTTAGCCGCCATCGACTTGGGTTCCAACAGTTTTCACATGGTTGTTGCCCGCATTGAAGACGGTCATATCCACATTCTGGATAAGTTAAAGGAGATGGTGCGTCTGGGTGCCGGTCTTGATAAAAAAGGCATATTGTCTGAAGAAGCCCGTACTCGTGCCCTTTTCTGTCTTGAGCGTTTTGGCGAACGTGTTAACGATTTTCCCCAGGGCAGTGTGGCGGCTGTTGGCACTAATACCCTGCGTCAGGCAAAAAATTCCCGTCTGTTTTTACAAAATGCCAGTGAGGTTCTAGGCCATCCAATCTCTGTCATTGGAGGAAAAGAGGAGGCTCGCCTTGTGTATCTGGGTGTTTCTCATTCCCTGGCTGCTGAAGACGGCAAACGGTTTGTCATGGATATTGGTGGTGGCAGTACTGAATTAATTATCGGTGAGGATTTCGAACCTCTGCATCTGCGTAGCCTCGATATGGGTTGTGTCAGTATGAGTCGTGAGTTTTTTGGAAATGGAAAGCTAAATAAGAAGTACTGGAAAAAGGCCGGCATTGCAGCCCATCTGGAACTTTGTCCGGTGAGGCGCTATTTTCAAAAAGCAGATTGGAGCTCCGCCACAGGGGCATCCGGTACCATCAAAGCCGTAGGTAGAGTTGTGAATGGGCTTGGGCTTGAGTCCTATAATATCACACTGGACAGTTTGTACGAGATACGGGATATAATGATTAAGGCTGAACATCTGCACAATCTTGATCTGCCGGGTTTAAAGAGTGATCGACAACCTGTTTTTGCAGGAGGCCTGGCCGTCCTCATTGCCACCTTTGAGGCACTGAAAATTAAAACCATGCAGGTTTCCGAGGGCGCCTTGCGGGAAGGCTTGCTGTATGAGCGTCTGGGCCGCATTCAGAGTGAAGATACCCGTTTAAAAACCGTTTCAAGCGTGCAGCGGCGATTTCAGATCAGCCAGAAACATGCAAGACGGGTGAGTAAAACAGCGCATCGCCTATTGACTGCCTGTGAAAAAACTTGGAACCTGCGACTGGAAGATGCCGAATTACTTCACTGGGCAAGCAGTCTGCATGAGATTGGCCTAGCGGTTTCGTTAAGTGGATATCAGAAACATGGTGCGTATTTGCTGGACAATGCGGATCTGCCCGGTTTTTCTTTTGAGGAGCAGGACTGGATGAGTGCTCTGGTGCGTTGTCATCGTAAAAAAATATCAAAAAAACTCTTCAAAGATTTACCGGAGAAAAATCAGCAGACTGCCTTGAGGCTTGTGGTTCTGCTTCGTCTCGCCACTCTACTCCATCGTTCCCGAAAAGAGGAAACAGCAATTATTGAAAAAATTGCCGTGAATGAAAATAGTTTAACCCTTCAGTTTGCAAAGGATGAGTTAATGAAACATCCCCTGCAACTCGCCAGCCTTGAGCAGGAAGCTCATTATTTAAAAGATGTGGATTTTGAGCTCAAGTTTTCTTCATGACCAACTCAGGTAAGAAGAAGCAAAGGGCTCGGAATGGGAAAGATGTGCATGGGGGAAAAATAAATAAATGACTCATTATACTGAAAAGAAGTGCCCAAAGTGTGATCAACAGTTACGATTTCCTGGAAACATCGGTGGGATGCTCATGGCTTGTCCTTCATGTGGAACTAAGTTTCACTCAGACTTTAAACTGAGCTGTGCAAATAGAGGGAAGGGATCAAGTCTCCGTTTGACTCATCTTCGTTCCCTTTGGGATCGGATGAAGGACTTCTTGAAATTATAGAACGACTATGAAGAATTCGAAATGGAAGTAGTCCACCAGAGCTGGTTCCCCTCGTTTGTACAGCATCCTGCATTTTTTAAGTGGATTCTCTGCTGATTTTTAATTCACCACGGCCAAACGGCTCGCCCAGGAGCGGGTACAGTAAATGCAAGACAGGATAGATACGCGTAGAAAAGCCGGCCGGAAAAAAGGTTTTGTCCTTGATATGCATGTGCATGTCGCCGGCATAGGCGTGGGCAGTGAGTGCTCAATTTCACCGAGCCTGCTCGGCAACTGGCGCTATGATCTCTACCTGAAGGCGTTTAACACCAGCAAGCAGGAGATAGAATCGCTTGGCGATGCGATAGTGATTGAGCGCATTGCAGAGAGCCTGGCACAGTCGGCGTGTGTGGACGGTGCTCTGCTTCTAGCCCTGGACAAGGTGTATAACCAGGTTAGTGGCCGGCCCGATGAGACCCTTACCGAGGTCTATATTCCCAACGACTTTGTCAGGGAGGGATGCGCCCGCCATCCCGGACTCTTTTATGGGGCCAGCGTCAATCCCTATCGGCCGGACTGGCAGGATGAGCTTAGGCAGGCTGCGGCGGATAAGACCCTGCTCATCAAGTGGCTACCCGCCATCCAGCATATCGATCCCTCCGATCCGGCCATCATCCCCTTTTACCGGATGCTGAAAGAGCTGGACCTGCCTCTTCTGGTTCACACCGGGGCGGAACGCTCCTTTTCCAGCTCACATGATGCGCTTGGTGATCCCTGCCTGCTCAGGCTGGCTCTGGAGGAAGGGGTGACGGTTATTGCGGCACATCTGGCCACCACCGGCAAGAAGGGTGGGGTGGAGTATATCGACAGGCTGCTGCCCATGCTCACGCAATATGACAATCTCTATACTGATATATCAAGCCTCACCCAACTCAACAAGGTGCGCTATCTCTCCAAAGTGTTGAGCCGCCAGGATCTGTTTAAGAAGTTTCTCTTTGGCAGCGATTTTCCTCTGACCAACTCGGGGCTCGGCCCGTTCAGGTTGGTATCGCCCTGGTACTTTGTGCCGCGCCTTTCTGTGAAAAAGGCCTATGTCTTGAGTCGGGTGGCAAACGTCTGGGACCGAGATCTGCTCTTGAAAGAGGCCCTGGGCTTTCCGGCCGACTCCTTTGTCCGGCCGGCAGAGTTGCTGCTCGATAAGGCAGGGCGTTAAAATAAAAAAGGGGTCAGGCTTGTTTGGTGCCCCTTTGGTCCAGATAGGATTTTGGAAGGGAACTCATCCATTATACGACGGTGAGCAAAGTAATGAAAAAGCGATCAAGCAACAGGTGGTTTTTCAAGACCTGACCCCGTCACCTTTGTTTAAAGGTCCAGCCGCCGTTAAATCTTTTATGGTCAATGAGAGGAAGACCTGGGCCTGTAATTCAGCACAAATTTTTTCCCGACTTTAATGATGGTAATCGCATGGATTTTCAGGTAAAAATGATACCATGCTGAATGTTCTAGAAATTGTCCTTCCGGTATTTCTTGTTATCGGACTTGGCTACGCTATTCGCCGCCAAGGGCTTGTGGATGGCAAGTTTTTTGCCCAGGTTAATCAACTGGTCTATTATGTCTGCCTGCCGCTGTTACTTATCTACAAGATAGCCACTGCGGATTTTACCACCAGTTTCAATTTCAGTCTGGTGATCGCCACCAGTGCAGGGGTTGCCTGTTGTTTTTGTATCGCCTACCTGTACGGGAAATGGCGTGGTTTCCCGCCCCTGATCCATGGCTCTTTCTGCCAGGGATCATTCAGGGGTAATCTGGCATACATCGGCCTGGCCATTATTTTTAACGCCTATGGTGATATCGGCCTGACCAGGGCAGGGATTCTGCTTGGCTTTTTGGTCCCTGTCTTGAACTTTTTTGCCATTTTCGCACTCCTATTACCCCAGCAGCAGCGAACCAGCTACCTGGAGATCGTAAAACAGATCGTCGTTAACCCGCTGATTCTTGCCTCACTGTTCGGTATCCTCTGGAGTTTCTTCCAACTCCCCATGCCCACCATTCTTGATCGGTCACTCAACATCGCAACAGGAATGACCTTGCCCCTTGCACTCCTCTCCATTGGCGGCAGTTTTTCGCTGGCAAAACTGCAAGGTGATATCTGGAAGGCAGCACTTGCCACCGCAATGAAATTACTTTTGCTGCCACTGGTGACTGGAGCGTTTATGCTGTTACTCAATATTTCAGGTCTGGATTTCGCCATTGGCCTGCTCATGGCAGGCGCTCCAACAGCGGTATCCACCTATATCATGGCTTGCCATATGGGAGGTGACGGTGAGCTGGCAGCAACAATTGTAGTGATGGCGACCGGACTTTCAGCGGTCAGTTATACCCTTATACTGCTTTGTCTTAAGATGTCTGGAATTTAGTAACCTTCTGAGTACATCCTGCGGACGCAACAGTTATGGTAGGGGTATAGCTGTTGCGTTACAGTCTTTTATCAAATGAAGAAAAAGCCCCTTTGTGTCAAAATAATGACAAAAGAGTTTGATATAGTTATGATTATGCATGGAATGTTAAAAATAATGAGTTACTGTGCATAAGTGCGTGGCTACAGCTAAGTAGCCACGGTCACGATATAGTGGAAATATATTGACTTTGAAATACTTAAGTTTAAATGCGACGTTTCATTTGTTTTATTGCAAAATGGCGACAGTCATCGGCCCATAGCGAACAG
>DAOVAI010000084.1 GCA_030671085.1 Pseudomonadota bacterium | reverse complement strand
TTCTACCCGGGCCTTGACCCCGGAGCGAAACTCATGTTCCTCTCTCGGGCGCGGGCCAAGGAGAAGGTGGAGGTCTGAGGCGTCTACATCGCAGTCTACCAGGATCTTGTTTTTCGCCAAATGGGCAAAGGAGCCGACTATGCTGGTCTTGCCGGTTCCTCCCTTGCCGCTCAATATCAATACTTCTTTCATCTGTTTCTCCATCAACTGCCGACAGTCAAGCTCAGGTTCTTTAATAGATTGCGAAAATCGGTGCGCAGTTCCGGGACGGTCTCCACCAGGTTTCTGCCCCGGGCATATCCTTCGGCAATGGAACGCTGAAAGGGAATCTCAAGCAGAACCGGGATCTTCTCTTCTCTGCACCACTGAACCACCCGGTCATCTCCTAAGTCCGACCGATTGATGATAACACCGCCCGGCAGCTTGAAGTTCTTGAGGACGGATGCCGCCAGTTTGAGGTCGTGGAGGCCGAAGGGCGTTGGTTCAGTAACCAGGATGACATAATCGGCATCACTGATACATTCTACAAAGGGGCAGGAGGTGCCCGGGGGGGCATCGATGATGACCAGTTTATCACTGTCCGCCTGGTTTTTCACGGCCTTGAGCAGGGGAACGCCCATGGCCTCCCCGATGCGAACCCGGCCGTGGACAAAGTGGATGTCGCCGGCCATTCCCGATTGCAGGACGCCGATTTCCCTTTTTTCTTCGATGAGTGCGTTCTCCTCACAGACTCTGAAACAGCCAAGGCAGGAGTGGCAGAGTTCAGGGAAGGTCATCACGCTTTTGCCAAACTGGACAATGGCATTGTAGCGGCAGATATCCCTGCACTTGCCGCAGGCAGTACACCGCGATTCGTCAATTTGAGGGACCACCACCGAGCAGGTTTCACTGTAATCCAGGTCCGGTTTGAGAAAGATGTGGCCGTTTGGTTCTTCTACGTCACAGTCCAGGTACTGTACCGGTTCTTCTGCGCAGAGGGCGAGACTGGTGGAAATTGTTGTCTTTCCGGTCCCGCCCTTGCCGCTGCCGACTGCTATCTGCATTGTGTTATTCTCCCTGTGCTTGCTATCTGCGGCATTGCCCGCGGCCCTGTCCCTGACCACGTCCCTGTCCCTGGCCGCGGCCCATGCCTTGGCCACCCCCCTGACCGCAGCCGCACCCTTTTCTCTGGCCGGGTCCTGCTGCACTCTCTGCGGGTATGCTGGCCTTCTGTGAACCAGGCTCGGCTGTTTTTCCTGCAAAGTTGGCGAGGGCATCCTTGATACTGCCGCTGACATCATTCACTGCTCTGACACCTGCTTTTTCCAGGACAGGCAGGGCCTTGGGTCCAACTCTGCCAGTGAGCACTGCCTCGACGCCCTTGTCGGCAACCAGGGCTGCGGCACTGATCCCTGCTCCATGAGCAGCTCCCCTGCCTTTGGAGTTGTCAATGGCCTCAGTCAGCTCGCCACTGCTGCTGTCTACAATGAGGAGCCATGCGGCCCTGCCGAAACGTGGATCTACCATGGAGTCTGTATTATTTCCTGTTGCCGATATTGCTATTTTCATTGGTTCCTCCTCGGAATAAAGAATAATAGGAACACTGTTTAGTGTGCCAATGCACAAAAATATAATGGTATTATGCACAAAATCAAGGGAAAAGAATAGGGAATGATAAAAAGGTGGGGGGTGAGGGGTAAGGAGGAAAGGAGAATGTCGAATGTCGAACAGGGAATTTCGAACCGCAGAAGTAAAAAAACAGTTCGACATTCTGCTGTTCTCTTTTAAAAAAACTTAGCGAGTGTCTGTCCATAGATGAGATTTTTTCTTCTAAATCGAGGCGCTCGATGAATTTAACCGCAGGTATCTATTTGATATTCTGAGGATTAAATTTTGTAAGCAACGAAGAGTTAGGAGAAAAAGGCCATTTATGGACAGGCACTAGCGAATAATGGTCCTGGGTGGATGATAGCCTGAGGCGGCTGTGGTATTGGGCATCAGGATTCCTCCTTTGCCGATGATGGTGCCGGGGTTGGTTACCGAGTTGCAGCCGGTCTGTGCCTGGTCGCCAAGGATGGCGCCGAATTTTCTTCGGCCGGTGTCAACAAGTCCTTTTTCAGTGCGGATGGATACGTTGCCGCCAAGAAACTTTAGATTGGCAAATTTTGTCCCGGCTCCAAGATTGGCATCCTGCCCCAGGATGGAATCACCAAGGTAGGAAAAATGGCCGGCTTTGGCATCGTTGAGAAAGATGGAGTGTTTCACCTCGGTGGTATGCCCTACAACACAGCTTTTTCCTGTAAGGCAGTAGCCTCGCAGGTAGGCGCCCTGCCGTATCTCGGTACAGTCCCCGATGATGGCTGGAGATTTGATCAGCGCGCCCCCTTCCACGAGAACTCCCTGGCCAATATCTATCCTGTTACCCATGATAATGGCCCCTGCCATTATCACTGAGACTCCCACCAGTTCCTGGTCGTCTTTTTTGACCTTTAAGCCGCCTTTTGTTGTATCGCCGAATTCGATGCTATGGTCTTCAGCGGAGAAGACCTTGCCGTTGGAGAGAATAACACTTGAAGGCAGAGGGATGCCATCTGGGACCAGATTTATATTCAGTTCTGGATAGCTGTGGCTATCCATGTATGTTGTCAGGCAATTCAGTGCGTCCCATACCGGCTTTTCTTCTGTGAAGAGGGAGGCGTGGGGGAACTGGGACAGGTCAAAAAAGGATTGTGTGGTCAGCATTTTTCTCGCCTGGATCTGGAAAAGGAGAACTTGTGGAAAGCATTGATAAGGGAAGATGCAGTATGGTGGAAAATGTGACAATATTCAAGGAAAAAGGGAGGAAATCGACCAGGGAGTGATTGCTGTCTTGACTTCAAACTGGGCAGTGTTTAACTTTTCGCGATATTTTGACAAATTAAAAAAATTATGTGAAAATTCTGGATGCAATAAGTCCAGATGACACTGAGAGGCAGGTTTTTTTATTCTGCCCTTCTCGATACCAGGAGGTTTTTGTGGAATTTAATGATTCATTATCCATTGGCATGGATGATTTTACCAATCATGAGAATATGGACATCCCGGAAGAATTGCCGATGATGGCTGTCCGCGATGTCGTTGTCTTTAATTACATGATCATCCCTCTCTTTGTCGGGCGGCCCGGTTCAGTGGAGGCCGTAAATGTTTCCCAGGCAGGTGACAAGCTGCTTATGCTGGTCACCCAAAAAGATGCCACCCGCGATAATCCGGAGCCGGAAGATCTCTATGATGTGGGCATGGTATGCATGGTCATGCGCACCCTGAAACTTCCTGATGGCCGACTGAAAGTCCTGGTCCAGGCCGTTTCCAAAGCAAAGATCAAGAAGTATGTCAGCACCGATCCCCATTTTCAGGTCAAGATCGAGGTCCTTCCTGAAATTGAAGTTGAGGATGTGAGTGTGGATGACGAGGCCATGATGCGCACCGTGCGTGAGCAGACAGAGAAGATCATGTCCCTGCGCGGCATTCTCTCTGCCGACCTGATGATGATCATCAACAATATTGAGGAGCCGGGCAGATTGGCCGATCTGGTGGGTTCCAATCTGCGTTTAAAGATCACCGAGTCTCAGTCCATTCTTCAGGAACTTGATCCGATTAAACGTCTGAAGCTGGTCAACGAATTGCTGACCAAGGAGCTTGAGGTCTCTACGGTCCAGGCCAAGATCCAGTCGGACGCCAAGGAAGAGATGAGCAAGTCCCAGCGCGAGTACTTCCTGCGTGAACAGCTGCACGCCTTGCAGAAAGAGCTTGGCGACGAAGACGAACGCGGCCAGGAGATTGATGACCTGCAGCGTAAGCTGAAAAAGACCAAAATGCCCAAACTCGTGCGTAAGGAGGCCAAAAAACAGGTCAGCCGCATGGAGATGATGCACCCGGATTCTTCCGAGGCCACCATTATCCGTACCTATATTGACTGGATCCTGGATGTGCCCTGGAAAAAGGGAACCCAGGATCGTCTGGATCTGAAAGCGGCCAAAGAGGTGTTGGACACGGATCACTTCGGGCTCGATAAGGTTAAAGAGCGTATCCTGGAATATCTGGCCGTTCGCAAGCTGAATCCCTCTACCAAGGGGCCCATCCTCTGTTTTGTCGGTCCTCCGGGTGTGGGCAAGACCTCGCTTGGCCAATCCATTGCCAGGGCCATGGGCAGGAAATTCTACCGTCTCTCTTTGGGCGGCATGCGTGACGAGGCTGAAATCCGCGGCCATCGCCGGACCTATATCGGGGCCATGCCGGGCCGGATTATCCAGGGCTTGAAGATCGTCAACTCCAATAATCCTCTCTTCATGATGGACGAGGTTGACAAAATTGGCTCTGATTATCGTGGCGATCCTTCTTCCGCGCTCCTCGAGGTGCTGGATCCGGAGCAGAATTTCGAGTTTACCGATCACTACATGAATATGCCTTTTGATCTGTCCAAGGTCATGTTCATCACCACGGCCAACAGGACTGACACCATCCCCGGACCACTCCTGGACAGGATGGAGTTGATCGAGCTTTCAGGGTATACCCTGGAAGAGAAGGTGGTTATTGCCCGCAAGTACCTGCTGCCCAGGCAGATTAAGCAAAACGGGATCAAACCCAGGCATCTGCGTCTGGCGGATGAGACCCTGCAGCATATTGTAACCCACTATACCCACGAGGCAGGGCTCAGAAACCTGGAGCGGGAAATCGGTAAGATCTGCCGCAAGGTGGCGCGCAAGATCGCCGAAGGCGGTAAAGGACCCTATGCCATCACCCGCAATACCATTGATCGCTACCTGGGCCCACCCAAGACCATCCCGGAATCAGAGCTCGAGACTCTGCATCAGCCGGGTCTGGTCACAGGACTGGCCTGGACCGAGGTGGGAGGCGAGATCCTGCAGATCGAGGTCAACCTCATGCCTGGCAAGGGGAAAATGACCCTGACCGGCCAGCTTGGTGATGTGATGAAAGAGTCGGTGCAGGCAGCCCTGACCTACTGCCGAAGCCGGCTTGATGAACTGGCGGTGAAACAGGACTATTTTGACAAACATGACATCCATGTCCATGTCCCTGCCGGTGCCATCCCCAAGGATGGTCCTTCTGCCGGAATTACCATGGCCACAGCCATCTATTCTGCCATCAGTGGAAAGAAAGTGGTCAAAAAACTGGCCATGACCGGAGAGGTTACCCTGCGCGGTCGGGTCCTGCCCATCGGGGGACTGAAGGAAAAGGCACTGGCTGCTGTCCGTGCCGACATCAATAAGGTCATTATTCCGGAGCAGAATGCCAAAGACCTGGTGGAGATTCCGGAGGAGATTCGTAAGACCATGACCTTCTATCCGGTCAAGGATATGGACGAGGTGGTACAGATTGCCTTTGGTCCCGCGAAAAAGAAGGGGAGAAAAGGATAATCCCCCTCGCTGCTAATTTTTGTGTATCCTGAGGAATCGTACAAATTGTGACAGCAGAGAGTGAACAGGGGCTTCTCCGGGGAAGCCCGTTTTTCAAGAGGATCATCCTTGCGGTGGTCCTTTTTCTTTTGGCAGCGGTCTTGTGTCTGGCAGGCTGGTTTGCCCAGTACGCTCGGCAAAGGGCTGACGGAGAGAGAACAGAATCCGTCACTGTTGTTATCCCAAAAGGGTCATCTGTAAGAGAAATCAACAAGATCCTGGCAGGTGAAGGGCTTGTGGATGATGACATCCGCTTCCTGTTGCTTGCCCGTTATCTCGGCCTTTCGGCAAAGCTGCAGGCAGGGGAGTTTGCACTGCACCGGGGCCAGATTCCCGGGGAACTGCTCCGGGAACTTGTCTCTGTCCGGCCTGTCCAGCATGCGGTCACCATTGCAGAGGGCCTGACCATTGTTGATATTGCCGAAATTTTCGCCGCTGGTGACTGGTGTGATCGGGATGAATTTATCCGACTGGCAGGAGATCCCGAGTTTCTGAAAAGTCTGGGCCTGGAATCGAGGAAAACCCTGGAAGGGTATCTCTACCCGGATACCTATCACCTGACTCGCAGAGGACACTCGGCTTCTGATCTGCTACGTATGCAGGTGCGGAGGTTTTTTGTTGTCTGGTGGGATCTGCAGGCAGAAGTTCCCTCCACCCTTTCTTCCTATGAAATCCTTATTCTGGCCTCCATGGTGGAAAAAGAGACAGGCCAGGCCTCGGAACGGCCACTGATTGCCAGCGTCTTTCACAACCGTCTGCAACAAGGAATGCGCCTGCAGTCTGACCCCACGGTGATCTACGGCCTGGAAAATTTTTCCGGCAACCTGACCCGCAAAGATCTGAAAACCCCCTCACCCTATAATACCTACACCCTGGATCGACTGCCGGCAGGACCGATCTGCAATCCAGGCGAAAAGGCCCTGGCCGCAGTCCTGCATCCGGAAGAAAGTAAATTTCTCTACTTTGTCTCCAGGAATGATGGGAGGCATCATTTTTCCAGAAATCTGCGTGAGCATAACCGGGCTGTGAATAAGTACCAGCGTGCCAGGGGAAAGGATTTCAAGCGCACCGGGGACAAAAGCAGTAAGGAATAGCCATGTCTTTTTTGACCATCTTTTCCGTTCTTCTCTTTTTGCTGAGTCTCTGCACCCTGCTCTTGATTTTCCTGGGCAGCAGGAAAATGAAAAGCCTGGGAGAAATGCAGGCGAATGTTCTGCCGGCTGCCCCCCTTGTTTCCATCATCGTGCCTGCCTGTAACGAAGAGGCGACCCTGGACCCTGCCCTGCGCTCTCTGTTGAAACAGGACTATGCCAACCGGGAGATTATCGTCATTGATGACCGGTCCACTGATGGAACCTATGATCTCCTGAAGAGTCTGGAACAGGAGTTTCCGGAGATCCGAGTGGAGCAGGTAACAGACCTCCCTTGCCAATGGCTTGGTAAAAATCATGCCCTCTATTGGGGGGCAAAACAGGCCCGGGGGCAGATCCTGCTCTTTACTGACGCCGACATCATCATGGAACCGTCCACCCTGAGCCGGGCTGTGACCTATTTTGTTGATGAGGAACTGGACCATTTCTCCCTGATCTTTCGGAATGTGGCACAGGGGGGACTGCTTAATGCAATGGTGGTTGATGCTTTGGGCGGCCTCTTTTTCCTGCTGAGACCCTGGAATGTCAGAAAGGCGGGAAGCAGGGCCTTTATCGGTGTGGGGGCCTTCAATATGATAAGCCGGGATGCCTACCGGCAACTGGGTGGGCATGCATCCTTTAAAATGCATCCCATCGATGATATCATGCTGGGTAAGAAGGTCAAACAGCAGGGACTGAGCCAGGATTGCCTGCTCGGCGGTGACTTTGTCCAGGTGCACTGGTATGAGACTGTTTCAGAGATGGTCCGTGGCCTGATGAAAAATATCTTTGCCCTCTACAGCTATCGGGTCTCCCATGCTGCTGTCGCTGTTTTCGGAATTATGGTGATGACCGTTGTTCCCTTCTGGGGACTGCTCTTGGCCCAGGGGACGGCCAGGATCTTTTTCGGACTTACTCTCCTGTGCCGCTTTGGGGCCTTTTTCTGCAATGCACACGCGATGAAAGTCCGCTTCACTTTTTTTCCCTGGTCTCTTGTCACTCCCTACCTCATTATCTGTATAGTCGTAAAGGCGGTCTGGACAACCCTTGCAAGGCAAGGCATCGACTGGCGCGGCACGCATTATTCCCTGCAGGAGCTGAAAAAAGAGGAACCGCTCTTTACTCTTTTTACTTAGTGTCCCGTCATTTCATCATTGACGTGACACTAGCCATCCGGGATTTCCAGTTTTACGACTCTGTTAAGGCCGGCTGGAGGGTAAAATGAGGGTGTCAGAATCAGCAGCTGTTCTTTTTTCCATGCAAGTTGAGCAGCAGGTCCTGATTGTTTCCATTGCCGGTTATTTTCTTATGGCCATGCTCCTGCATCGGTTTTGCCCTTGGTGCCAGGGCAGGAGCCGTCAGACGATTTTGTCCATGACGGTTTTTTTCAGTGAAACTGGAGAGGGGCACTCTTGCTATTCCTAATGATAGCCGGTAGTATTTGGTGAGAGATTGTAAGATAACTCCAATTATCTGCTCTTCCATGTATGTATGGTGAAAGAGCTGGTTCAGGAGTTTCTGGCCGCTCAATAAGAAAAAATACCCTTTCAGCTTGATGCTGGAAAAGCTAACGAATATGTCATACACCATCACTTGGATAACGGATCAGCTGGCTGCCGGCTATGCTCCCATGTCTTACGACGAACTCGATTCCATCAAGGAACAGGGAATAGGGGCCATTGTCAATCTCTGTGGAGAATTCTGCGACCTGCACGAGCTTGAAGAGGGCTCAGGCTTCGAAGTTTATTATCTCCCTATCCCTGATGAGTCCGCCCCGGACATGGAAAAGATGGAACAGGCCCTGCAATGGCTGGACGAGGCCCTTTACCTGAAAAAAAAGGTCCTGGTCCATTGTCGTCATGGCATTGGGCGCACCGGCACCTTTGTCTCTGCCTATCTTCTGCGTCGGGGGCTTGGTCTCAAATATACGGAAAAAGCTTTGAAAGGAACCCGGGCCATTCCCACCAACTACAGTCAGTGGAAGCTTCTCAGGAAATATGGCAAACAGCAGGGGCAGTTGGATGCCCGGCCGGCTGCCATCGAAAATCCCAGTACTGTGGACCTTATCCCCTTTCTTCATGATTATGAGTCACTGCTGGAGGAGGCAGGGGCAGCAGAGCTTGATACCGCTATCTGCAAGCAGCCTTTTGAGCTGCAGCTGGTAGAAGCGGTTCATGTCAGCCATGTTATGAATTCGAGCTTAAGTCGAGAAAAGCGTCATGCTGTCCTGGATCTTGCTCTCGAGGCTGCAGCGCTGTTGGAACAAGAGAGGGGCGGAGAGAGCAGCATGAAATATGTCTGCCCTCTTTTTGCAGAAGGAGATTGCCTGATTTGTGCTCGACGTCCTCTGCGTTGCCGTCAGATACAAGACAACGGGAAGATGGCTACGTTTGATACGGCAGCGGCCAAGCTTTCCCGTGATATTTTCCTTGCCCTGACTGGATCGTTTCCACCCAAAGGCGCCTTGCATTTTTCCATTGTTGATACCGTGTCCGGCCGTTTCGTGCAGCAGTATTTTCAGGTTATGCGGGATGGGGAAGGGGGGTAGCAGAAAATGGCAAACAGCACCTCCAAACGGCTCCTGATTGTGGATGATGAGTATGATCTGCTCAACCTGCTACGCAAGGTGATGGCCAAAAATTGTGAATGCGAGGTGGCCACTGTCCAGTCCGCTCTTGAGGCCATGGCCCTGCTCAAGTCCTGGCAACCGGATGTGATTCTCACCGATATTATCATGCCGGATATGGATGGCCTGCAGCTCATGGAAAAGGTGTCAGCCCTGGACAGCACCATCAGTGTTATTGTCATGACTGCTTTCGGGACCATTGAGATGGCAGTCAAGGCCCTGAAAAATGGGGCATATGATTTCCTGGAAAAACCTTTTGATAATACAAAAATCAGCCAAATCGTTCTCCGTGCCTTTGAGAGGACGCAGCTGCTTCGGGAAAATCTTCAGCTGCATAAAGAGCTGGAAAGAACAGATCAGCCCACTGAATTTGTAGGGCAGAGCCCTCCTCTGCGTCAGGCCATAGAACTTTTGACCCGTCTTGGCCAGAGTGATGCAACTGTCCTCATCCGGGGAGAATCGGGCACCGGAAAGGAGGTTGCTGCCAGGACAATCCATAAGATGAGTGACCGAAAAAAGAGAAAGATGGTCACAGTCAACTGTCCGGCCCTGCCCGAACAGATTCTTGAAAGCGAGCTCTTTGGCTATGTCAAAGGTGCTTTTACCGGAGCCGATCGTGACAAGGATGGCCTCTTTCTGGAGGCGGCAGGCTCTACTATCTTCCTTGATGAGATCGCAGATATCCCGGTTTCCCTGCAAACCAAGCTGCTGCGCGTTCTTCAGGAAAAGGAGATCCAACCCCTGGGCCAGACCAAGACTGTAAAAGTGGATGTCCGTGTTCTGGCCTCAACCAACCAGGATCTGGAAGCCAAGATGGCCAGTGGGGAATTTCGGGAGGATCTTTTTTATCGTTTGAACGTGATGACTGTGACCATGCCGGCCCTGCATGAAATACGGGATGATATTCCCCTGCTGGCCCTGCATTTTCTGAAAAAATATGCAGAGGAGTATCAGCGCCAGGGAATGGAATTTTCCCCGGAAGCCTTGAAATGTCTCACCCGCAGGGAGTGGAAGGGCAATGTTCGTGAGCTGCAGAATAGTATCAACCGCTCGGTGCTGCTCACCACAGGCAGTGTCATAACCCCCAGCGATCTTCTCAGCCCTGAAGAATTGGCAGAGAGCGGTTCAAATAGGGCAGGGACGGAATTCCCTGTCTGTGTCCACCAGCTTCCATACAAGGATGCCAAGGAAGAAATAATTACTCATTTCACCTCCCACTATTTGAAGACTGCCCTGACGAAAAGTAGCGGTAATGTCTCGG
>DAOVAI010000068.1 GCA_030671085.1 Pseudomonadota bacterium | reverse complement strand
GTCAGATCAGGTCTGAACTAATTCAAATTAACAATTACTTCGTTAAGCGTTCGTTTCGGAACATGGTGAACACCCGCATTATCTCGCCAGTATTTGATGTCTCCATTCTCTCTCACAGTCTCTAGCACTACTGTCTCTTTTGGCTTACCGATAGGGATTGCGAGGAGTATCTCGAACCGGTCGGATAATCCTAGAGATTCTGCAAGTTTTTTACGTTTTATAGAGCCGACAACGCAACTACCCAAGCCCATCTCAGTCGCACCAAGCCTAATGCTCTGTGCCGCAATTCCAGAATCGATACCGAACGACGCGCTTATCGATTTGTCCCCTATGATAAGCACATATGCCGATGGCCTTTCGCCTTCTTCAGGGCCGGTCCAGCCCTGAAGGTATCCAGCCCATGTGAGGTGACGGAAAATTATCGCGTTTACATCTGAATCACATGATAAGAAGTATTTAAGCGGTTGCAGGTTTTGAGCAGATGCCGACAAGCGCGCGAGATCTACCAGTTTCTCCAATGCCCTTCTTTCCACTACCACATCTTGAAAGAACCGACGATAGCTACGGTTATCTATGACGAGGTCACTGATTGTCATCTCGGATATTCCTCTTAGTCACCTAACAGTGTTAATACATGGAAAATTTCCATGATATTACTCTATAACTGCCCAGTTTTGCCATTTATTCTGATATTAAAGGAGCCAGCATGGAAATTACTTCTCACATATTACCTGACACTTCCTGGTTTCTAGTCATGACCCTTCAATATTAAAGGTAGAAAATGGAAACAAGAAACCTGCAATATAAGATGCTTCTTTACTGCCTCTCCGTGAATGCTTCATTATTCATTCAAGCACAAACAAAATATCTTTAACAGGAATTGTGAAAAGAATTGAGAGGATGCCACTGGCAAGATTAACCATTTAAGGGGAATTGCAAGTTAAGACTATTCCTGAATCTGTCAGATGTTATCCAAACAGATCTTCTGAATTGTCAGATCAAATATGAGCTACTACAGCTCAGTACACCTGAAACCGGGAAAGATATCTGCGTATCGTGTTGGGGTGGACTGCATAAATTCGTGCTAGGAGTCTGTCGGACTTACAACATTCCAAAACTGTAAGTGCTTGCTATTGCAATAAATAACACAAGCAGTGAGTTTCGTATTACTTTGAATGTTTCCTGTTATATCAATACGTTATGAATTTCAAATTCACTAAGTCCGACAGGCTCCTAGCTCATTAATTGATTTACCACCACAATGCTTTTCGTGGATTATTTTAATCTGTTCATCAGTATATTTGCAGCGGCGTTTCCTGCTATGAGGGGGTATCTCCATTGGTACTATTTTCTAGGGTAGAATGTTATCTAACTAATCTCTGATTAACTCAATAGCTAATGGGCCATAGGAGGAAATTTGAATGCTACAGTATAGTGATTTTTCGACTTCAATAATTACTTCGATAGTCGATCAACAATATCATCATAGTAGGGTGATTCAGGCCGAAGCCGGAGCTTCTTACCGAATGTGCGCTCTAGTCTAAACCTCAGAAAGTCGATCCGCTTCAATTGGGCAACTCTCTCTTTGGTATCACTGCAGACGCGCAAAAAATCTTCTATTTGATTGATTTCCCTTTGAATTGCTATTTCCTCCGGTACATAGCCTCCGTATTTTAAAATCCTGTAGGCCATCCTTCTGTCCGGGGGTACATTGCGAAATGGATCTGGTGGCAATGGTTTGTTTTTCCATTGGGGCAGGTTTCTTCCCAAGCCCTCTTTTACTGCTTGTTCTATTTTCTTTTCCGCAATTCTGTGGAGACTCGTCAACATTACTTCCTCCTTTTGAAATATCTTTTATCGCTTTGAGAGGTTCTTTTCGCCTTCTTGCAACATGGTACTATCAATGACACCTTATTCATTATCACCATCAAAGCCTGGTAGATCGTTATATGGGAGATATTTTGACTCACAGTAGAAATCTCTTATCAGCATCGGTGGGCGAGTGATTAGGACTGGCAGGTCGAAGCTCAACCACTTCTCGTCAAATGACTTTTGAAATTCGTGTTCAGTACAAATCTGACCCTATCGCAGAACATCTACAATCTGACAACTATCTTGAAGTTACGAGGTTCCTATTGGCAATATTAAATCCGGTAATCTGCTCAAGCGCATACTGAAAAACAGGCTGAATATTTCATTGCCCTCAAACCCAACGTCATCAATGGGAGCAACCGTAAATGTCTTGGCGGCAGCATCTCCATCGCTCCAGTTCAACGTGCCGAACACAGCAGTATAGTCGGTACCTGCTGTAGCCGGGTTAGGGAAGGTGGGGGCTGAGATGTAATCGATCGATACGGCACCGTAACTGCCTCCGGGTCGGAATCACTTTCATTGCCTTCTGCGCGAGATAAAGGCCCCAGTGTACCCTTTTTCTTTGAGTTTTTTGAGCACAGACTCTGCCTCGACAAAAGAAGCGAACTGACCTGCAATAGCATTGTAGATAATATGGTTATCTTTTCCTGTCGTTTCCCAACAAAAGGCTGGGAAATCTTCTTCTCTTAATTTATTCACAGCACTAACAGCGTGTTTTTTCTTTACATATGCTCCCGTATAAACACGTCTTTTTTGTAAATCTATATATTGATTTTCCACGCACAAGGGAACTTTCTCAATATTGTTCTGAACAATTATTTGTTCATTATGTGGTCGAATAGATGTTTCTTCATGGGTAAATTTCTTCCATCTTGCCAAATCAAAAGGCAGTACACGCTGGACAACATGATAACCGTATTCTGTTTCCACAATTACTGGTTCAGCATAGGGCGTTTGCCGCAGAAGTGCCTCCGCGATCTGTTCTTGTAACTCAGTAGGCGCGAAACTACCGACAAAACCGCTGGGCGAGACCTGCTTCCCCAAGTTGCTGGTCAATATATCTGAAAACAGGTCGCCCTGTCGATAGCGATTGAGAAACAATTCGGCATCTATCTGCGTTGAGAGAACGACCTGCCTGAAGGCTATCAGGGTCGTTTCTGCATCCCAGGGATATCGTGATGGTTCCGCACCCTTTGCCTGCAGCTTTTCAGAGAGCATGCGGCCATGATGACCGAGCTTGCGTGCAGTTTCCATTGCATACCAGGCCAGCGTGTATTGTTCGGTTTGAAAAAATACCTCACCAAGAGAATAGTAGGCATCTGCGTGAGCTGGATCAGCTAACAGGGCGGCAGACAACTCCTTTTCAGCTAAATCAAATTCGTTTTTAACAAGATAGCGGTTACCAAGTTCAACATGCAACAAAACATCATCTGGAGTAAGGTCCTGATCTTTTTTCAACTCTGGAATTGCTTCGTCAAACAGCCAAAGTTCACTAAGTGAAATAGATAAATTTTTGTCCAGATTAAGATGATCGAGACCATTAGTTACAGCCCTGCCATAGACATTCACGTCTTGAAAAAGATGCCCTTCCTTGTGGTACATGTCCCCCTGCTCGACATACTCTGTTACCGTTGCAAGGGTATTGGCCTTCGCGTTCTTCTCGTTAGCATTATTTAGATGACCTTCCTTGGCCGGAGCTTGCATTATTGTTTGTTGCGTGTATGGGATTTGGGGCTTGTTTATCATATTTGTCAAAATAACACCGACAACAACCCCAACAATACCAATGAGACTTGCAAGGATAATTGTTTTATTTTGTAATTGTGATATTTCTTTGTTTAGTTCGTGTTGCTTGGTTAATAGTTTTTTGTTTGTCTTGTTTTGAATTTCGATAAGTTTTCTGTTGAGATTGTTCTGCTTTAGTTTTTCGCGCCTTCTCCATTCATTTTGGATGATAATTAGAGCCGGATGTCCCGATGTAAATTCTGATTGTTTGTTGGCGAGTTTGATGTCAGACAATGATTCGAGGTAAGATTGTTCTGGAATATTGAAATATGATCGTAAACGAAACTCATTATATTCTTGTTCGTTTTTGAAATCTGCCATTTTGCTAATTAGTTACATTTGGTTAATCTGTAAGGCTAACGTTTTGCATAAGAGGCGGCAATATGCGTGGTAAGAACCTTGTAAAATAGCGAACTTGGGGCTTCCTTACTGCCTCTCTGTGAATGCTTCATTATTCATTCAATCACAAATAAAATATCTTTAACAGGAATTGTGAAAAGAATTGAGAGGATGCCACTGGCAAGATTAACCATTTAAGGGGAATTGCAATTTAATCTTCTTCCTGTCGTGTTATCTCTCCGATTTTTCGTTTGGTGCTATTGGGTCCTGACAACAGCATCGCGTGCTATTTGGCTAATTTTGTCCCATTCTTCGTCTTCAATGAGCTTTCTAGGCACGATCCAGGAGCCGCCGACACAGAGGACGTTTGCGAGCTGCAGATAATCCAGGTAATTTGCGGCAGAGATGCCACCAGTGGGGCAGAATCGGATTTGGGGGAAAGGTCCGCCGATGGATTTCAGCATCTTGATTCCGCCTGCAGCCTCTGCAGGGAAAAATTTGAAGGTGTTGTAGCCCAGTTCCATGCCCAGCATCAGTTCGGAGACTGTGGAGATCCCAGGGATCAGAGGGATGCTCCCCTTGTTTGCTGCCATGAGCAGGGCGGGCGTCAATCCGGGACTGATGGCAAACAGAGCTCCTGCATCGGTCACAGCAGCGAGGTCTTTGTCGCTGACAACTGTTCCTGCACCGATAATTGCTTCCGGCACTGCATCGCTTATCGCTCTAATGGCATCAATGGCGATGTCTGTGCGCAGGACGATCTCCAGGACTCGCACTCCTCCAGCAACAAGGGCTTTGGCCAAGGGGACGGCGTGCTTCAGTTCCTTGATCACCATCACCGGAACCACCGGGCCGTTCTCTAAGATCTCTCTTCCACTTGTTTTCCATTGCTCTGACATGATGTCGTTCCTTATGATAATGGTGCTGGCGAAATGTTTTCCTGGTCAGAACCGAAGATGGAGCTGGCTCCTTCTTCAGCCCCCGGCAGGTTGCGGCGGAGGGGAGCAAAGATCTGTCTGCCTGTTCCCTGGCGTAACTCCCGCAGGTGCTCTACTTCAGCATAGTCCCGCGCAGCAAGATCACCATCCTCTACATGGAGGTGAAGGTTGCCTGCCTGTGCATCCATGGTAATGAGATCCCCTTCCCGGACCTTGGCAATCATTCCTCCGTTTAATCCTTCCGGAGTGAGATGGATGGCAAAGGGGACCTTGCCGGAGGCCCCGGAGAGGCGTCCATCCGTAACCAGGCCCACTGTATAGCCGCGATCCATGATGATGCTGAGATAGGTGATCAGTTTATGCAGTTCAGGCATACCGTTGGCCCTGGGTCCCTGGAAGCGAACCACGGCCACCATGTCGCGGTCCATTTCTCCTGCATTGAAGGCCTCTCCCATCTCGGCCTGGGTGTGGAAGATCATGGCAGGAGCTGTGAGCCTGGTCTCTATTCCCTGGGCCAGTGATGACACTTTGATAATGGCTCTGCCCAGATTGCCGGACAGGACTTTGAGCCCACCGCTTGCGGCAAAGGGGGTCTGGAGTGTACTGATGATAGCACTATTGTTGCTCCTTTCAGCACTTTTTTCCCAGATAAGACTTCCGTTCTGCACCTCGGGAATTTTGGTGTAGCGGCCAAGTCCTGGTCCGGCCACGGTCTGCACGTCTTCGTGAAGAAACCCGTTTTCCAGGAGTTCCTTGATGAGCACTGCCATGCCGCCTGCCTCCTGAAAGGAGTTGATGTCGCCTGATCCATTGGGATAGATACGGACAAGCAAGGGGACCACGTCCGAGAGGTCGGAGAAGTCATCCCAGTTGATCTTGATGCCGGCAGCACGGGCAATGGCCACCAGGTGGATGGTTTCATTGGTGGAGCCACCGGAAGCCATGAGACCGACAATAGCATTGACCACTGATTTTTCACTGATCACATGGCCGATGGGCATGTAATCGCTGCCCTGGGCGGTAATGGCGGTGACTCTGGCGGCAGCAGCTCGGTTCATCTGCTCGCGCATTGCGGTTCCGGTATTGACAAAGGAGGAACCGGGCAGATGCATGCCCAGCATCTCAGCCATGAGCTGGTTGGAGTTGGCTGTTCCGTAAAAGGTGCAGGTACCGGGACTGTGATAGGCCTGGCATTCGAACTTCAGCATTTCACCCTTGTTGATCTCATGTAAAGCAAAACGTTCCCTGGCCCTGGCCTTTTCCTTGTTGGGAAGTCCTGATTTCATGGGTCCACCCGGTACCAGGAGCATAGGCAAATGACCGAACTGCAGTCCGCCCATGAGCAGACCGGGCAGGATCTTGTCGCAGATCCCGAGGAGCAGCGCCCCGTCAAAGACATTGTGAGAAAGGCCGATCACCGTGGACATGGCGATCACATCCCGGCTGACCAGGCTCAGGTCCATACCCGGTTCTCCCTGGGTCACCCCGTCGCACATGGCAGGCACCCCACCGGCAAATTGGCAGTTCCCTCCGGCCCTGGCCACAGCATCTTTGAGCAGGGGAGGATAATCCCCATAGGGCTGATGGGCGGAGAGGAGATCGTTGTAGCCTGAGATGATCGCGATGTTGGGTCTGGCCTGATCGAGAAGTCCGCTCTTCTCCTCTTGGTCTGCGCCGGCCAGGTCATGGGCAAGGTTGGAGCAGGGGAGTCGATGGCGGAAGGGTGCTGTTACCTGGGTCTCTTCGATCCCCTGTAGATAGGCCTGACGCAACTCACTGCTGCGACCAATGATACGTTCGGTAACCTTTTTGACGACGTTGTTCATTGATTCTCTCCTTGTTCAGGGGGCCCAGTAAACAGCAACCGGGATCTGGTTCTGGTTCAGGATATATCTGATCGGCATCTCTTCTGGTGGCTCATCCTTGCAGGCCTGTGCATACACCTCCCGTTTTTGCTCACCAGTGAGGTGGAGAATGATCCGGCGGGAGTTGAGGATGGCAGGGAGGGTGAGAGTCATGCGTTCATGGGGGGCATGGGAAGGGGAGATGGATATGCACAGCTTGTCACTGTCCATGGAGACGGCCTCCTGTAACGCATCAGCCCCGGGAAAGAGCGAGGCCGTATGGCCATCATTTCCCATACCCAGAATCAGGAGATCAAGGGGCCAGGGGATACGAGACAGGGCCGCAGCACAGGGAGTTTCTCCTGCCCGGGCTGATGCGTCCGGAGTTTTCATCCCGACAAATCTGGCCTCTGCCGCCTGCCCTTGCAACAGGTGTTGCCGAACCAGCCTTTCGTTGGAATCTTGTTCATCCGGGGCCACCCATCGCTCGTCCACCAAGGTGATTGAAACTTTTTTCCATTCCAGCTCAACTTCGGAAAGGGCCTCAAATAGAGGAATGGGCGTACTCCCCCCGGAAACCGCAAGACTCGCCTGCCCCCTGGCCTCAATACCCTTTTTCAGCAAGTCACCAATCCGTTCGGCCAACTCCTCCACCAGACCAGCCGTATCACCAAATTCAAGAAACTGAATATTTTTCATTAACCTTCACCAGATATCAATTCTTAAAACTTAAAACATAACACTTAAAACTATTTTTTATTCCTCCCACTCCCTGTCATCCCTGGCCAGCAGAGCCACTGAGGCCACCGGCCCCCAGGAACCCGCCGGGTAGGGCTTGGGCGGTTCGTTGGATTTTTCCCATGCTTCCAGGATGGAGTCGATCCAGGTCCAGGAGCGTTCCACCTCGTCACGGCGGATGAAGAGTGACTGGTTGCCGATCATGGTCTCGAGGATGAGCCGTTCATAGGCATCGGCCACATGACCCTCATGGAAGGCGTCGGAGAAGCTGAGATCAAGCATGGTCTTCTGCAGTTTGATCCCCTTGCCGATTCCAGGCACCTTGTTCAGCATTTCAATCTCCACGCCTTCATCCGGCTGCAGGCGGATTACCAGTTTGTTCTGGGGCAACTGTTTGTAGCTGTCCTTGAAGATGTTGTGGGGCAGCTGTTTGAAATAGATCACCACCTCTGAGCGTTTGGTGGTCATGCGCTTTCCGGTGCGCAGGTAAAAAGGGACTCCTGCCCAACGCCAGTTGTCGATGTCCACCCGGATGGCGACAAAACTCTCGGTGCTGGAATGGGGGTTGCCGTCTTCCTCTTCATGGTAGCCCGGAACCGGGTTGCCCTTGATGAACCCTGCTGTGTACTGTCCGCGCACGGTTTTCTTGTCGGCGTTGTCTAGGGTAATGGGGCGAAGGGCCTTGAGCACTTTGAGTTTTTCGTTGCGGATGGAGTCTCCGTCCATGTTCACAGGCGGTTCCATAGCCACCAGGGTGAGGATCTGCATGAGGTGGTTCTGCACCATGTCCCGGAGCTGGCCGGATTGATCAAAATATCCCCAGCGGCCTTCGATTCCCACTTCCTCGGCAACCGTGATCTGCACATGATCAATGGTGTTGTGGTCCCAGTTGGTGGTGAAGATGGAGTTGGCAAAACGCAGCGCCAGCAGATTCATGACTGTCTCTTTGCCCAGGTAGTGGTCGATACGGTAGACCTGCTCCTCAGTAAAGACCCTGGAGACCACATTGTTGATCTCCTGGGAAGAGGCCAGGTCCCGGCCAATGGGTTTTTCCAGAACGACCCGGGTTTCAGGGGTGATAATCCCGGCGTGGTCCAGGCCTCTGCAGATATCATCAAAGAGAAAGGGGGCCACGGAAAAGTAGTTGACCAGGACCCGTTTATCCTGGTTTGTGGCCTTTGCCAGAGCTTTGTAGTCGTCGGGCTTGTCGATATTGATGAGCACGTAGTGCAACCGTGCCAGCAGCCGTGATGTGACCTCTGGGATCAGGGGCTCCTGGATAAAGGACTTCAGGGCCTCTTCCATCTTTGTTGTAAACTCCTCCTGGCTGATAGCATGACGGGCTACTCCGAGGATGCGGGTATCAGGGTGAAGGTGGCCTGCCTTGTCCAGCTGGTAGAGAGAAGGGAGCAGTTTCCTCCTGGAAAGGTCCCCGAGAACACCGAATATTGTGAAGTCGCAAGGTTTGTTGCTGGCTGGCATATCTGTCTCCTTTTCCAAGCGTGCCTCCCTTCTCTTCCAGGGAGTCAAGCAATCAGTTTTCTTGTGTCAGGGGAACAATCTCAATCTTATGATTGGCATTTGGATGGTCTGGAGAAGGTCCCTCTGTCTGCAGGACACATTTTCCCGGAAGTCTAAATGTCTGTACATAGCAGCGGGCGTAGTCACTCCAGTCTTTGGGATGATCCTCTTCCTGGATGGGCCAGACCCCGTAGGAAAAGAGCAGTTCCTGGCATGTCTTGCGGCTGGGGCTGACAGCAAAGATCCAGACCGGAAGGCGAAAGCGGGTGATGCTGCGGGCTGTATAGCCGCTGGCCGTGGGAGTGAGGACTGCTGCAGGGGCTTCAATTTTCTCCAGGAGCTGTTCAATGGATAGGGCAATGAGGTCCACGCTGTTATGCTGATAATTGGATACCTGAGGTTTCAGGGTGGTCTCTGCATGGCGCAGGAGACGGGCCGGTTCTGTGGCCGCTGCTATTTTGACAAGCATCTCCACTGATTCGATGGGGTAATCGCCCATGGCTGACTCTTCGGAGAGCATGACACAGTCGGTACCGTCCAGGATGGCATTGGCAACATCTGTGGACTCTGCCCGGGTGGGGCGACGGTTGCGGGTCATGGATTCCAGCATCTGGGTGGCGGTGATGACTGGCTTCCCAGCGAGGTTGGCCCGGGCAGTGATAAATTTTTGAATCACGGCGATTTTTTCGATGGGGACTTCCACACCAAGATCACCACGAGCCACCATGATACCGTCAGCCACTGCCAGGATCTCGTCTATTTTCTCCTGGACGGAAGAACGTTCAATCTTGGCAATGATAAAGGGATCAAAACCCATCTCGGCTGCAGCCCTGCGTACATCTTCCACATCCTGGGCAGAGGCGACAAAGGATTGGCTCACTGCATCCACCCCATGTTCCAGGGCAAACTGCATGCACTCCCGGTCACGGGGGGTAAAGGCACTGGTGCCCAGGTCGATTCCCGGAATGTTCAATCCCTTGCGGGAACGGAGTTCTCCGCCCATGATCACGGTGCAGTGGATGTCTGTAGGGGTGGCCTCTTCCACCCGCAGCTGGATGAGGCCGTCATTGAGAAAGAGGATGTTTCCAGGTTTTACTGCTGCCGGAAGCTCCATCATGGTGATGGAGACACGCTCCCTGCTGCCGGACACCTGTTCTGTGGTCAGGGTGAAGGGGGCCTCTTTCTCCAGGAGAACCGGTTCCTCTGCAAAATTGCCGATACGCATCTTGGGGCCCGGCAGATCAGCCATGATGGCCACCTGTCTGCCGGTGCGCTCCGAGGCAGTCCTGATCCTGCTTATCACCTCTTTATGGCTTTCGAACGTACCATGAGAGAAATTGAGACGGGCCACATTCATGCCGACGAGCAGCATCTTTTCGATCATATCCGGGGAGTCTGAGGCTGGGCCAATGGTGCAGACCAGCTTTGTCTTATTGTCTGGCAGTGTTTTCATGGTGGAGAAGAAGCAATGAGTTTTTTGGTTTGTGAGGCAATTTCCAGTTCCTCGTTGGTGGGAATGACCAGGATCTGCGTTTTGCACTGCTCATGGTGGATGGCTCTGGCCCTGGTGGAAGAGGCCTCGTTTTTTGTCGGGTCCAGGCTGATGTCCAGGTCCTCAAGTCCCTCACAGGCTTTTTGCCGCACCAGGGACGAATGTTCACCAATTCCACCGGTAAAGACGATACAGTCTGCCCCACCCAGGACAGCCAGATAGGAACCGATATATCTTTTCAAGCGATAACAGAAGATGTCCAGGGCAAGTTCGGCCTGTTCATCTCCCTCCTTGATTCGCTCTGTGATGGTACGCATGTCATTTTCGCCGCAGATCCCCTTGAGACCACTTTTTTTGTTGAGCATCTCGTCCATCTCATCCAGCGTCATGCCGCTTTCCCGTGCAAGGTAGAAGAGGATGGCCGGGTCCAGGTCGCCAGACCGGGTTCCCATGACCAGTCCCTCCAGGGGAGTCATGCCCATGGAGGTGTCCTGGCAGCGGCCTCGGTCAATGGCTGCAGCAGACGCACCGTTCCCCAGGTGCAGGGTGATGATCTTCAGGGAGTCAAAGGGGCGCCCGAGAAAGCGGGCAGCTTCTTTCCCCACATAGTGATGGGAGGTGCCGTGGAAGCCGTAGCGTCGCACCTTTTTTCTCTCATAGAGGTCAAAGGGCAGGGCATAGAGAAAAGAGTGGGCTGGAATGGTCTGGTGAAAGGCAGTATCAAAGACCGCCACCTGAGGGGTGTTGGGAGCCTGCTGCATGGCCACTTCAATGCCTGCCAGGTTGGCAGGATTGTGTAGTGGCGCGAGGGGGATCAACTTTTCAATGGTTGTCAACACTTTCTGGTCGATGAGGACGGGCTGGTGAAAGTCCTCACCGCCATGGACCACACGGTGTCCGATGCCCGCCAGTTCCCGAATGTCTCTGGCTATCGCGCTCTCTTTGAGGAGTGCGGACATCGTCGTGATTGCCGCCTTGTGTTCAGGGATGGCCAGGTCTTGGCTGATCTGCTGCGATTTTCCTGCACTGTTGATGAATTGGAGGCTGGCATGACTCGTCTCCTCTCCGATCTGCTCGATGACTCCTGATGCCAGGGACTGAAGGGTCTCCTTGGCAAAGAGCTGGAATTTGAGGGAAGAACTGCCGGCATTGAGGACCAGAATCTTTGTCACGCCTCTTCTCCTGTTGCCTGGGCCTGGATGGCGGTGATGGCGACGGTGTTGATGATATCAGGAACCAGGCAGCCCCGGCTCAGATCGTTTACCGGTTTTTTCAAGCCCTGCAGCACAGGGCCAATGGCCACGGCCCCTGAGGATCGCTGAACAGCCTTGTAGGTATTGTTGCCGGTGTTGAGGTCCGGGAAGATAAAGACTGTGGCCCTGCCTGCTACCTGACTTTCAGGCATCTTGGTTCGGGCCACAGAGGGCTCAATGGCCGCATCGTACTGGATGGGACCTTCAATGAGGAGGTCCGGCCGCTTTTGCCTGGCTATGGCTGTGGCCTGGCGCACCTTTTCCACATCCGCTCCTGTACCTGAGGCCCCGGTGGAGTAAGAAAGCATGGCTATCCGTGGCTCAATGCCGAACATGGCGGCCGTGTCGGCCGAGGAGATGGCGATCTCTGCCAGCTGGGCCGCATTGGGATCCGGATTGACTGCACAGTCGCCATAGACCAGGACCCGGGTGTCCATGCACATGAGAAAGACAGAAGAAACCACGGAAATTCCCGGGCTGGTCTTGATGACCTGCAGGGCCGGGCGGATGGTATCTGCCGTGGTATGGATGGCACCTGAGACCATGCCGTCTGCCAATCCCTGATGCACCATCATGGTTCCAAAATAGGAGGGGTTGCTCATGGCGTCACGGGCACCATCGAGGGTCATGTTTTTGTGTTTTCGCAGTTCATAGAAGTTGCTGGTAAAGGCTTCGGTGTGGCTTGAGTCTGCAGGGTCGATAATAGACGCCCCGCTTAAGTCCAACCCCAAGGAAGCAGAGAGTGCCTTGATTTCATCCGGGATGCCGAGCAGGGTGATGTTCACCACATTGCGGCGAAGCAGGATTTCCGT
>DAOVAI010000111.1 GCA_030671085.1 Pseudomonadota bacterium | reverse complement strand
GCTGTTACATCCTTTTTTTCTATCTGGTGGAGGTGAGGGGGATCGAACCCCTGACCTCATGACTGCCAGTCATGCGCTCTCCCAGCTGAGCTACACCCCCAGTTGTTTCATTCAGTATGTCAATAGTGGAGCCTCTTTACCAACCTTTTTGGGGTGTGTCAACTTTTTTCAATGGTTTGCCTGGAGTCGGATCCCATATTTCTTGATAATAGGGGCGAGTTTTGGTAAAATTAAAAGTTTAGTGTGCTGATGGTATAGAAAAGTTTTGCTCACCACTTAGCGATTGTCTATTCTGTGGCCTTTTTGGGGGTGAAGAATTTTTTTTGTTCCCAGCAATTGGCTTTCCTGGCATTTTTTTGAAGATTCATAACAAAGCGTTTTTCTGCGCTTATATAAAGGAATAGGTTTATGTTCTCACCGTTTAATTTTCTGTTTGGCTGGTTGTCCAATGACCTGGCAATTGATCTTGGAACTGCCAATACCGTGCTCTATGTCAAAGGCAAGGGGATAGTCCTGCGAGAGCCTTCAGTGGTTGCTGTTCGCCAAGATGCCAGGGGGAGTAAGGTGCTGGCCGTTGGGGAGGAGGCCAAACGGATGCTGGGCAAGACCCCGGGGAATATCAGGGCCATCCGTCCCATGAGGGATGGGGTTATTGCTGATTTTGAAGTGACAGAGGCCATGCTCCGTTACTTCATCCACCAGGTGCATAACAGGCGTACACTGGTACACCCTCGGATCATTATTTCCGTGCCTTCGGGGATCACCCAGGTGGAAAAACGGGCTGTCAAGGAATCGGCCGAGTCAGCCGGGGCTCGCGAAGTCTATCTTATTGAAGAACCGATGGCTGCAGCCATCGGAGCAGGCCTGCCCATTACAGAACCTACTGCCAATATGATTATTGACATAGGCGGCGGAACCACCGAGGTTGCTGTCATTTCTCTGGCCGGTATTGTCTATGCCAAGTCCGTGCGAGTGGCAGGAGATAAGATGGATGAGGCCATCCTCCAGTACATCAAACGCAAGCACAATCTGGCCATTGGCGAGCGTACATCTGAACTCATCAAGACCACCATCGGGAATGTTAAACCAGAGAAACCTTATGAAACCATGGATATCAAAGGACGTGACCTCGTTTCCGGGGTTCCCAAGACCCTGACCATCAGTGCAGATGAAATTCAGTCGGCCATCCAGGAACAGGTGGATGTCATTATAGAGGCTGTACGGGTGGCCCTTGAAGTGACGCCTCCTGAACTGGCAGCCGATATTGTTGACCAGGGGATTGTCCTCACCGGCGGTGGAGCCCTGCTCAAAAACCTTGATCAATGCCTCAAGGACGAGACCGGGATGCCGATTATTGTGGCCGACGATCCCCTGTCATCAGTGGTGCTGGGTTCCGGACAGGCCCTTGATAATCTTGATATCTTAAGAGAAGTAACCATCGTGTAATACTTCCGGGGACTTGGCTGACACGGCTGCTGAAAGTGGCTGGGGCACAGGATCCAATTCACTGTGCAGGAAAACAGAGCGACTTGACCTGCCACTGTATTTTTGTGTCACAGCGACCAGAGTGCGGTGATCGATGAGAACCAGATCGTGAGAAAAAAGAATAGCGACAGAAAAAACACGCCTCGTTTTGCATTCGTCCGTATTTTTCTGCTCTTTTCCCTGCTTGTCGTTCTCGTCCTGATTCTCCTTGGTTCCAGTGTGGGAGGGCGCTTCGGTGTTTTTCATCAACTGAGCATGGAAGCTCTGGGACCGGTACAGAGCCTCTTCACTCAGCTCTCTTTGGGGAGTGTTCGTTTTAGAGATAAGTATGTCGCTCTGTGGAGGGTTCAGGAAGAAAATGAGCGGCTGAGACTGGAACTTGACACCTACCATGCCCTGCTTGATGAATACCGCGAAGCCTATTCACTGAACCGCTATCTCCAGAATGAGCTGGAATTTAAGAAACGAGAACCTTTTCCGGCTCTTATGGCGCGGGTGGTTGGCAAGGACCCATCTTTCTGGTTTCAGACCCTGATCGTTGATCGGGGTGGGGATGATGGAGTAGTGGTGGGGATGGTTGCACGCACCTCACGAGGCGTGGTCGGCCAGGTGGTACAGGTTGCCGATAATTATTCCAAGATTCTCCTGGCCAACGCACCCAGCAGTGCCATTGATGCCATTGTCCAGAAAAGCAGGGTGCGGGGGATCTTGAAAGGTGCCGGGGAAGCGGGATATGTCCTCCACTATGTTCTCAAGAATGGTGATGTCAGTGTTGGAGATAAGATCGTCACTGCCGGAATCGGCGGCGTCTTTCCCTCTGGAATCACTCTTGGAACCGTCTCCCGTATCTATGCCAAGCGTCGGGGGATGTTTCAGGAAATTGAAGTAAAACCGGCAGTTGATTTTGCTCGTTTGGAATCGCTTTTTATTAATCTGTCGGAAGAACAGTTGCGTATCGATGAAATGAGTCGATCTTCTGTTTCCCAGGGAGAGTGAAGAGTATGGTGACCCTGAGTTTTCTCCTGTTGGGTGTTTTTCTGCTTGTCGCAGAGACCAGTTTTTTACAAATTTTCCCCAACTGGCTGGGCAGGCCGGATCTGGTTTTTATCCTGCTGGTTTTTACGGCCTATAGATTTGACTGGTTTCGTGGACTCTTGCTTGCCTTCCTCCTTGGATGGCTGATGGACGTGGTCTCAGGGGTTTTTCTCGGCACCTATCTTCTCCTTGCACTCCTGCTGTTTGCAATCGTAAAATTTCTCAGCCAGAACAGTCCAGTCAAGGAAACTGCCTATCAGATTCCCCTGGTGGGGCTGAGTTATTTTGTTGTGCAGTGTCTTTTTTATTTCTTTTTTTCTCTGGCACAACCCGGTGCCCTTCCTCCCTGGTCCTGGTCAAAAGTTTTACAGGACACCTTTATTCTGTTTGTCGCCTCTATTCCCTGTTTCGTTTTTTTAAACTGGCTGTACGAAAAATTATCTCATCGCCGTCTGGTCGTAAGGTCCGTGAAGCGGCGTTCCGGAAACCGGTTTCGCTGAAGGGGCAGGGATGAAGTGGTCTGGATATAAAAATCTCGAAGAGCTGAGCGAGCATGATGATGCAGCTCTGGACTCATTGAAACGCAGGCTTGTTGCCGTTGGAGTACTCATCCTCTGTTTCGCCCTTCTTATTTTTTCTAGACTCTGGTTCCTGCAGATCCATAAGGGAGAGGAATATAAAAATCGTGCTGACAATAACAGGGTGCGGATGAGTGATATTGTCGCACCTCGGGGGGCGATTCAGGATAGAGCAGGTCGTGAGATGGTCACTAATCGCCCTTCTTTTAATGTGGTCCTTGTACGGGCAGATTCAAACGATGTCGATAAGCTGCTGAAAAAATTAGCGACTGTGCTGGATGTTGATATTTCCCAGCTCTGGGAGAAGATTCGGGAGGTTGAACACAAACCACGTCATATCCCCATTCGGCTGCTGGAAGATGTAAACTGGGAAACCTTGGCCTATGTGGAAAATCATAACCAGGAATTTCCCGGTATCCGTATAGAGACGATTCCGGCCCGGGTGTATCATTACGGTGACCTTGCCGCCCATGCCATCGGCTACCTTGGTGAAATTAGCCGTAAGGAGTTGGAAACACGCGATTCTGATCTCTATAGCGGGGGGGACCTCATCGGTAAGATGGGACTTGAGCGATTACGGGAGCAGGATCTGCGTGGTGAAAAAGGGACCAACTATACAGAGGTCAATGCCAAGGGGTTTGAGCAGCAGCTGCTGAAAGATGTGGAACCGCTGCCGGGAAATGATATCCAGTTGACCCTTGATGTTGACTTGCAGAAGGTGGCTGAAGACCTGATGAGCGCTGGAGAGAAGGCGGGGGCTGTCGTGGCCATGGAGGTGAAGACCGGTCGTGTGCTGGTGGTGGCCTCAAACCCAGTACTCCCTCTGGAACACTTTGTGGGAGGGATCTCCCACAAAAATTGGAATGCACTGCTGGAGAACCCGAAACACCCGTTGATCAACAAGGTTGTGCAGGCCATGTATCCACCCGGATCGACTTATAAGATGATCACGGCCATGGCCGGGCTTGCAACGGGTGTGATAGATCGGGACACTGTTCTCTATTGCCCCGGTCATTACTCCTTTGGCAACAGGCGTTATCATTGCTGGAAGCGAAGCGGCCATGGTGCCGTAAACTTGAAGCGGGCTATTTCTGAATCCTGTGATGTCTATTTTTATCAGGTGGGATTACGAGTGGGTGTTGACAAGCTGGCGGAATTTGCCAATAAGTTCGGTTTGGGGCATCGGTCCGGCATAGAACTGGAATATGAAAAAAGCGGGCTCACCCCGACCAAGGAGTGGAAGAAGAAAAATCGTGGTCGCAAGTGGCAGGAAGGAGAGACGCTGTCCATTGCCATCGGCCAGGGATTTAACCTGGTGACTCCCCTTCAGATTTGCCTGATGACAGCAACGATTGCCAACGGAGGAAAACAATTCCTGCCCCAGCTTATAGAAAAAGTCACTGATCCGGATGGGAAGGTCCTGGAGCAGTTTGAACCGGTGGTGGTCGAAGAGTTGAAAGGTGAAAAAAGGCACCTGGAGGAAATCCGTAAAGGGATGGTGGAGGTGGTCCAGGGAAAACGGGGAACGGCGAGAAAAGTACGTATAGAGGGGATAAGCATCGGCGGCAAAACCGGGACAGCCCAGGTCGTCCGGCTGGCCCAGTATAAGCATTTGAAGGAAGAAGATATTCCCTATAAATATCGAGATCATGCCTGGTTTACCTGTTATGCTCCGGCAGACGATCCTGAAATCGCAGTCACAGTACTGGTGGAGCATGGTCTGCACGGCGGATCAGGGGCCGGACCGGTGGCCAGGGCAGTGCTGGTAAAATATTTTGAAGAGCGGTTGGCGCAGGCAGCAGCAGAGGCCGAGCAAAAGAATGAGGAATGATGACAGTAACTGATGAACATCGAACATCGAGCGTTCAGGTAAGCGTCAGACTCCGACATCGAAAGTTGAATGAGAAAACTGGGGAGACGATCACCATATGAGCAAGAAAAGGAGATGTTGTTCTATTTTCAGCACGCATTATTCGTGTTTTGATTCGACCTTGAGTGTTGAACGCTGGAGGTTCGACGTTCGATGTTCCTCTTTTGACAGGGGTCAACAGGCAAGCAGCTTTACATGGAGAGGCCTATGCTGCGTGTAGATAGACGATGTTTCCACAATTTCGACTGGATTCTGCTTCTCTTTCTTCTTGCTGTGAGCGGTATGGCCCTGCTGAATTTATACAGTGCTTCCTACCCCCCTGTTTCCTGGGGCATGCCTCCCTATATCAAGCAGTGCTATCTCTTTCTCATGGGCATGATGGGCATCCTCTTTCTCTTGAGTTTTGATTACAGGGAGCTCCAGTACTGGAATTACCCCTTCTATGTCTTGATTATCATCCTTCTCCTGGTGGTCCTCTTTGCCGGAAAGAGCGCGGGTGGGGCACAGCGCTGGATTAATCTCGGTTTTTTTAAGCTACAGCCCTCAGAGCTTGCCAAGCTGATGCTGGTTGTAACGCTTGCCAGTTACTACTCGCGCAAAGAGGTGGAAGGTGGGTATGGTCTCAAGGATATGGTGACCCCGATTCTGCTGACCATGCTTCCTTTTCTCCTGATCATGAAACAGCCGGATCTGGGTACGGCCCTGATGCTGGGGATTATCTTTGTTTCCATGACAGTCTTTGCCAGGCTGCGCCTGCAGACCTATGGGGTTGGTATGCTTCTTGGCAGCGGGGCAACTGTCTTTGCCTGGTTTTACCTCTTGAAACCCTATCAGAAACGGCGGATTGAGACCCTGCTTAATCCAGGAAAAGACCCCATGGGGCAAGGGTATCAGATTCTGCAGTCAAAGATTGCCGTGGGCAGTGGCGGGAACTTTGGCAAAGGCTACCTGGAGGGCACACAGGGACACCTGCATTTTCTCCCGGAGCGGCATACCGATTTTGCCTTTTCGGTCTGGGGGGAGGAGTGGGGATTTGTCGGCAGTCTCTTTTTTCTAGGCGTTTACTTTTCCATGCTGCTCTGGGGATTGTACGTTGCCATGACTGCTCGTGATCGCTTCGGCGTCTTTCTTTCCTTTGGCGTGGTGATGCTGATCTTCTGGCAGGCAGTGATCAACCTTCTTATGGTCCTGGGCTTCCTTCCTGTGGTGGGTATCCCCCTACCTCTGGTCAGTTATGGCGGTTCTTCCCTGCTCACCACCTTGCTGGCACTGGGCATTCTGATGAATGTGAGAATGCGCCGCTTTCAGACCGGTCAGGGGATGGAAAAGACGAGCAAGGGATAGATATAAAAAGGGATGGGTTTTTTGTTTGGCTGGTCAAAAGGACGAAATGCACGTACCTCTTCATTTTCTTTGCTGAACTTTATACCCTTCAAGGGGGTACTAAAAAGAGTGCCCGTACGGGTAAAAGAAAACGAAGCAAAAGAAAGGGCCCCCCGTGTAACTCGGTCCTTTGGACTTCCTTACGCTCCTCGAATCTGCCGCGAGTTTGAAAACTCGCTTCGCTCAGACAATTCAAACTCCTTTGTCGGCATCTTCTGTGGTGCTCAGCGAGTGCCAATGGGAGAAGTAAAATCGCCCCTTAAAGGGGCTATCCAGGCCAGGTCCTCTGGGCCCGATTTTTTACTCGATGTTCAGCGTTGAATGTTCGATGGTCGACGTTCGTCTTTCTTTCCCCGCCCTATTTCTTCCCCCGCATCAATTCTTCATAGGCCTCGGTGAGGCGGACGAATGTTTCATGATCACCGCCCTTATCCGGGTGCAGGGATTTGGCCTTCTGGCGATAGAGCCTGGTGATCTCCTTTTTGTCTGCCGCGCGCAGGGTTTCTTCCGACTCTTCAAAGATGGTGGCGATTTCGTCTTTGTGCACCCTGTTTTTTCTCTCAGGCCAGCGAAACTGCCGGTGGTCATCCATGAATTCTTGGGCCTGCTCAAATCCTCTGTTGCTGCGAGGGAAGCTGGAGTCAAAAAAGAGGATCAGGTAGCGAATAAGATAGACAGGCAACCGGCTGTAGTCTGTTCGTTCCTGCCAGAAATCACGGTTCTCGTTGAGCAGACAGAGTTCCTGGAGAAAGACTTCGTCGATCTTTTCAGGGGGAAGGGCCTGGGGGATACTTCTGGCATAGGGTTCACTGAAGTGTTGCTGCAGGTTAAGCGCTGCATAGAGATAGGATTTTAGTTCATGCTCTCGAAGACGTCCTTCCTCCTCGAGAAAGTACTGTTCCAGTTCATCTCGTGATCGGTTCAGGAGTTTTGCCTGCAGGCGGGGCGGCATACGAAAGACTCTCCCCTGGTCAGTGGCACCGAAACGGAGAAAGTGGAGGCGGCGTTGGTCAAAGGAGTGGGGAGGACGGCCATCAAAGGAGAGCAGCTTTTTACCTGCTTGAAACCCGACCTGTGCACTGGACCGATGAAAAAAATGGTCCATCTTCTGCTGCACCGAGGGGTCGACAAAGGGCCAGAAGAGATGCTCCAGTTCTGTTTCCCTGTCGCCACCACAGAGCTTGGAGATGCGGTAGACAAAGTCTATGTCAAGGTGAAATGAGGTATCATTTGGGTAGCAGATGAAGCTGTCAGGCGATAGCCCCAGGTCAGCCAGTTCGCAGGTGCGGAAAGTATTGCTTGCAGAGTCCCAGTAGGAGAGGCGGAGGGAAAAGTGCACCGGACTTTTGAGCACACTCCTTGCCAGGTAGAGTGTGGGGTCTGGCTCACCCTGTTTTCTGAGGGCCCTGTTATACAGATTCTGCAAGGACAAGTTCTTTTAACCCTTCTATAAAAAGCGGATCACAGTTGAGCGATGGACTGGCCTCAAGGTGTATGCCTCGCTCCTTTGCCTGGTCGGAATAGAGCATATTGATCTCGTACAGGGTTTCCACATGATCTGAGACAAAACTGATGGGGACCATGAGAATATTCTTGCATCCCCCTTGGGCAAGTTGGTCCAGCATCTCGGGAGTGGAAGGGGACAACCATTCCACCGGACCACTGCGGCTCTGAAAACAGAGCTTGCCCGGAAGTTTTGTCAGTCGCTCAATGCTGCTGATGGTTGCCTTGATGTGATCGACGTAGGGGTCACCTGCTTCAATGAAGGAGACCGGCAGGCTGTGGGCGCTGTATACCACCTGCGGGATTTCCGGGGAAAAAGCAGCCGCCGTCTCTTTTATTTTGTTGGCAAGCGCTGTGATGTACTGTGTCTGAGTCTGCCAGGATTCAATTACCTTGAGATCAAAGGGTTTGTCTGCCTGTTTCATGGCGAG
>DAOVAI010000163.1 GCA_030671085.1 Pseudomonadota bacterium | reverse complement strand
CGCCCGTTTTCTGATCCGGACCTTTCCCGAACACAGGGAGATCCTCACTGTCTATCTGCAAAATACGCCTACGGAAGTAACGGATGCGGCCACCGCCTCCCTGCGGAAGGAGATTCTGCATCTCTTTGAGGAGTGCCAGCTTTACAGTCTCAGGATCTTCAGGATTGATGACAAACTGGTCTTTGACCACAACCTGCCCTTTGAAAAAAATCTGGCCAGGCGCAGCAGTCTCCCGAATTTTTATGAGAACGTGAAGCTTCTGCATGGAGAGATCATTGAGTTTTACGCAAAACTCCTCAAGGCTCAGCTTGAAGAGGATGAGGCCAAGGAATTGGAAAGGATGATTTATGCCTCGCGCAACATCATGAATTCCATCAAAAACATCAAGGGGCTCAGACATGATCTGGATGAGTTTGAAGGTTCAGACAATGAACACCTGAATAGCCAGTACAAACTGTTTCGCCGTCGTCTGCTGGAACTGTACCATGACATCAACCGTTTTCTGGAACTTGGGGATCTGCAGGAGCAGTACAGCAGCCTGCTGCGCACCCTGGTGCACATCGAACAAATGGATAAGCGCTTTATTCAGACGATAATGAAGAGGGCTGGCGATGGTACCATTCATGAGCTGGAGATCGCCTCCCTGCTCATGGCCAACCGTCTCTTCAGCCAGTCCTGCCGTCTCCAGATCTTTGCCCTGAAAGACCTGCTCCTCAGTGAGAAGGAGATTCATGATTTTGACCATGCCATGGAGATGAAAGAAATCCTGGACGAGGAGCAGGGAAAACCGCAGGAGTCTGCAGGCAGTTCAACACTCGGTACGCCGGGCTAGTCTGTGCGTGTCCATAAATGGCCTTTTTCTCCTAACTCTTCGTTGCTCTCAAAATTTAATCCTCGGAATATCATATATATGCCTGCGGTTAAATTCATCGAGCGCCTCGATTTAGAAGAAAAGATCTCATTTATGGACAGACACTAGTCAGGGTTGACGAGACACTAGGGGTGCGGTGCCATCCTGTTCAGGTCGGAGAGTTCAACGCTGAACTCTTTTTCCTCAGGATCTGTCCCCTCTTTTTTCCGCTCTATTGTGATTCGGAGTGTATCTCCTGCTCTGGAATCCATCATCACAATACCTATGTCCTCCATGTTTTTCACCGGCTGCCCTTCCACGGCAAGGAGGATGTCATTTTCTTTGATCCCTGCCTCTGCGGCCTTGCCTGTAGAACTGATTCCGACAATCTGCAGGCGGGGATCTTCCTTATCCTCCTCAGGCTTGAGCATGACGCCAATCTTTCCTTTTGCTTCCAGAAATTGGGGTTTGGCCAGGAAAAAGAAGTCTGCCTGATGCTCAAGATCCGCGGGCGGATTCTCTATGTAGAGGTTCAGCACTGAGGCCTGTTCCACGGCCAGACGTCGGTGAACCCGTGGCGGGATGCCGGAATCCTTCCGGGTATGCTGGGAGCCGGCAATGACCACCACAGTTTTATGGGGACTATCTTCAAGGATGCGGACAATGTTTTCGGCCATGCTCTCATCCCAGATGGCCTGGGACTGTACAAAACCGGCAAGTCCCTTTCCCTTGCCATGGGGGGATTGGGCATGAAAGCCGTGCACCCTGCGCAGACGCTCGATATAGCCACCCAGGGAAAGATCCCTGCTCCCGGCAATACTCTCTTTCTGCTCCAGAGTCAGCTCATCGGTGTTGCCGCTGGCAAAGACGCTTTTCACGATTTTCCTGTCCACGTTGACCCCATAGACTGGAATTTTATGGCCACGGCAGAAGTTGAAGATGGGCCTGAAGAGTCGCCAGTCGTGGCGCCAGACATCAAACCAGCGGGAGGCCCGGAGAAATGCTGCTTCCTCCATATCGGTTTGGCCCAGGACATACTCATCCAAGGCCTGCTGGCTCGATTGCGGAAACATCTCCATTGCAATGGCCAGGTCGATCCCTTTTTTCTGCAGTGCCTGGATGATCCGCAACTGGAGGAGGTGGTCGGCCAGGGAGTCGTGGGTCTCGCCAAGGTAGATAACGCGGTTTTTGCTGAGTTCTGTGATGATCTGATCAAAGCTGTCAACACCTTTGGTTTGGCCGCCACTGGGCAGGGTTTCCAGCACAGAGTCGACACCCCTGTCACTGGCCGCGATCTTTTTTTCCTGGATCCTTCCCTGGACAAAGGAGAGAGAAGAGTATTTCCCATAATGGCTCAGTTTGCGCAAAACCGCCTCGCTTTCCTCTGCGCTGCCGCTGCTCACGAGCACACATACTTCCTTTGCATTCAGCGGATTATTCTGCACGAACAGGCGGAAGCCCTCTGCTTGCGGCGGCGACTCCCCGAAGAGGGAGTTCCATAAGGTCCCACCTGCACCAAGAAAGAGAATTGAATGTTCAGAAAGCTGCTGATTGGTGACGGACTTCCTGTCAGCAATGGACCAGCCCTGTTTCTCTGCCCATTGGATAAAGGGGGCAAGGGCTGTTGCCGTCTCCTCAGATTCCAGGAGCAGCAGTTTGCTTTCAGCACCGAGAAAGCGGGACCAGACCGGAGGCAGTTCTTCCCGGGTCAGTGTCCTGAAGAGGTCATAGTCGGAATCCAGGGCAAAGGAGAGGGGAGGGTCGGGAAGGGACAGGCTGATTTTCGTCTTTTTAGTCGTGATCTCGCGGACAAATTTCTTCTCCCCAGCGGCTGTTGTCACCCGGATCGGTACACGCAGGGAATAGGGCTGGTCACTGGTCTGTTCCAGGGTAAAGTGGAGGAGGGAACTGTCTTGCCTGGACTCGCTGAGGATGTCTCTGATAATAAATCCCGGCAGATCTTTTTTCGCCAGTTGCTGAGCAAAAAATGTGTCCAACTCTTTTCCAGACGCTGCTTCAAAGGCCTTCTGTATATCCCTCCAGGAAGCAGCTTTGCCCTGATAGGTGGCAACGAAAAGACGGAGCCCCTGGAAAAAATGTTCAGGGCCTAAAAGCCCCCGCAGCTGGTGGAAGAGCATGGCGCCACGATTATAGCCCACAGCCCGTACCGCCTTGGCCATGGCCTGCTGGTGACTGGCAGAGCGGAAGTCCTGGAGGGCAATGGCTGAGCCCGGATGGACATAGCTCTGATAGTTGATGAGGCTTGCCTTGCGATGGGCTGCTCCCTCCCTCCTGTCTGTTGCGTAACTGAAGTCAGCAAGGTAGCTGGTCAGCCCCTCGCACCAGTTGCCGGAGTCGTCTGCCACCTCAATACTGTTACCGAACCAGGAATGGAGGATCTCATGGCCCAGGGAGGTCTCTTTGATAAAGGGCAGGCGCAGGACCATCTGCCCCAGGAGGGTAAAGGTGGGCATGCCAAAACCGCTGGGCAGGCGGTTGCTCACGATTGCATAGTGGCTGTAGGGAAAGAGACCGATCTCCTTCTCGTAGCGGAGAAGATAGGCCTTGGCCGCATCCAGGTATTCCCGGCTTAATGAGCTGTCTTCCGGGAAGAACCAGGTGGAGAGGGTGAGCCCTGCCCGCACCTCTTCTTTCACTACCTGGTAAGGCCCGGCTGCCAGGTGAATTGTTCGCACCGCCTGAGAAAAGGAGGTGACCATCTTGCCGTCTTCCTGCTCTTGCGGCAGGGTGTCTGATTCAGAGATTCCCTGAAATCCGGTAGGAAGGGTGGCGGAGAGGGAAAAGAGCATGTCTCGGTGTGGCAGGGGGTGCCAGCCCGAGGTGAGGACAATGCCACGGGGGCTGATCAGGTTGTCACCGGAGCCTGGTGGGCTTTGCAGGGAGTAGGAGATGGTGACCTGCTGGCTTCTCCTGCCTGCATGCATCTGGATGGAGTCACGCTCAGGCAGCGGCAGCGCAAAGGGCGTTTTTCCTTCCTCTTCAACGATTATCTCGTGGATATCGAGTCCGTGGGTGAACAGCTGCCATTCTTCCCCTGCAGGAAAATGAATGCTGGCCTTTGCCTGCAGCTGGTGTTGCTCGGGCTGAAAAGTGACATCAAGGTGATATCGGGGCGGAGCAGCCATGGTCAGGCTGCTGCAGCAGAGGGTGGCAAAGAACAGGATTCCCCAGAAGAGAGAGGAAAGGACGGAAAACCGGATGGTAAAAGCTGTGTGCACATCTTCCTCCTTGGACAGGAATGTGGTAGAGTCTGTCTGCTTAGGTAGTGCCTGTCCATAAATGGCCTTTTTCTCCTAACTCTTCGTTGCTCTCAAAATTTAATCCTCGGAATATCAAACATATGCCTGCGGTTAAATTCATCGAGCGCCTCGATTTAGAAGAAAAAAACTCATTTATGGACAGACACTAGGTAAACACGTATCAGTGTCATTATTACTGTAACATATCATTTTTTTCTTCCCCATACAAAGATCGGTTTGAGACCTTATGCATATCAAACTTGTTGCCATCAATGGTCGTTTTACTCACTCCTCCCTTGCTCTGTTCCACGTACGTGACGAGTTGGAGGAGCATTGTCCCGGAGTCTCCACTGAGATTCTGCAGCTGACCATCCGTGATCCCTATTATGAAGTCCTCCTGCATCTGAGCCGGAATCGACCTGATGCAATATTCTTTTCCGCAGCTGTGTGGAATTCGGATCGTGTGGAAGAATTGATTGCTGACCTTCACTCACTGTTACCCTCCTGTCTGCTGGTGGTGGGCGGGCCCCAGGCCGAGGTGGTGGGGGACAACACTCCTGGGGAAGGTGTTTGCACCGTGGTTCGCGGGGCAGTGGAGGCAGTGGAAAAGACTTTTTACAGCGATCTGCTCCAGGGATCCTTGGACCCTTTGTATGGCGGTTCGTTTTTTCACATGGCTGAAAAACGCTTTTCCTCACCCTATCGAGAAGAGGATTTCACCAGTCACCTGAAGAATCGGAACATCTATTATGAAAGTTCCAGGGGGTGCCCCTTCTCCTGCACCTATTGTCTCTCTTCAGCAGAAAGTGGAATTGTCCATAAGGAGTTGGATCAGGTAGGCAGGGAGCTTGACCAGGTCATGGCGCACCAGCCAAAGGTCCTTCGTTTTGTTGACCGGACGTTTAATGACCTGCCGGAGCGGGCTTTGGCCCTGTGGCAGCTTGTTCTGAGCTATGAGGCTGATACCCTTTTTCATTTCGAGATCGCTCCGGACCGGTTCAGTGAGGAGATGTTCGCTTTTCTGGCCACTATTCCTCCGGGGCGATTTCAGTTTGAGATCGGTATTCAGTCCACCCATGAACCGACCCTTGC
>DAOVAI010000236.1 GCA_030671085.1 Pseudomonadota bacterium | reverse complement strand
AACATCCGGGCCCATTCTCTGATGGTGGCCCTGGGGGCAAATGTCCTGCTCCAGGGACTTGCAGATGCCAGCACACCTGATGCGATGCTGCCGGAGACTGATCTGGTCCTCACTGGCGCCCTGCTCCATGATATTGCCAAGACCCCATGCCTGGAAAACCGATGCGACCATGCCAGACAGGGCAGAGATATCTGTCTGGAGCTCGGCTACCCGGAAGTGGCCGAGGTGGTACGGGAGCATGTCATACTCTCCGAATTCTCTCCCAACCGTTATGCAAGTGGTCTGTTTCTGGCCAAGGAACTGGTCTATTATGCAGACAAACGGGTACGGCATGAAGAGATCGTCTCCCTGGAAGAACGACTGGACTATATCCTGGAGCGCTACGGCAACAATGACGCCAGCCGCCACGACCTGATCAGCGAAAATTTTGACAAGTGCCTGCAACTCGAGACCTTTCTCTTTGCCTCTCTCGTGATACAGGTAGATGAAATCCAGGAAGTCGTGACAGGCCACGATTTCCCTGCTCTCCTGCCATGAAAATCACCTTTCTCGGCACCGGGGAGGCCTGCGACCCCAATCACCCCAACACCTCCCTACTCCTGGAAACAGGTTTAGACTTGCATCTCCTGGACTGTGGCTTCACGGTTCCCCATGCCTTTTTCCGTTACTGCCAGGACCCGGAACAACTCAAGACCCTGTGGATCTCTCATTTCCATGGCGACCACTTCTTTGGCGTACCGCTCCTGCTTCTGCGCCTCTGGGAGATGGGACGAAAGGAGCCTCTGCAAATCATCAGCGCAGTTCCAGCCGAGAAAAAAATCCGAGAAGCCATGGAGCTGGCCTACCCCAACTTTCAAGAACGGCTCCAGTTCCCTGTCAGATTCACCCGACTGGAGCCTGGCAAAACGTTCCACTATCAGGAACTGACATACATGGCTGCTGAAGCCATCCACTCCCAGCCCTCCTACGGTCTGAAAGTTACTCAAGGCAGCAAATCGATTTATTACAGTGGTGATGGTCAGGCTACTGAAGACACAGAACAGTTGATGCAAGGATGTGACCTCATTGTCCATGAGGCCTTTAGCCTGGAAGAGAAACTGGAAACCCACGGTTCCATTGCCGGCTGCATCAGGCTCTGGAAAGCAAGTGACTGCAAACAGATGGCTCTGGTCCATCTGGCTCGGGAGACCCGAGCAGAAAAGGCTGCACTGGAAAAAATTCTTGCTGCAAACAAAGGACTTAAACTGGCACAGGACGGGGAACAGCTGATTCTCTAATCCGCATTTCTCATTACAGGGTGACCACCCGAACAGCCAGCAGCACCAGGAGGAGTCCAAAACTCTTGTCCAGTATGACAGCCTTGCTGCGCAGGGTCCCAAGCACTCTGGAATGAGACAGGGCCAGGGCCACAAGCAGATACCAGCCGGCATCGATGGTGGCGGCGGTCAGGGCCATGAGCATCTTTTCTCCCAACCCGGCCTGGACAGAGACGAACTGACTGAAAAGGGCAGCAAAGAAAATGGCCAGTTTGGGGTTAAGAAAGGCGGTTAGAAAACCGGAGCGGAGTCCGTTCACCTGGGAAGCAGAACCTGCTTCTGGCCGGATCGACTCATCAATCCCAGTGTGTCCGAATAAGGCCTTGAACCCGAGGTAGGCGAGAAAGAAGGCGCCCAGCCACTGGATAATGGTAAACAGGGAAGGACTGCCGGTAATCACGACAGCCAGACCGGCAGCCGTGACAAAGGCATAGATTCCGACTCCGAAACCGTGGGCCAGGGCCGTTTTCACCCCTTCAGATCGTCCGCCGACAAGGGTATTCTTCAGCACAACGGCCAGGCTCGGCCCTGGTGACATGGCGCCAAGGATACAGATAGTAGCCAGGGAAAACCACGCGGTTAGAGACATATCATCAAGCCCGGTAAATGAATCATCTGCAGCAGTTGCGCTTTCATATTAAGAAATATCGGATGTAAGGTTAATCTTTGTTCTGCATTGATTCGATTGCCTTTACCGTCTGCAAATCTGTCTCCTGCCCTCTGCTCAGAAGGTAGTTACTGATCCCAGCAACTACCTTGGCATCTTTTCCCTGCAGCAGATCACTCTTTGCTGAAATGTGTTCCGCCTGCACTTTAACCACAGCGCAGGCAGCAAGAGCTGGAGTCTTGGCAGTAAGAGGAGGAAAGTCGACTTCCGGTTCATGGGCCCGGACCAGAGCGTTGAGGGCTGTTGCTTTTTCCTCTGGATCCTCAATCAGTTCAGCATTTCCCCGTATGATAACACAATGATAGAGCTGGTGCAGACGACAGGGGTTGGCCTGGGGATTGCTGCCGAGATCCAGGTAGGAAAGCGGGATATCAACCTCAAAGCACACCTTGGGAGCGCGCTGCATATTATCCAGTTTTTCTCCTGCCGGAGCAGTATGAAAATAGATTGCCTCCTGCGACCAGACAAAATTCACGGGAGTGATATAGGGATATCCATCAGCACCGAGAGTTGCGAGGCGGCCGATGGTACAACTGCTTAATATTCTCGAGATATGTTCCGGATCTGTAATTTGACACTGTTTACGACGCATTTTTTTCACATACTATAGGTTCGATTATTGCTTGCCTTCCTTTCATGTCCAGATGTCAACCAGAGCCATGATCGAAAAACCGGCAAGGACAAGAAGAAAATTGTGCCAAAGGCAATGAGTTTAAAGGTGATTACATCCACTTCTCAATCTTTTCCCTCTCTCTCTTCAGCGGCGAAGGGCCTGGATGAGTTCTTGAGTTGGTCTGCCGTCAGGTTTTATCCCCTGCTGGGTCTGAAATTTCACGATTCCGTTTTTGGTATTAGAGCCGAGACGGCCATCAACACCACCGGAATAGAACCCCTTTACTTTCAGCAGTTCCTGCAGCTCAA
>DAOVAI010000246.1 GCA_030671085.1 Pseudomonadota bacterium | reverse complement strand
CGAAATAATGGCCGCCTGGGGACAGAGCACTGGTCGCACGCCGTCCCATCCCAGGAGGCGGCGCAGGTCATCCAGGGCCTGAAAGTTGAAAGGATCATTGATGGCAATAAAGGCGTCATCACCCACGGCCACCGGTACCATGACATGTTTTTTTAAAAAGGCAATGGGGATGGAGGCGGTAAAGTCGGTCTGGATCTCGGGAGGCAGAGAGATGGAATAATCCATTGCCAGTTCCTGGCCAGATTTCTGGAGCAGTTCAACTTCATCCACCACGTTCTGACGTACCAGAATCCGCACCAGTGCCCCTCCTTTATCCTTCTGGATCTCCAGGGCCTGGAGGACAGCATCGGTCGGGATACCCAGCCTGTCTATGAAAAAATTTGCAGCTTGTTGCATTTGTTGCCTGAATCGTCAGTTGTTTTTTTGCTTACATGTCATTGTCTTCCTGATAGGGCCAGCTATCTTTCTCCTGCATGAGCCGCTCAATGTTTTCCCGGCAGAGTTGTTGCAGGTTCTTGCCTGCAGGCCCTGAACCCCTGGTCTCGCCGCCTCCACTGTCCCCCCCCATGTCGATGACCCGTTGGTAGTATTCTATGGCTTCAGGAATCTTCCCCTCTTCCTCGCAGATGACACCCAGGTTCATCAGGGCATACGGGGAGTTAGGGTTGACATCCAGGGCCTCATTGAAAAAGTTTTTTGCCTCTCCATACTGCTTTTTCTGCAGCTTGTGGAATCCTATGTCGGAGAGGGTCATGGCATGGTCGAGGTTGACCTGCCGATGCAGCTGTTCTTTGACCTGGGGCATGACTTTGTCCATTTGCTCTTCCTTGACCAGGGTCACCCTGGCAATATCAGCAGGATTTTTGATGATATGGGGGGTGATAAAGATGAACATGTTGGTCTTCAAGTGGTTGGTACTGTGGGTCTTGAACAGCCATCCCAGAATGGGTATGTCGCCGAGCAGGGGGATTTTCCATTCCGCTTCCGTTGCATCGTGACCGATGATGCCGCCGATGACAATGGTTTCGGCATCCTGGACCAGGACCGTGGTATTGGCAGTCCGCTTGAAGGTGACCGGCCGGTCGACCTCGGAGGCGCTGGCATTGAGCTTGCTGACCTCTGTGGCGATTTCCAGACGCAGGGTGTCGGCCTGGTTGATCTGGGGGGTGATGGTCAGCGTGGTGGCAATGTCTTTGTATTCGTAATTTTGATAGCCGGTCCCGGAGGTTTCCTCGGAAGTCCTGGTGAGGTAGGGACGGTTTTCACCCACGCTGATCCTGGCCTCTTTGTTATCCGTGGTCAGGATCTGTGGGGTGGCGATAATGTTGATGTTGGAATCGCTTTTATAGGCCTTGAGTACGGCGGCAATGTTGGGGAAGTGGATTCCCCCGATTTCTATTCCCTGTTTCAGGACTCCCATAGTGAATCCTGTACCCACGGAGACGATACCGTCCGTATTGGCGGTGATGGCCCCGTCTGTGGAAAATCCATCGCTCCCGCCCCATCCGGCGAGCAGGGCACCGGTGTTATCATCAAAGGATCCTGTTCCGATCCATTTGACTCCTACCTCAAAACTGGTGTCTGTATCCACCTCCATGATGAGTGCCTCAATGTAGACCATGCGGCGTGGGATATCCAGTTTCTTGATCACGTTTTCCAGGACCTTGAATTCGGAACGGGAGGCCGTAATGATAAGGGAGTTGGTCTCCTCATCCGGCATGATTTTGACATCAGTGGAGATGCTGGGGGCCTTTTTCGGGCCCTTCTTGTCACTTCGCTGGCCAGGGAGGCTGGTGAGGACAGCAGCCAGCTCTTTGGCATTTGCATGCTGGAGGTAGACCACCTGGATATTGCCTTCATCTTTTTCAGGCACGGTGTCGAGCATGGCAACCAGTCGTTTGACCCGGAGGAGGTCGCCTGGCCCTGCCAAAATAATCAAGGCGTTAATCCTATCATAGGGAACCACCTTCACGCCGGTGGAAGTGCGTGCTCCCTTTTTGGGAGCGGCACGGAGGAAGGTGGCGTTGATGGTGCTGGCCAAGGTGGAAGCAGTGGCATTTTCCAGAGGCACAACTTCCAGTTCATCGCTGCTGTAAGCCACGTCAATAGACTCGATGATGGACAGGAGTTTTTGGATATTGGAGAGGGTATCGGTGACAATCAGCATCCCGGACTGGGTGTGGGCAATGACCACCGAGGTCTTGGAGACCAGGGGGGCCAGTACCTTTTTTATTTCAGCGGGAGTGGTGTGGGTGAGCGGGATGAGCTGGGTGACGATCCTGTCTTCCGGGTCTGATGCTTCACCATGGCGCAGGGTCTCGATATTTTCAGTACGGGCCCTGACCAAGGGCATGATTTTGATCATGGCACCGGCCTCGACCGTGGCGAATCCGTTGACAGCGAGTACCGACTCAAAGACTCGGTAGGCTTCTGCCTCGGAGATCTTGGTAGGCGAAATGATGGAGACGGATCCTCTTACAGTTTTATCAATAATAAAGTTTTTCCCAGTGAGCTCACTGATATATTTGATAAAGAGGAGGATGTCCACATTGTCGAAGTCAATGGTGATAAAACGCTGGGATCCGGATGCAGGTGGGGGGCCGGAGAGATCGGGCTCAGCACTTTTCGCCGTACAGGGAATGAGCGTCAGGAGAAAACAGAGAAGGAACAGGGGCAGAAGTCTGATTCGTTGTGAAAGAGTTTCGCTGGGCATAGATGTCATGGT
>DAOVAI010000213.1 GCA_030671085.1 Pseudomonadota bacterium | reverse complement strand
TATGGGCTACATCAAACATTTTCTCGGACCCATTCCGGTTCTTATCCCGCTGATGCTCCCCATTGAGTTGATCAGTAATATCGCTCGTCTGCTGTCACTCTCCATTCGACTTTTCGGTAACATCATGGCCAAAGAGACCCTCCTCGGAATTCTCTTCATGCTGGCCGGTGCCTATTTTGCACCCCTGCCGATCATGCTCCTGGGTGTACTGGTATCCCTGGTACAGGCAATGGTTTTTGTTCTGCTTACCGTTGTCTACTTTGGACAGAGTAACGAGCACGCTCACTGATCCTTCGTGAGCCAGCCGTATTAAGAAATAAGATTTTTTGAAATAGTAGGAAGAAGGCCAAACAACATAATTTTACAAGGAGAAACACAATGGAATCAAATGCATTAATGCTCGGACTGGTCTGTATCGGCGCTGGACTCTCAATTGGACTTGCTGGTCTCGGTGCTGGTATTGGTATCGGTAATGTTGGACAGGGTGCCACCATGGGTCTTGCCCGCAATCCCGAAGTACAGCCCAAACTGATGGTATTCATGATCCTCGGTATGGCCCTTGCTGAGTCCTGTGCTATTTACGGACTGGTTGTTTCCTTGATCCTGCTCTATGCCAATCCTTTGATAGGCTAATTCAGAATCAGTCAGGTCTGTCCATGTGTTAAGCAAAGGATAGATTGTAGGTTGCAAAAAGGCTGCAGAGTTTTCTGCAGCCTTTTTGCGTTTGCAGAATAGAGAAAAACAGTGGTAAGAGTAATGACCCAGGGTGTAGGGTGCGCCGGAGAGATTGAGCAGGATGATGAACAAAGATACAGATGATATCATAATCCACCCGGTTCGTGGGCGGAAGGAGAAGGAGATTCCTCCAGTGGGGATTTTTTTCGTGAATCCGTCAGAGGCACGGACAGCTTTGGACATCCTCCTTGGTGAAGGGGGAAAGCGGAGGTTTCTCTTTCATTCCGGCCTGGTGATCAGCCAGAAAAATGATTTCTTTATTGCAGGCCCTGCTGTTGGTGCTCCAATGGCCGCAATGACCCTGGAAAAATTGATTGCCTTGGGAGCTTCCACCGTGATAATGAGTGGCTGGTGCGGGGCAGTTGATACCAAGCTGAGAGTGGGGGATGCTCTCCTTGGGGGAGCGGCGTACTGCGGTGAAGGAACTTCCAGGTATTACACCACGGATGATATGTGTCAGCCTTCTCCACTTCTTTTGTCAAAACTGCAGAATGCTTTTGCAGGGAGCCCCACTTGTCCTATCTGGTCGACAGATGCACCGTATCGTGAATCCAGAAGGATGCTGGAAACGCTTGCGCAAAAGTACACTATCGGCGGAGTGGATATGGAATATTCTGCTCTCTGTGCGGTTGCCGCATTTAGGGGCATAGATTTTGCCGCTCAATTCCTTGTTTCTGATGAACTCTGGAACAGGGAGTGGAAACCTGGTTTCACCACCAGAGACTTTAAACAAAAGACTCAATCGCAGATGAATATGCTCATTGACTCTGTGCAAACACTTGCAAAGGAATAGGAGAGTTAAGCATGTCCACCTTCCATCTTGTCAGCCTTGGCTGCCCCAAAAATCTCGTGGATTCTGAAGTCATGCTCGGTCTTCTGCAACAGGCAGGCTGGCAGCTGACAGAAGATCCTGGCCAGGCAGATGTCCTGCTTATTAATACCTGTGGTTTTATTCAGGCGGCAGTGGAAGAGGCCGTGGAAGAAATCCTGGAGCTTGCCACTATTAAAGAAAAATATCCTGGTAAGTATCTCGTGGTCACAGGCTGTCTGGTCCAGCGTTATGGTGATAAACTGCTGCTTGAACTTCCAGAAGTAGACCTGTTTGTGGGCACTGAAGGAGTGAAAGATATTGCGAATCTTTTACAAGAGCTCACGTCTGGTCAGGCCCGAGAAAAAGTGTACTGTCCTGATCGTTTTCTCATGGATGCCTCGCTGCCACGTACGATTTCCACACCCTTTTTCCGCAGTTCTTTGAAAATTACAGAAGGGTGTAACAATCGCTGTTCCTATTGTATGATTCCCTCTATCAGGGGTCCCCTGCGGAGCAGGCCCGTGCAGGATCTCTGTCAGGAACTGGGGCAGCTGGAAAAACTTGGGGTGAAAGAAATATCACTCATTGCCCAGGATCTTACTGCCTATGGGGATGACCTTGGTCCTGATATTACGCTTCCTGTTCTTCTCAGGCAGTTGCTCAAACAAACCACAGTTCCCTGGATACGATTGATGTATCTGTATCCATCAGGTGTTACAGATGAGCTTCTTGATCTGATGCAAGCGGAATCTCGTCTTCTGCCCTATATGGACATCCCTTTCCAGCATGTCTCTGATGCTATATTGAAGCGCATGAATCGGCATTATGATTATAAAACTCTTTGCGACGTTATTGATCGGGTCCGGGAGGCGGTACCTGACATTGCCCTGCGCACCACCATGATGGTCGGATTTCCCGGAGAAACAGAAGGGGATATACAGCAGCTTGAGTCCTTTCTTAAAGAGTATCAGATCGACCATGTGGGGCTCTTTACCTACACCAATGAAGAGGGCTCAGCATCTGAGCACTTTGAGGACCAATGCAGTGAAGAGGTGAAGCAGGGACGGCTGCAGAGCGTGATGGAGCTGCAGGCAGAAATTTCCAGTGAAAAACTGCAGAAATATGTGGGGCAGGTGCTCCCTGTGCTGGTTGAGGGCCTAAGCAGGGAGACGGATCTCCTGCTGGAGGGGCGGACAGTGTATCAGGCGCCTGATATCGATGGCTGTGTCTATATCACTGACGGTATTGCAAACCCCGGTGACATCGTACAGGTACGAATCACCGAGGCGCAGATATATGATTTGGTGGGAGAGATCGTAAAGGAAGGGTGACGCGGCTTATTTCTTCCGTTTCAGGTTGACCTGTTCCCGCAGGTCTTTTCCTACCTTAAAGAAGGGGAGTTTTTTGGGCTTCACCTTTATCTTTTCACCGGTTTTCGGATTGCGTCCTTCGTAGGTCCCGTAATTTTTTATGACAAAGCTGCCAAAACCACGAATTTCAATACTGTCACCTCGGGCCAGAGCCTCGGTCATGGTCTCGATAATGGTGTTGGTGATGGCAGCAGCCTCCCTGTGGGGAACATCGATATCCCGGGACAGGGCTTCAATTAATTCGGATTTGTTCATGCCTGACTCCTGTACGTTCGAGGCAAACACTGCAGTATTTTTGCAGTGTTTAGAAGAAAATAGAAGGTTTTTGTAAAAGAGAAAACCTCGCCTGGCACCTCTTTTTTTTAAAAAAACCAATTAAATCA
>DAOVAI010000139.1 GCA_030671085.1 Pseudomonadota bacterium | reverse complement strand
AGTTGAGCATGACTCCTGCGCCACTAAATGTCAGCATATCACCTTGCGGTTGCATAAACTGGATAGCTGGCCCATCTCCACCGATGCATAGATTGACATACCAGCCACAGTCGAAAACAGCCTTTGCGGAGAAATAATGTTGATAAAATTCACGGCATGCATCTACATCGTTTGTACAAAAACATGTAGATACCTCGTTGGTTTTCATAGTTTCTCCTTGTGTTGGGCCAATTCGATATTATGTGGAAAATATGGAAAAGGAGGCATGGTAATATCATAATACGAAATTCATTACTGATCCAGTGGCAAGCTTCACCAGTCCTGTCAAGTCACTGGTTGAGCTTCTTCCTGAATAGAATGAGCAGACTGTTCGATTTGATTCAGCCCCATTATTGGATTATGTCAGATTGAGTCTGAACAACTACAATTCAGTTATACCGGAATAGAGAATTTAGAATTCAGGAGTCAGAATAAAAATTCGGCCCAGAGGATCCGGACTTGACGACCCCTTAAAGGGGCTTTTACTTCCTCCCATTGGCCTTGGCTGAGCACCACAGAAGATGCCGACAGAGGAGTTTGAACTGTCTGAGCGAAGCGAGTTTTCAAACTCCCGGCAGCTTCGAGGAGCGCAAGGAAGTCCGAAGGACCCAGGGACACGGGTGCTCTTTTTTTTGCTTCAACAAAAAACCCCTTAACACCCGCAAATAATACGCGAGTATCAAGGGGAATCCTTCCAGATTAGCTGTAAAACAATCGCAAGCACTCAATCATCACATCCAGCAGACCTTACAATCCATCAATAATCTTATTAAAAGTTGCACTTGGTCGCATGGCGCTGGAAAGCTTGTCAGACTCAGGCAGATAGTAACCACCAAGATCAACCGGTTGTCCCTGACAATCAATCATTTCATCAATAATCACGGCTTCATTATCACCAAGCTCTTTGGCTACTTCAGTGAACTTCGCCTGTAAATCACTATCTTTCGTTTGAGCGGCTAACGCTCTGGCCCAGCAAAGTGCCAGATAAAAATGGCTGCCACGGGTATCCAGTTCATTGACTTTGCGGGAAGGAGACTTCTCCATTTCCAGGAAAGCACCAATGGCCTGGTCCAGGGTCTCAGCAAAAAGAGCGGCCTTATCATTCTTGTAAGTCGCATAAACATGTTCAAAAGAAGGCACCATGGCACAGAATTCGCCCAAAGAGTCCCAGCGTAAATGTCCTTCCTCAACAAATTGCTGAACATGCTTGGGGGCTGAACCGCCGGCTCCAGTCTCAAACAAGCCGCCACCATTCATAAGGGGCACAATGGATAACATCTTGGCACTCGTTCCAAGCTCTAAAATAGGAAAGAGATCGGTCAAATAATCACGCAGAACATTCCCGGTCACAGAAATAGTATCATCACCCTTGCGTATGCGGGCGATGGACTCCCGCATACCATCCACAGGGGTCACCACACGCACATCAAGACCCTCAATATCATGGCCTGGGAGGTATTCATTTACCTTGGCAATGATCTCAGCATCATGGCCACGCTTTGGATCAAGCCAAAACAACGCTGGTGCGCCAGCGGCACGGGCGCGATTCACTGCAAGTTTTACCCAGTCTTGAATAGGCGCATCCTTTGTCTGGCACATCCTGAAGATATCACCCTCTTCAACTGTCTGCTCAAGGAGTGTCGTGCCTGCTGAATCAACCACACGGATAATTCCATCTGCAGGGGCTTCAAAGGTTTTATCATGGGAACCATACTCCTCAGCCTTCTGGGCCATGAGGCCAACATTGGAGACACTCCCCATGGTGGCGGGGTCAAAGGAACCATTCTTCTGACAGTCAAGCACAACCTCCTGATAAATAGTAGCATAACATCGGTCAGGAATCATGGCATTGGTATCATGGAGTTTATCATCCGGCCCCCACATACGACCACCATCGCGTACCACAACAGGCATGGAGGCATCTATAATAATATTATTGGGTACATGGAGATTGGTAATGCCCTTACTGGAATCCACCATGGCAAGCTCACCGTTGCTTTCATATACTGCCATGATATCCGCTTCGATTTCTTCCCTTTGCGCGTCAGGTAATGAAGCAATGCGATCATACACATCTGCCAGGCCATTATTCACATTGACGCCTAGCTTCTCGAACAGTGCACCATGTTTAGCAAAGACATCCTGATAAAATACAGAGACACAATGACCAAACATGATGGGGTCAGAGACCTTCATCATGGTGGCTTTCAGGTGCAGGGAAAGAAGTACACCATCCTTTTTGGCACTCTTAATCTGCTCTGCAAAGAAATCACGTAACCTGCGAACATTCATAACCGAAGCATCGATCACTTCACCTGCAAGCAGCGGTATCTCAGCATTTAATACGGTCACCGCACCATCGTCTGCCACACATTCAATTCGCGCATCACAGGGGGCTGCCACTGTGGTGGACTTTTCACTGCCATAGAAATCCCCTTCACTCATATGACTCACACGACATTTTGAAACATCAGGCCACTGCTTCATCATTCGATGGGGATTCTTCTGACCAAATCGTTTCACCGAAGCGGCAGCTCTACGATCTGAGTTTCCCTCACGCAACACTGGATTTACGGCACTCCCAAGGACCTTGGCATAACGAGCGTGAAATTCTTTTTCTTCATCAGTTTGTGGTTTTGCAGGGTAGTCAGGGATGTTGTACCCCTTATCCTGCAGCTCTTGAATCGCTTCTGTTAATTGAGGGATAGAAGCACTGATATTGGGCAATTTAATAATATTAGTTGCAGGCTCTTTAGCACGCTTACCAAGTTCACTTAAATCATCGGCAATCTGTTGTTCAGCAGTGAGGTTCTCAGGAAAATTAGCAATAATACGACCAGCCAGGGAAATATCCTTTTCCACCAAAGAAAACCCGCAACCTTTGGTGAATCCTTGTAAAATTGGCAACAGCGAACAAGATGCCAGGGCAGGTGCTTCATCAATCTTGGTGTAAATAATCTCTTGGCTGGTCATAAAAATTCCTCAATTTTCTTCTATTATGGAGTAACTCACTCTCTTATATGGGAAAAGCAATATCATATCCGATTTACCAATGCAAAGCCATATTGAAACGTCATAGATCCACAACAAAAAAGGGAAACTATAAAAATTTCTTTTTCAACCTGGCTGACAAAAATAGTATTAAAACAGGACAAAAGGAGAGAAATAGGACGAATCCACGTCCAGAGGGCGGGGTGTTCTACGAGAGGATCAAAGAGAAGAGGGAGGTACTGCTGAATATTCCGATACTAAAAAGGTGCTGACACTTACAACTCAACCATTTTTCGATCAAGGATCTCAATTTGACGGCGTACCGAGGTATCACGTCTGCAAAGTTCAGAGACTACCTTCACGGCATGAAGGACAGTGGCATGATTTCGATTAAAGATCCTGCCGATATCCCCCAGAGATTCTTCAGTATGCTTACGGCCAAGATACATGGCCACCTGACGGGGGAAGGTGATTATTTTCTTTCTTGAGCGTGACTGCAGATCCTTGTAACTCACGTTAAACTCACGGCTGATTACTTCACCAATAAGAGCTGTGGTCAGATTTTTGGGGAGGCCAACGATATCAGCCACAACTTCTCGTACCATCTCCATTTCCACTGCACCACCGACAAGAGACGCCTTGGCACTGAGGGAAAGAAGAGCTGACTCAATACGGCGTACATCGCCCTGAATCTGCTGACTGATATAGGAAATGGCATCTTCTGCCAGATTCAGCCCACCCTGAGCCGCCTTGTTCTCCACAATACGGTAGCGGGTTGCAAGATCCGGGGCCTGAATGGTGGTAACCAGTCCTGCGCTCATGCGGGAGCGGAATTCATTATCGATTCCTTTCAGGTCTCGTGGTGCGTTATTGGCGGTGAGAATTACCCGTTTGCCACTTTTAATGAGAGAATCCAACAGTTCGTTCAACTCTTCCTGAGTTTTTTTCTTTCCTTTCAGGGAGTGGATATCCTCCACGAGGAGAAAATCGCACTGATCATGATAACTGGACTTAAACTGATCCATACATCCCGTCTGGATACCACGCACCATTTCCGAAGCAAACTGCTGGGCAGTCACATAACGAAGTCTGATTGACGGTGAATCGGCAAGGAGCGTATGAGCCACGGCATGGGTCAGGTGGCTTTTGCCCAGTCCGGTTGAACTATTTATATAGATACACGACCCCACAGTATCCTCGCCATTGATCAAGGACTTACAGGCAGACTGGGCAAGAAGATTAGACTCACCTAGCATGAAGGCATCAAAAGTGTAACGCGGATGGAGGGAGCGGACAACAGACCTTCTCTCTGGAATATACGGCAAACGAAGCTGACCTTTTTTTCTTGCAGCTGGCAGAATTGCAGCTTCCTTGTCACAGAGAGTTACTTTGCAGGAACTGCTGGAAAATTCATCAACCGTTTCCTGAACTGTTGTAAGATGATTACGATCCAGATGGGCACGGTAAAATCGATCAGGGCAGGCAAGCTTAATCTGTTCAGCATCAGAATAAACGCATTCAAGGGGCTCGACCCAGAGATTAAAAATAGACTCACCGAGACGCTCCTTCAATGCTGTTTTTGCCTTTTCCCAGACCATACTTTCCCCTAGACACACCAATTGAAACAACGAGATTACGCCAGAATCGCCAATTACTCGGCCTTACAAGCTTCGATGAAGCATTCTTAATGCTACCGGAAATAATCCACACGGAAGAAGAATCAGATGTTCTTGCTTCTCTTTTTTGATGGGATACGAGGTGTGATCCACCACCGCAACTCACGCAGAGGAATTAACTCCATTTCCATTTTTCGGTCAAAGCCGATTCTGCCAAATTTTCCCATCAGTACCACATTTTATCTTCTCAATTCCAAACCGCCCGACAGAGGCGGGATTACAGAACAGGCTTTTTCAAGACCCTTTATTCATGGGCAAAACAGATAACATTCACCAATGTTCTGTTATCTTCACACCTTAGTGCATGCCATGGGGAGTTATTAACAAATTTTCATTTTCCTTTAACTCAAAATTACTTAAAAAAACGAAAAAAAACTCAAACAACCCACTACAAGTATCAAAGGGTCGTGCAATATCAAGGAGTACAGTCGGTTTGGTGAAAATTTCTTTTTTTATATTTTTTTTATGGGCCATAGCAGAGAGAAACAATAAAATAAAACTCCTCCTCTTTCCCACGCCTGACCCCATCCGATTTTCACAAAAAACTTGCCGACCAAGCTAACCTGCACTGTAAGCTTTTTGTATTCCGCAATCATCAGACCCTACACCAAAAATCGCTACTCCCGAACCCTTGCCAAGGTCAAAACCCGTACTTCAGCAGCACCAGCCCTCAGCAACATTCTGCTGCATTCAGCAACCGTCGTCCCAGTAGTAAAGACATCATCCACCAATACAATCTTTCTTCCCCGTACCCGTTCGGGAAAACGCACAATAAAAGCCTGGTGCAGATTCTTCCTCCGGGCAATCCCGTCGAGGCCGGTCTGGGGAATGGTCTGGCGAATCCTTGCCAGGGTATCGATCTGGATGAGATCTCTCTGATTCGGAAAAATGAGTTTTGCCAGGACCAGGGACTGATTAAACCCGCGCTGGCGCAATCGTGAGACATGAAGGGGGACCGGGATAATCCTGTCCTGCTCTTGTAAGCTAAGAGAATCCCACCCCCCGATGATCTCCCGCAGGGCCGACAGGACCGACGTATCTCCCTGGTATTTCAGCCTGTGCAGAAGACTACTCACCGGCTCCTGGTAATGGGCAAGCCCTTGTGCTGAAGAATAGGGCGGAGGTTTACGCAGACAAGGCCCGCAAAGATGATCACTGCCTGCAGAGTCACCCATTTCACGACCACAGCTGAGACAGAGAGGCGACTGGATAAAAGAAACCTCCTGCAGACAGCGGTGACAGATGGCATGTCCTGCAGGCAGAGGGCTTGTTCCGCAGACCGGACAGGAGGGAGGAAAAAGAAGGTCGGTGCCCCCCTGCAGCCATTTCTCCCAAAAAGGAACCAATCCGGTTGCTGCCCGGGACACGGCCGGAATCTGTTTTATTCTCCTCTTTATCATCCCATGAAGGCTATTTTATTTCCTGGACAGCGTCAACCCGCAAATGGACTCCTCCATCCTGCTTCAGTGAGCCATCTAAAAAGGAGCTACTGCTTAACAGCCCTGAGGCCGCATTCATTTTTCTGGCCTCTGAGGAGCAAAAAAGATGTTTTTCTAAACAATTCATGCTAGATTGCATATTATATAATTCGATGAAGAGGGATACCTTTATCTTCCAAAATCAAACACATCTACTCCGTGGTACACAACAACCCTTCCTCAAAAAAGCTTTTGGGTGTTCTCATTGGAGGCTCCGGCCTCATCGGGGGAACTCTGGCCCACTATTTTAAGACCAAGACCCCTGAC
>DAOVAI010000249.1 GCA_030671085.1 Pseudomonadota bacterium | reverse complement strand
AGAGACCATTGATGCCAAGGTGCAGGAAGACCGGGCAAACCTTCCGGGCTCTGTCATGATCTCAGATGCCTTCTTCCCGTTCAGAGACGGTGCTGACGTGGGTATTGAGCAGGGGGTCACAGCCATCCTCCAGGCTGGAGGATCCATGCGTGACTCTGATACCATAGAGGCGTGTAATGAGGCAGACCCGCAGGTTGCCATGATGTTTACCGGCCAGCGTTCATTCAAGCACTGATCATTACTACTTAGACATAGAGACTGAAGGTAAAAACGAAAAAAGCAGGAAAGGCTCAAGCCTTTCCTGCTTTTTGTTTTTCTCCACACTCTGTTTTCCAGGCCGACAACTCACGGCCTGGGTAACTTCATCACCAATTCCTGCACGCCCACCAAGTCGACCCGCTCCAGTAATCTGCCGCGACAGGTGGTCAGTGCACTCAGTGTTGCCTCATTGGGATGGCCAATGCCTATGGCCCAACCCTTTTCTTCAGCGCTCAACACGAGTTTCTCCAGCTGCTTGCAGACCCTATCCGGTGAATGCACATTATCAAGAAAGATATGACGCCGGGCAGTGGGAACATTGGCAGCACGGGCAGCAGCCAAGCCCTGGCTGTCGGCCGTGGTAAAACTATCTATGAAGAACAGACCCTGTTTGCGAAGCAGTTGCATCAGATCATCCATGGCAGCTCGATCTTCGGTATAGAGAGAGCCCATGTGATTATTGACTCCTACGGCATGGGGTACGGCTTGGATATTTTGGTAGAAAATTATTTCCTGCTGCTTTGCATCTTGCCCGGTCAGCAAGGCTCCTGGCCCCGGATCCCAATCTTTGCTCTTTGGCTCCATGGGCAGATGAAGAAGAATAATACGGCCAGCCTGAAAGGCCTGCTCTTCAAGTTCCCGGGTAAAGGGGGCTGCGGCCAGAAAAGAAAAGGTCAGGTTCATGGGCAGGGCAAGAAGTTCAGAGCCGATCTTCTCATGGTATCCCATATCATCAATAATGATCGCCACCATGGGCAGGCTGGAATCTTGCGCCGGCTGGATATCTGCAGGCAACTCAGGGATGAAGGAATACGGTTCTTCAAAGACAATCCCAGCCACATCCTGCCCCTGCTCAGCACCATGGGCAATAGTGGTCCTGAAAAAAATCACATAGCCTGCGGCTGCCATGGAAAAGAGCAGGAGCCCGAACAGGATCAGAAAGGAAAACAGTTTGGTGGTAAAGAGTTTTCCCTTCCTGCTTTTTTTTCTTCTCCGGGTGGCCACCCTCTTTTTTCTCTTAATTCTGCGACTCATCACTCTCTATCTACTCTGTTGCAGTCAACTTAAGCGTTCGCTCAAACACTATTTTTCCCTTGTCAGTACATACTCTGCCAAACCACGAAGAATCCTTACTGGGTGTACGACAGATTCATCTGAAAAGATATCCAGTCCAGCCACAGCATCAGCAACAAGGATCTCTGCCCGGCTGCGGCTCAAGCCAAATCCATTATATTTCTCAATGAGAGCAAAGGCCTCGGAAAATCCTGTTTGACGTGCCTCATCATCTGCCAAGAGAAAAAGAAGTCTCTTCTTATCTCCCGCGTTGGCGGCAGTCATTGCAGTGATCAGCGGAAGGGTCATCTTCTCCTCCTGAAAATCATTGCCTACAGCCTTTCCGGTCTGTTTTGCATCTCCCTGGTAATCAAGGAGATCATCAACGATCTGAAAAGCAGTACCGAGATTCAGTCCGTAGCGTGACAAGGCCTGCTGCTGCTCAGGAGTAGCCCCGGCGGCTAGCGCTCCGACCTCACAGGTTGCAGCCAGGAGCAGGGCAGTCTTCCCCCTGATCACGGAAAAATAGTCCTCCTCGGAGAGATTATAATTCCTGGCATTGCGCAGCTGCAGGAACTCCCCATCTACCATTGCATTTGTTGCATGACAAAAAATCTCAAGGGCTGCACTCCCGCCATGGGAGCCGATGAGAAACATGGAACGGGAGTGCAGAAAGTCACCACCGAGGATGGCTGCTATTTCACCAAAGGCCTTATTCACAGAGGGTTTTCCGCGACGGGTATCTGCCCGATCAATCACATCATCGTGAAAGAGGGTGGCTGCATGGAGATATTCAAAGGCAATGGCCAGGTCATAAATTTTATCGCCTTGCAGGCCGCAGAGACGAGCTGCCAAAATAACAAGCAGCGGGCGCAGACGTTTTCCGCCATTGAAAATGCCATAGTCAAGAATCTCGACCAGCAAGGGATCTGCCTGGTCTGCGGCAAGCTGCAAGTCCTGACGCATGGCCCCTTCAATTTTTTCTACCTCCGGCCCAATGGCCGCCATCAGCTGCTTTTTGGCATTATTTGTCCCTGTTTCCTCTGTCATACCGGAAAGTCCTCTGTTGTCACTCATTAGCAAAAAACTCTTCGACCTCTTCAAGGGTCCGTACTACCGGTGAGGCGGGAAGACTTGCCCGGAACATTCGGCCATAGCTTTTTGTATACAGGCGTATATCCATAATTCCGATAACTCCCCGGTCCCTGGTCGAGCGCATGAGACGTCCTACTCCCTGCCTGAGAGTCAGGATGGCACGGGGAACCTGAAACTGAAAAAAGGGATTGCCCCCTTGCTCCTCAATGGCCTTCATTCTCGACTGGATCACCGGATCACTGGGCACTTCA
>DAOVAI010000016.1 GCA_030671085.1 Pseudomonadota bacterium | reverse complement strand
TTCATTTCAAAGCAAGACATGCCTCAATGTCACCCTATTGTCACCCCAAACAAAAACACCCACTCAGCAAAAGTAGCTAAGTGGGCGAAATTGTTGGTGCCGGGACCAGGAATCGAACCAGGGACACACGGATTTTCAGTCCGTTGCTCTACCGACTGAGCTATCCCGGCACCTTATGTGCAGTGCTATCTACACAACATTCGCTTGGGTGTCAACAGATTTTGTCTTTTCAAAGTCTAATCTAAGAGAGACTCGTTAAAAATCGAATCCGGGAAGGCTCAGTAAAAACCTTCTTCTGCGAGGCAAGCAAATTTGCTGGAATGAGATATACATAAAATACGCCGCAATAACTGAGAATTTATAACAATGAAGCAGATAAACGTTTTTACTGAGCCATCAATCCAAAGAGAGGGAAAGACCATCTAGGCTACTGGCAGATTTTTCTTTTTCAGCATCGGAATTCTCGTCCAATCCGTCAAGATCCAGATCCATGTTCAACCCGCCCAGCTCATCACTCTTGGCTCCAAGATCTGCTTCAGACAGATCAATATCATCCAGGGACAGCGACTGAACAGCTGCATCGGCTTCGCCCTTATCACTGCCCAGGCCAAGATCAAGATCCAGACCGTCAAGATCCAGACTGTCATCAAGGCTCATCTCATCGTCAAGGGACAGCTCCATTCCACTGCCGGAGTCAGCAGGACTGACCCGCTCTCTTACAGGAGGTGCCAGATCGGAAATATCGGCCAACTCATCGGGAACAGACAGGGAGGCCTGGGACTCCTGCTCAGACACTGGGGAAACAGCAAAACCGTCTTCGTCCTCGTCATCATCAATGTCAAAATCAAAGCCTTCTCCCTCAAACTCTTCATCGGCCTCAAGCTGAAATTCGATCCCCCCGTCTTCCTCTACCACTTCTGCTATAGCGATATCGGCCTCATCTTCATTGTTGAGGACATCCAGATCCGGATCAATAAATTCAAAATCGCCCTCTTCAACTTCCTGCAACTGAGGATCCACCTCAACATCATTCTTTTCAGGCACACGGAGAAACGAAGGCGCGACTGCATGATAGGTTGTTCCTGTGACCTCAACTCCTTTTGAAATGTCTTTATTGCACTTCAGACAAGTATCCATATGATCAAATGAGATATAACCACATTTAGGACAACGCATAATTTAGTTCCTTTCTCTGGACTGGTATTCTCTTCATCTTTTTGGCTACAGAAAAAAGATGGCGTCGGCATTTACTCACTACACATCTGTCAGTATGGCACACTTTTCCCGAAAGAATCAAGAAATTTCGCAACTATTCAGATAGGTGCAATAAACGTGCAACACACTCGAAATGGAACTGTTGAGCACGATTCGATCAGGTCTGCCAATCCATTCCGATATCACAGGATGGGGCCGAATGGGTAAGCGCGCCAATGGAGATGATATCCACACCAGTGGCTGCTATGGCTGCCACTGTCTCCAGATTCACTCCACCGGAAGCTTCAATCAGCGCCCTGCCATCGATCAAGGCCACTGCCTGTTTCATGCTTTCCAGGTCCATATTATCGAGCATGATAATATCTGCGCCGCAGTTAAGACATTCACGAACCTGATCCAGGGTGTCTGTCTCCACCTCGATGCGGATGGTGTGAGGGATGTTCTCCCGCAGGATCTCCACAGCTTTGGTCAGAGAACCGCAGGCAGCAATGTGATTATCTTTAATCAGGACCCCGTCGCTGAGGTTGAAACGATGGTTGTAGCCGCCGCCTGCCCGTACCGCATATTTTTCCAGCATCCGCAGACCCGGAGTAGTCTTTCGGGTATCGGTAATGCGAACTGGATAGAGCTTCGTCTTTTCCACAAATTGCGCAGTAAGCGTTGCAATACCGCAGAGACGCTGCAGCAGGTTGAGAGCCACCCGCTCGGCCTTGAGTAGATCAACCACGGAGCCGCTCACCGTGAGCAGGCTGTCACCTGCAGCAACCATACTCCCGTCAGCCACGGCTCCACTTGTCTGGATTTCCGGGTTCTGCAGGCGAAAGACCTCACCAGCCACGCTTTCGACTCCGGCGGCCACCAGAGGATCTCTGGCCACAAGACGGGCACTCCCCTCCTCACCCCGGGTAAAAAGCGACTCACTGCTGAGATCGCCATGCCCGATATCTTCCCGGAGGAAGGAGCGGAGCAAACGATGCAGTTCAGACCTATCCAATCTCCTCCAGCCTCCTTTCCGAGTCCGCCACCTTGGCCAGCTTGGCCTCAAGCTCCGCCTTTTTCCCCTGTTCTTTTTCTACAATTTCAGCAGGGGCATTGGCAAGGAATTTCTTGTTGGCCAGCTTGCCGTTGATCTGTTTGAGTGATACCTCGATCTTCTTCCGTTCACGGCCCAGCTTTTCCCGCTCCCTGTCCACATCCACCAGCCCCTTGAGGGGAACATACATCTCTATATCCTGGTAGATATAGGTGGCGGCATCGTTTGGCTTTGTCCCTTCCGCCTCAACGGTCAGGGACTCAAGACGGGTCATGGAAGAAATCGCTGCGCTAAAGGAGCGGATGAGATTCGCCTTTTCCGGATTATCACAGAGGACAAAGGCATCGATTTTGGCTGAAGGATGGACATCAGCCTCGGAACGGATATTACGAATCCCGGTGATAACTCCCATGAGCAGCTCCACCTGGCTCTCCGCCTCCTCATTCTGCCACTCTTCCATTGCCACTGGATAGTCGCTGGTCATCAGCACTGGTCGATCGCCGGGAAGCACACTCCAGATCTCTTCGGTGACAAAGGGAGTAATGGGATGGATGAGTCTCAGAATGGTCTCCAGGACATGGAGCAGGACGCCTCTTGCCTGATCCCGAACTTCCTCGTCCTTACTGAAGAGATCAGCCTTGATCCATTCCAAATACCAGTCACAGAATTCATGCCAGACAAACTGATAGAGCACAGAGGCTGCATCGTTGAAACGGTACTCATCCAGGGCCCGGCGTACATCAGCCGTGGTCTTCGAGGTACGGCTCAGGATCCATTGATGAACTAGGGGCAGCTCTTTATGTTTCTCCACCACCCGGGTAATAGTCGCATCACACTCTTCCACATGCATGAGGGCAAAGCGGGCCGCATTCCAGATCTTGTTGATAAAATAGCGATATCCCTCGATCCTCTCCTCATCCAGCTTGATCTCGCGCCCCTGGGCGGCAAAGGCGGTGAGGGTAAAACGCATGGCATCGGTTCCGTACTGTCCCATGATCTCCAGGGGGTCGATAACATTGCCGGTGGACTTGGACATTTTCTTCCCATGCTTGTCCCGCACCAGGGCATGGAGGTAGACATCTTTAAACGGCACCTCATCCATGAAATGGAGGCCCATCATCATCATTCGTGCCACCCAGAAAAAGAGAATGTCAAAGGAGGTGATGAGTACTGAGGTAGGATAAAAGAATTCCAGTTCTTTTGTCTTTTCCGGCCAGCCCATGGTGGAAAATGGCCAGAGGGCCGAGGAGAACCAGGTGTCCAGGACATCGGTTTCCTGTTCCAGGTTGACAGAGCCGCATTTGGAGCAGCTATCAGGATCCACAGATTCCACCATCAACTCTCCGCAGTCCTTACAGGTCCAGGCCGGGATACGGTGGCCCCACCAGATCTGCCGGGAAATACACCAGTCACGGATATTATCCATCCAGGAATAAAAGGTATTATACCAGGTCTTGGGATAGATATTGATCCGCCCGTCACGCACCGCAGCAACCGCCTTGTCAGCCAGGGGACGAACCGAGACAAACCACTGCAGGGAGGTGGTGGGTTCCACCACAGTGGCACAGCGGTAACACTGGCCTACGGCATGGTCATAGTCTTCTATCTTCTCAAGAAATCCCTGGCTCTCCAGATCTTCCACGATCTTCTTCCGGCAGTCAAAACGGTCAAGCCCTTCATAGGCTCCGGCCTTGTCGTTCATCACCCCGTAGTCATCCATGACCTTCATGATCTCCAGGGAATGACGGAGACCGATCTCATAGTCATCGCGGTCATGGGCCGGGGTAACCTTCAGGGCCCCGGTGCCAAAGTCCTTCTGCACATGATGGTCAAAGACCACTGGAATGGTACGGTCGGTGAGGGGAAGTTTGATTCCCACATCAGCCAGGTGGCTGTAGCGTTCATCATCGGGATGTACGGCCACACCGGTATCGCCCAGCATGGTCTCCGGACGGGTGGTGGCCACTACCACATGACCGGAACCGTCGGCAAAGGGATAGCGAATATGATAGAGCTTACCCTTTTTGTCTTTGTGCTCCACCTCATCATCGGCAAGGGCCGTATGACAGCGAGGGCACCAGTTGACAATATAGTCGCCCTTGTAAATCAATCCCTCACGGTAGAGACGGACAAAGACCTCACGCACGGCAGTGGACAGCCCCTCATCCATGGTAAAGCGTTCCCTCTCCCAGTCACAGGAAGCCCCCAACCGCTTAAGCTGGTTGATGATGGTGCCGCCCTTTTCCTGGCGCCAGTCCCATACCCGTTCAATAAAGGCATCACGACCCAGGTCGTGCCGCCCTTTGCCCTCGGTGGCCAGCTGGCGCTCAACCACATTCTGGGTGGCGATACCTGCATGATCGGTTCCAGGCACCCAGAGGGTATTATCCCCGCACATGCGGTGATAGCGTACCAGCACATCCTGCATGGTATTGTTCAGGGCATGTCCCACATGAAGGACACCAGTGACATTGGGAGGAGGAATAACAACGGAAAAAGAGGGCTTACCCTCTTCCATGGCTGCCCGAAAGCAACCCTCGTCCGTCCAACGCTGAAGCCATTTCTCTTCCACATTGTCAAATTCGTAACTCTTGGCCAGGGTCTTGTCAGTCTCTCTATTTTTCATAAAACAACTACTTGATTTTCTAGGTTAAACGTTAGGTTACAAAATACATATTGAACATCGAACGTTCATCTTTTTTTCTCTTTCTAATCCGTGGCATTCCAAGGCTTAGGCAGAAAAATCTGCTCATAAATACGCAGGGCATAGCGATCCGTCATGCCGGCAATAAAATCGCAGACACGACGGTGGGCCATCTCTTCACTGGTCCAGGACTTCTGTCCCAGAGAGTTCCAGGAGCGGCCGTTAAAACGCCCAAGTCCGTTTTCCATAAAATAACTATAGAGATCCCGGATAACGCGCTGGGCCTTTTCAAACTCATTATGCACCCGATAGAAGCGGTACACATTTTCATAGAGAAACATCCTGAGATCCGTGATTGCCCCCAGCATTTTTTTGCTGAGATGGAGCCTGCCGTCTCCTGCCGCCAGGGTCTCAATGATCAAGTCCCGCACCATGGCACCGATCCGTTTGGAATGACGTTCTCCCACCACGACCCGAATGTCTGCAGGCAGATCACCTTCTTTCAGAATACCGGCACGCAGGGCATCGTCCATGTCATGGTTGACATAGGCAATAATATCGGCCAGACGCACCACCTGACCCTCCAGGGTTTCAGGCAGTTCCGACTCATTCTGGGGAAAGATATCGTTGCGCCCCTTGGAATGCTTGACGATCCCATTACGCACCTCAAAGGTGAGGTTCAACCCCCTGCCCCGGTTTTCCAGGAAGTCCACCACCCGCAGGCTGTGAATATAATGACGAAAGCCACCTGGGTGAAGTTCGTTCAGGGTTGCCTCTCCGGCATGACCAAAGGGGGTGTGGCCCAGGTCATGTCCCAGGGCAATGGCCTCGGTCAAAGGACCATTCAGACAGAGGGCAGAAGCAATGGTCCTGGCAATCTGAGAGACCTCAAGAACATGGGTAAGTCGGGTTCGGTAATGATCTCCGGCAGGGGCCAGAAACACCTGGGTCTTGTGCTTTAAACGACGAAAGGTCTTGGAATGGGTAATACGATCTCTGTCCCGCTGAAAGGGCATACGGATATCGCATTCATCATCCTCCTCAACGAGCCTGCGCCCCACAGAATTCTTATTCAGGGCCGCATAGGGAGAAAGGATCTCCTCCTCTCTCTCTTCCAGCTGCCGCCGAATGGAAGTCCCTACAACCGGTGTGTACACCATAATTCAAGTCCAGTAAAATTCCAAAACTGTGAGCTTTGCAATGAATTCCCTTTTCTTACACGCCCTGTCCGCTCTCTGCAAGGGGGAATATAGGTAATGATGGCGGATGAAGGGGGCAACAAGATTATTCTGAGGTCCTTAACCGTTCCAGGAGCTGGGCAAGATGCATTACCTTGACCCTACTCCCTGCGGCCGCCAAGCCCTGTTGCCATTGCATGAGGCAGCCGGAACAGGTGGAGGTAACCACCTCCGCCTGCAGGGCCAGGACATCTGCCACCAGTTGATCGCGGATGTGAGTGGAAAGATTCGGGTGAGCCACATGAAAGAGTCCTCCCTGGCCGCAGCAGCGTGGGCCGCCTGGCAAGTCCAGAAGATCTGCCCCGCCGCTTTCCTGCAGCAACTGCCGCGCCTGATCAGGAGATGGAGAACCGTGACGCAGATGACAGGGATCATGATAAAAGACGCGAAGTTTTTTTTCGCCCTGTTCCCTTCCTTTATTTCTCCTGTTCTCCTTCCCTGCGAGAAAGGCACTCAACTCCTTCAGCCGTGAAGCTATATTTTCAGCACGCTGCTGCCACTCTCCCTGCTCTGCAAAAAGTTCCGGATATTTTTTCAGATGGGTAAAACAGGAGGCACAGGAAACCAGGATATCTCCCCCTGTGGCTTCCAGGACTTGAATGTTCCTGCGTCCGCTCTTTCTGGCACCCTCCACATCTCCAGCCGCCCAGGCCGCAAGGCCACAGCAGGCAAGGTCATCAGGGGGTTCAAGGGAAAAGCCGAAATCGGCCATCAGGGAGTGGCAGGAATGAACAATATCAGGATAAAGATAGCGGGCGGCACAGCCGGGAAACCAGGTGAGATTTTCTCCACCAGTCGAGACAGGCGGACTTTGCTCTTGCCCAGGGGAGAAAAAGGGTTCTTCCTCAAACAGGGCCAGCCGCAGTCTAAGCCCGGAATCCCTGGGAAGATGCTTCCCCAGCAGCTTTTCTCCTGCCCGTCCAAGGATACGGAGTCCTTTCAGGCTTGCAGGATGATCGAGCAGTTTACGGGCCAGGAACTTTTCATAGCCGTGCGGCCCGGCAAGGGCAGAAAAGGTAGAGCGGGCAGCCACCAGTTCCCGGCTGATAGTGATCTGCCGGGGACAGATTGCGGCACAGGCCCCGCAGAGCAGGCAGGCAGAAAAGATATTAACAAAGAGAGGACTGGAGTCGATCAGCCCCATGCTCTCCATGAGATGGAGTTTTCCCCTGGCGGTATGGGCCTCTCTACCGCTTACCCGGTAAACCGGACAGACCGTCGAACAGGCCCCGCATTTTGCACAACTAGACAAGGTGATAGCGCATCTCCTCCCACTCAGCTGAATTTGCAGCTATCAACTTTCAACTGTCAACTATCCACTGTTAAGGATGCCTTGAAACTACTTCGCCCAGAGCAGATAGGCCTTGATAAAGTCGTCAAGACCACCGTCCAGCACCGCGTCCACGTTGCCCTTCTCCACCTCTGTCCGATGATCCTTGATCATACGATACGGCTGGAGGACATAGGAACGGATCTGGCTGCCCCAGGAGATATCCTTCTTGTCTCCGTGCAGTCCCTCCTGCTGTTCTGCCTGTCTTTCCTTCTCCAATTCATAGAGGCGGGAGGCCAGCATCTTCATGGCCATATCCTTGTTCCTGTGCTGGGAGCGTTCATTCTGGCACTGGACCACGACCCCGGTGGGAATGTGGGTAAGACGGATGGCTGAATCGGTCTTATTGACGTGCTGCCCACCGGCCCCACTGGCCCGGTAGGTGTCGACACGCAGATCTTTATCATCGATTTCCACATCAATGTTGCTATCGAGTTCAGGCATGACCATGACCGAGGCAAAGGAGGTATGACGCCGACCGCTGGCATCAAAGGGCGATATTCGCACCAGGCGATGTATTCCCAGCTCCGAGCGCATATAGCCGTAGGCAAAGCGCCCTTTGATCATGATGGTAACGCTTTTAGTTCCAGCCTCGTCACCGGGCTGCAGATCCAGAATATCCGTCTTAAACTCCTTGTTTTCAGCCCAGCGCAGATACATGCGCAGGAGGATGCTCACCCAGTCCTGCGCCTCAGTGCCACCGGCTCCGGCATGGATGGAGATGATCACATTGCTGGCATCATGCTCGCCTGAAAACATGCATTCGAGCTCAGCAACCCCAATTTCCTCCTCCATGGCAGGCAGGGACAGGGCCACCTCGTTTTCAATATCAGTCTCTTTCTCCTCAACCGCCATCTCCAGGAGGAGCTCGGTCTCTTCCAGCTCTTCCCAGCCATTCTCCCAGTTCTTGATGATGTCCTGCAGCTGCCCCAGTTCCTTCTGAACCCTCTGGGCTGTTGCCGCATCATCCCAGAACCCGGGCATCAGAGTCTGTTGTTCCAAACGCTCCAATTCATCTTTTCGCCTGGCGAGGTCAAAGATGCTCCTTCAAGGCCAGCATCCGGCCTTTCAGATCCTGCAGTTTCTGCCTGGAAACTGCGGCTCCTGTATCAATTGACATATCAAGTACTCCGATTGTTCTTTATCTTATTCTAACTTCTCAAATCGTAATAGTATTGGGTCTTGCACGTTCGTGCCACCCTACTCTCTCTTTCTTCCACGTCGCAGCAAGAGTCCTGCTCCCCCTAGAAGTGTTGCGACAAAACACACCGGAGCAAAGAGGTAGCCGCCACGGACGAACAAAGTCCGTTCCTCCATGAGCGGCACCTGAGCACTGGCTCCCCAGGGGACAAAGAGAGGGGACAGCTGCTGCAGTCGGCCCAAGGGATCGATAAATGCCGAAAAACCGGTATTCGCGGCTCGAACCAGGGTCCGCCTGGTTTCCACAGCCCGGAGACGGGTCATGGTCAGACTCTGATACGGAGCGCTGGAGCGGCCGTACCAGGCATCGTTGGTCATATTTACCAGAAGCGTTGCCCCTGCATCCACCCATTTCCTGGAAATATCCGGGAAGATGGACTCAAAGCAGACTAATACCCCAATCTGCGCCTTCTGACAAGCAGGGGGATCATGAATTTCTCCCGGACTAAAATCCCCCACCGCCTCCACCAGGGGTTCAAGAAATGGCAGAAAACGTTTTAAGGGTACGTATTCGCCAAAGGGCACCAGATGGGTCTTGGATGTCCGCGCAACAAGCTCCCCCGTGGTATCAAAGAGCAGACTGCTGTTGAAAAACTCCATCTTTCCAGGCCTCGTACTGTCTTTCTGGTACCAGGGTGCCCCGGTCAACAGCATCACCTGTTCCTGGCTGACAAAGCGATGAATGGGAGCAAGGAGCGGATGGGCAACAGGGTAAAAGGGCAGTGCCGTCTCAGGCCAGACCACCAGTTCCGGCCGGACCGTTGCAGCCATCAAGTGGAGACTCTGTTCAATATAGTCCAGGACCGTTTGCTGCTGCCTAGCCGGAAGCCACTTCTGCCCCTGATCCACATTGCCCTGAACCACGGCCACAATCATGGCCTCTTGTTCGGGCTCCCCTGCCTTCAGCTGCTGCCAGCGGGTCACGGAATAGAGAGTCACCAGAATCAGGAGGAGAGTGACTGGAAGCACCAGCCTGGTTGCCACCTTGTTTTCACCTCTGTTCATGACCATGAGGGCCAGAAGGGTGTTGACCAGCACGATCAGAAAGGTCATGCCGTAATGCCCCCAGATATCGGCCGACTGCAGCAATGCGGCTGCGCCAGCAAGTCCGTAGCCCAAATCCATCCAGGGAAATCCGCTGAACAGGAAGGAGCGCAGCCAATCCAGGCCCACCCAGGCACAGGGCAACAGCCACAGACTGAGACTTGCAGGGAAACGGTGGACAAAAAGCATGGCCAGCAGGGAAAAAACCATGACATAGAGTGCCATATAGAAGGCAAGAAGCAGTAGTGCAGGGACAGACAGGAACAGAGGGAGTCCGCCGTATTGGCCAAGAACGAAAACGATCCAGTAGAGTTGCAGAAGAAAGTGGCCTGTTCCGGCAAAAAAACCCAGGCCTAAAGCCTGGCGTCTGGTTCCGCTGCAGACACAAACAATCAGAGGGACGCAGGCAACAGCAAGCAGAGGCCAGAATCCGCCTCCACCTGGAAGTGCAAGCCAGAGGAGAAAGATCGTGGCACCCGCTGCTAAAACTCTGGTGCGGGTCGTCAATCCCTTCACTCCTTAGCCTTTTCCATAGGCAAGCGGGTAACCCGTATCAGATCGACCTGACGGTTAGTGGCACTGACTACGGTGAAACGCAGTCCCTCCACATCCACCTCGTCGCCTGCCACAGCAAGACGGCCCAGAAGAAAGATAACCAAACCGCCGATGGATTCATAAGTCCCATCGGGCATGCTTACTCCAAATCGATCTTCAATCACTTCGATGTCGGCCTGGGCCTTCACCTGAACACTTTCTTTATCGATCTCCTGGAGCAGGTTTCTGACCACATCAGACTCATCATCTATCTCGCCTACGATCTCCTCAAGGATATCTTCCAAGGTGACCAGGCCGCGCACAGTCCCAAACTCATCGGCAACGACAGCCACGTGGACTTTCCGTTTCTGAAACTCACGCAGCAGGTCGACAATGGGTTTTCTCTCATCAATGACATAGGGCAGATTCAACAACTCAGCAATTCCAGTCTCACCATCTCCCCGGGCACAGACCTTGAGCAGGTCCTTGGCGTGCAACATACCGATGATAGTATCGGGATTCTCACGATAAATGGGGATGCGGGTAAAACCCTTCTCAATGACCAGATCCACCAGATCACTGACAGGAGTAGATTCCTCAGCACTTATGATCTCGGTGGAAGGGGTCATCACCTCCACAGCCAGGGTATCGTGAAAATCGAATATGGAGTTGATCATCCGCTCTTCAAGAGAGGATATCAAGCCCTGCTCTTCACCCTCTTCCAGGAGTTCCTGAATTTCATGCTCCAGGTCTTCGGTGGTCTCCGGAGCACGTCCAAGGGGGAAAAGGGCAGCAAATCGCTGCAAAAAACTCTTCTTTCCGTTCGTGGTTGCAGGGGCGTCTATTTTTTCTTTTGTCATTTTTTCCAGGAAAATATTTCAAGTTTTCAGGATGGTTACAAACAGCCCAAGAGTGATATCATGGCACTGTTCTGACCCAAAAATACATTTTCTCTTTTCTAATTGCTATCCTATGACTATAGTAGGGATTATTCATTGTTGTCGCCAGAAAAATTGCCATATTACTATTTTTTTTGAATTATATTCAGGTGCAAAAGAGAAAGCACTCTTCTCTTTCGCACCTGTCTTTTGATAAGAGGAACAAGTTGGAAGGAAAGGTACTTATTGCAAACCGGGGCGAAATCGCCATCCGCATCATGAACGCCTGCACAGATCTCGGTCTTGACTATGTAGTTGTCTATACCGATGCAGACAAAGATTCGGAGCACGTTCAGCGTAACGTCACCAGCGGTCCTGACCAGAATGCCTGGCGCATTACCAGCTACACAGAGCCCAACGATCTCTTTGCGGTGGCCGATCACACCTGGTGTACAGCCATCCATCCGGGATATGGTTTTTTCTCTGAAGACTTTCGTTTTGCCAGACGGGCCACCATCCGTGACCGCTCCCTCATCTTCATCGGACCCAGCTGGGAGGTCGTTAAAAATCTTGGTGATAAAATCAATACCAAGCGAGTGGCAAACCAGCTGAAAATCCCTACCATTCCAGGAACAGACAGCCCCATCTACAACGAGATGGACGCTGAAGAAATTGCCCAGCACCTCATGGATGACCAGCGAGCCCAAGGCATAAAAAACCCCTCGATCCTGGTAAAAGCGGCTGCCGGAGGTGGCGGCATGGGCATTGAAGAAGTAACTGAGATCGAACAATTTCGCCGTATCTATCGCCAGGTGCAGAGTTATGCCAAGCGCCAGTTTGGCGACGGTGGGGTGCTCATCGAACAGTGTCTCACAGACTACAATCACCTGGAAGTCCAGCTTCTCTGCTCCCAGCATGGCGAACGGATCCACTTTGGCTCCCGGAACTGCACCATCCAGTCCACAGGCCGCCAGAAACGGGTGGAGGCTGCTCCCGGCTTCCATGCATCCTGTTTCGACTATGACTTTGACGAGAAAAAAGTCCTGGACCAGATTGTGGACTATTCCCTGAAACTGGCTGCCCATGTTCGCTACGACAATGTGGGCACTTGGGAATGGATTGTCTCCCGTTCCGGGCAGCCCTATCTTCTGGAGGTCAATACCAGGATCCAGGTGGAAAACGATGTCTCGGCCCGTATCAGCTACCTGGACAGTGTACATCCCAACCTGATCCGGGAACAGATCCGACTGGCGCTGGGGGAAAAGGTGGGCTACAAACAAAACAGTGTGGAATTCAAAGGTGCCTCCATTGAGCTGCGTATTGTGGCTGAGGACACCCAACGCGGCTTTGCCCCCTGGATCGGCACCATCACCGAATTCACCTTTCCCGAGCATGACTGGTCAGTGGTCTATTCCCATGTCCCCTTTGACAGACCCTACACCATCCCCAGTGAATACGATCCCAACCTGGCCCTGGCCCTGGTTTGGGGAGACACCATGGATGAAGCAAAAAAACGGGCTGATCAGTTTGTTGACGAGGTAAGCATCAAAGGCCAGGACTCTCAGGGTGGTCCCATCATTACTAACCTGACGTATTTAAAAAATAACCTCAGCCGGCTGCTGACATTCTAAGCACAGATCCGGAATATTTATCATATGAATGAATTATTAAAAGGGCTCCAGAAAATTGAGGAGCGCATCAACTACCTGATACAGATCAAGGATTTCACCAACTGGGGAAATCTCTTTGGTTTCCAGGAGACCTGCACTCATCTCAAGCAGAACCCTTACGAATACAGCGAAGAGCAGTTCCAGGTAGAGACCCGAAAGCTCGATGAATCCATCAAGTTCCTGGAGGAACGGGCCGAAGAGCAGCTGACTCCCATGGAACGGGTGCGCATCGTCCGTACCATTGAGCGTTTCAGCCTCAAGGATATCCTGGAAAACGTCTACGAGGACTACACCGAGCTTGGCGGCCAGGACGATGCCAACATCGATCCGGCCATGGTCTGTGCCAAGGCCACCATTGTACGAAGAATCAAGAACAAACCCTATACGGCCACGGTTATGGTCATTGGCCAGGAGACAGGACACGGTGAAGAATTCCGTAACGGCGGTTCCTGTCGGCCTGAAGGAAACGAAAAAGCACTCCGCTATATGAAGGTTGCCGAGACCGAAGGCATTCCCATCCATTTCTATATCTTCACCCCCGGCTCCTTTCCCATTGAGGAATACCCCGGAGCAGCCCAACAGATTGCCCGCAACATCTACAGCATGACTAAATTACGGGTGCCCCTTGTCTCCATGATCTCAGAGGGAGGATCTGGTGGGGCCGAAGCAATCGGTCTCTCCGACTTCCGCCTCATGTGCTCCCATGGCTATTACTCAGTCATCTCTCCCGAAGGTGCTGCAGCCATTGAAGGAAAGATCCGTGAAGGTCAAAAGGTCCCCAAAGAGCTGATCGAGGTCTGCGCGGAACGCCTCAAACTGACAGCCAGAGACAACCGGGATTTGGGAACCATTGATGCCATTGTCAAGGAGCCACCCCTTGGGGCAAGACACGACGACTTTGCCTTTTTTGCCCAGCTCCGAGCAGAGATCACACGGGCCACAGACAGGGTGGTCCTCAACACCAAAAGTTTCAAGGCCTTCCGTGAATGGGAGAACAGGCGAAAGAAGAAAAAATCAGAACGAAAAGATCTGTCCATTGATGTGCCCTGGGACCTGAATCCTGACGAGGTACGCAGACTCCTGGCCCTCCGTTCCAAAAAATACCGGAATATGGGTATGATTGGCTTTGGGGGACAACCTGCCCCCACCGAGTCTTTTCTCAAACGCTTCCAGGAAAAGAAAGAAAAGATCTACTACAACCTGCGTTACGACGTGGTGAAGACTTCTCATAAGCAATTCAAAAAGATATTCAAAGAAGTATCAGGAGAGGGCTCTGTGATGCTCAAACGCCTCTCCACTCCCCTGAATACCGTAAAAGAATTCTTTGCCAAGGAATCAGCGGACAAAAAAACACCCCCGTTACGGATTACCTATAACAAACCAGCTTTGGTTTCAGAGACTATTCAGGATCCCCTGGAACTAACCGACACCTATACCAGTCCCCTAGCCAATGAAGACCGAACCGTTACCTGCCCCAACAGCAAAAAATACGGCTGCAAAGACCTCTGGGTCCCTGACCTGTTCGGTGAATTTGCCGGCGTCTGTGAGACCTGCGGTCACCACTTCCCTCTGGAACACAAGTGGTACATGCATAATATCTTTGACACAGACACGGTCCAGCTTTTCAACACAGATATCACATCTGGAAATCCACTGGGATACACAGGATTTGACGAACGACTGAAATTGGCCAAGAAAAAGACAGGGCGCAACTCCGGGAACCTTACCTTTGAGGCCGAGATCATGGGTATCAAGATCGTCGTGTCCATGCTCTATTTGAACTTCCGCCAAGGTACTGTGGGATCGGCAGAGGGGGAAAAATTTGTCCAGGCCTGTGAACTGGCCAGGCGCAAGAAACGTCCCCTGCTCTCCTACGTCCACACCACCGGCGGCATCCGGATCCAGGAGGGAACCCTTGGAGTTACGCAGATGCCCAAGTGTACCATGGCGGTACGTGAGTATATTGATGCGGGTGGACTTTACATCGTTGTTTACGATAATAACTCCTACGCCGGGCCGGTGGCAAGTTTCCTCGGCTGCTCTCCTTACCAATTTGCCATCCGTTCCAGTCGTATCGGCTTTGCTGGACATCGTGTTATTCGGGAGACCACGGGTATCGACATCCCGCCCGATTACCATTCAGCCCGCAATGCCCTGAAACGGGGACATATCCAGGGCATCTGGGATCGCCGCGATTTCCGTCGTAATCTCCATAAGTCCCTGATGACCATGGGCAGTCCCAACCTTTACTACAGGTAGGTGACATCAAAAAAGAGAATATCGAATATCGATCAGGGGATGTTGAACAGCAGAAGGAAAAGATAAACTGACCCGCGGGTAAACCGGGATGCCCACGCCAGCAGCAGAATTCAAGGTATTAGCTTTCGCCATGCTTGACGGATGATTCGCCGTGTGCTATTAGTTGCCCAGCATTATATCCTCATACAGAAATAGAGGGCCGTTAGCTCAATTGGTAGAGCATCTGACTCTTAATCAGCAGGTCCGGGGTTCGACTCCCCGACGGCCCACCAGCAATATCTAGCACCTAACTCATTTCGAGCTAGGTGCTTTTTTGTTTTTATATAATTTGTCCCACTTTTTGTCCCACTTGGAGATTTTAAGCGTACAGTATTATTGGCGACTAAGAAGGAGATTTTCTTGTATTGGAACTGCAAAGTGCCACCGATAGCCTCGATGACAAAAAGCATGGTCAAAACCCTAACTACCATTTTTTTCTTTCGAGGATGACGCCCCCCCCAATCCACCTCACGGGTAGCGAAATCCAAGGTCACATCCTCAACGTCACGAAAAGAATCGACAGACTGAAAATCCGTGTGTCCCTGGTTCGATTCCTGGTCCCGGCACCAACAATTTAAGGCACTTAGCTCCTTTTGGCTGAGTGCCTTTTTTGTTTGGTTAGATGGTGGTTAGATGAAATGAACAAAAACCCTCTATGAAAAACATACTTCTGCTTATTTTCTTTCTGTTAACATTCCCCACTCTTTCATTCTCCAAAACCATCACAGGAAAAATCATCTCCGTAGCCGATGGCGATACAATCACAATTCTAAACAACCATAAGCAACAAACCAAAATTAGACTGTATGGAATCGACACCCCAGAAAAGGGACAAGCATACGGAAAGAAGGCAAAGAAGTTCACAGCATCATTAACCGCAGGAAAACAGGTATCAGTTAAAATCTATAATACGGATCGATATGGCCGTTCTGTTGGAGTTGTGTTTGTTAGTGGTACTAATGTTAATGAAGAAATTGTTCGTGCTGGTTATGCTTGACAGTATAGGAAATATTGTAAAGCATCGTTCTGTGATGACTGGTTAAGGATAGAGCAACAGGCTCGTGATCGTGATATTGGTCTATGGAAAGATAAGAACCCTCAACCACCGTGGGAGTGGCGTAACGCAAAGAGGAATGGTGGCGGTGGTAAATCTAATAATGTTGTTGTTGGTGCAGGGATATATCATGGAAACAAGAAGAGTCATGTGTTCCATGCTTCAGGCTGTCAGCACTATAATTGTAAAAATTGCACCGTAGTATTCAAATCAGTGAATGATGCTGTCAGGGCTGGTTATCGCGCTCACAAACAGTGCGTTGAGTGATCCCTCCTGCAATAGTAGTAGAACTTTGCTTGTCAAACTCAAAGTAAAAAGTACTTATTTTTTATACTCTTAACACGATTACAACTTTGGTCTATCCATGCTGAATAAAAATAATTTATTAAAACAAAATGCAATCAAGTCATGCGTTGGAATATTACTATCTGTCTTAATTTTCGTTTCTGCTGGACTACAACTTCCAGTATTAGATTCCAAAGCAGATAACTATTTCAGTGAGTCGATAACGAAGGCTGGAATATCTTATGCCACATGTCGAATAATCAATGCCTCTGTGTCAATTGTACAAGAGTCGAGCTTACAATTAGAACCCGCTGGAGTTGGATTATCTTTAGCCGCTGGACAAGTTTTAGACCCTATTAATGATATGATAGAGCGTTTATCTGATGTCTTGGTAATGGCAATAACGTCATTAGGTGTTCAAGAATTAACATATGAACTCAGCTTAACTCTTGCACCACCCATTTTTGCTATTTTCCTCTTTGCTTTGTCTATCCTTCTATGGTTTCAAAACGATAGAATTATAAGAATCCAGAAAACGATCATGAGTATTCTATTGATTATTGGTATTGCACGTTTTTGTCTGCCAATATCATCTATCGCAAACGAGTTTCTTCAAATCAATTTTTTTGACGACAAAATAGCAGAAGCCAACAAAGAATTAGCTCTTGGGGTTGCTGACCTGAACAAATTAAAGGATGTTTCACTTCCAGAAGCTGAAGGATTTATGAAAACAATTGAGAATAGTGCATCGTTTCTCAAACAAAAAACAATCCATTTCAAAGATGCTCTAACTACCATGGTCAATAATAGTGGTAGTATCATAGAGAACCTTTTAAAACTGACATTTCTATACGTTGGTGTTTTTTTAGTTCAAGTTATCATGTTACCTTTGCTAATTTTTTGGATTCTTTTCAAAATTATCAACGCTCTCTTTTGCCCACATATCCCAATGACTATTATTCATTCTGAGAAGCATTAATGCTCAAACTAACAAAACCAGACGGATCACCAATCACACAGTACCAAGAATGGACTCGACCAAAGAAAGACTACCAGTGGAAAGTCGGGAGAAGTGCTATGGAACTTGCCCGATCATGGTTCCGTAATAATGACCACCCACAACCACCCGATGAACTTCTATCCCTGCTCCACTCCAACACCCATTTAAAAGGAATAGAGTTCACCAGTGGCATCCCTGAACTTGTCACACCACTGCCAGAACGTGGAGAAGGTAGAAACCATGATCTTGCCCTTATTGCCAACATTAATGATGGGCAAGTAACAGTAACCATAGAAGCAAAAGCAGACGAGCCATTTGGTTCTGATACGATTCTTGAATATTACAATAAAGCCATCAAGCGTAGAGAGAAAGGTGAATCCACCAGAGTACCAGAACGCATAGAACAGCTACTCTCTATGGTTGATCCTGAAGTCCCTGTAGAAAAGTCCAAATGGAAGGATATCAGATACCAACTGCTGACTGCTCTTTGTGGAACCATATTACAGGCTAAGATTGACAATTCTACTCTTGCTGTACTGGTTATCCATGAGTTTAAAACAAGTGAAACTGATGAAGATAAACATGCTCAGAACCACTCAGAGTTAAAAAACTTTTTATCTGTATTATCTGGTCAGGAAATGGATATTGAATCTGGTACAATGTATGATGGGTTTAATGTTGATGGTATGGGCTTTATGATTGGGAAAGTGGTAACTACCTTATAGAATAGAAAATAGATTAAATGAAAATAGCAACATGGCAACGTAAAAAGTAAGACTCTTCATGGTTCGACCTGCCAGCACTACAACTGTAAAAACTGCACCATGGTGTTTAGGTCAGTGCAGGACGCTTTAAACGCCGGGTACCATGCTCACAAAGGTTGTATTGAATAGTACCATCCGTTCCGCGATTTTCATTGTTAGCTATATAGCGTGGCATCCTCTTTATTCTTTTCCCCCCAAACTCCTGTAAAAACCATTTCATCTGTGGTTGAATGAGCAAAGGAGTACACTAGTTGCAGACTCCTGATTTCCACTTTATGCCTTTAATATTGAAACAACTGGAAACCAGGAAGCGTCAAGCAATATGTGGAAAGTAATTTCCATACAGGCTGCTTTGTTATCAGAATATATAGAAAATCTGGCCAGAAATAGAATATTGCACCTTGGAGTTTCAAACTATGGCGAAAAGGAAGCGACTATTTGTTTTAATATAGCAGAATTAGGACTCAGAGTTCTTGAATACTTAGATGAGAAAAAAATGCAAAAACTTATTGTGACGGTTCTATTGTGTTTTATGCTTGCTGGTTGTGGTGGCAGGGCTGCCGCACCAGTGATGGTGCATCAGTACGGAGACGGAAAGAAGTCTTGTAAGGCCCTTGAAAGTGATATCGCATTCATAGAAAGCGAAATTTCACGGCTTATTCCGAAAACCGAGAAGACAGGAAAGAATGTGGCACTTGGCGTGACAGGAGTCTTTCTTATAGTTCCGTGGTTCTTTATGGATTTTAGCAAGGCAGAGCAGATTGAAGTTAATGCGCTTCGACAGCGATACAATCATCTGGTGATCTTGGCTGATGAGAAAAAATGTGGCTTTGATAATGACCAAATTCCTGATTTCAAAAAGCCAAAGAATGTTTCATCTGAGGGAGAAGCAGAAGAAGCAGAATAGTTAGGTTGTCGGCTTTCTGGTTTAGGAGAGAAAAATCTAACCAAAGTTTCAAGCAGACGGAAAACCGCCACGGGGCTTACAAGTCAGCCGGGTTACCTTTTTAAATGAGGTATCTCGGCTTTTTATACCATAAACACATCGAATAATATTTTTCGTTAAAAATACGTTAATCTCCGTACATATCATGTTCATATCCGGTAACTAATGATCGCCTTAAATATCTGTCGATTTACCATGGAGAAATAACATGAAAAAGCATGATCAAAGACTCGCTCCTCGTTTCACAATAACCGACAGTGGAGCAGTACTGGTTTCCCTGAATTTGATTGTGTCACATAGCCTGTTGGATATAAGCGAAAAAGGACTTGCTTTTAGCTATAGTGTTATTTTTGGGCATGAGAACTGGATAGGAGAAGAACGAAAAATTGACTTATTCGGGGAAGACTTCTTTATTGTAGATGTACCGGTTAGGATTATTTTCGATAGACTATTCGATTATTTTGATATGGGCGAGTCATTCAATGTAAATAAGCCCCATCTCCGGCGCTGTGGCGTGCAATTTTCCCCCCTTAATCCCAAGCAGAAAAACCAGATTGACTCTTATGTAGAGTCTCTCGGCATTCTATCCACACAAGAAAACTAAACCCTTCATTGAGGCTTGTCAGCAGGGGTACAGCCGGGGTAAAAAAGATGCTGCCAGAAGCTTTTCGACCCTACTTTCAAACCAGATATCAGCCTTGAGCAGCTCAGTTTGATAACATCGAATTGCCAATTCCAATATACTGAAATTCTATTCGCTATCAAACTTTACCCTGCTGTTCTCCTTCGATGTTAACCTCTCAAATTATGGCCCGTCCAATTCTCTCTTTGTCACTGAGAAGAATCAGGAAAAATCTCAAATCACAAATCTGCTCAACTAGTTAACCTTGCTATTGGGTTCCTCTTGAACCATTTTTAGTTGCAATGCTACTCTGTTGCATTGACTTTGGGCAACCATCTAACATACAATTGATTTGATAGGGGTGTTCAAAATTAGATAAAGCCAAACCTACCGCAAGGCAGGGACGGAAAGCCACGGGTAACTGAAACCGGATCGGGTATGCTAAAATTACGTTTTCATACCTGCAAAAATAGTCACAAGGAGACTATGGCGTCTATGGAGACGCAATAAATTCACTTCATTCAACTCAAGGAGAAAGCAAGATGAAACAAGCAGGAAAAAGTAAGGCAATAGCCCTTGGATTAGTAATTGGACTTCTTAGTTCAGGCACAGTGTTTGCTGCCGATGAAGTTCAGAATGAATCAACAGTACAGAGTGATGCTTCTGAGAGTTCTGACAAATCCAGTGTGTTTGATATTTCCATAGGCACAGAGTTAATGTCAGGTGACACAACTTACTCTACAGGTGGCGTTGTTACCTTTGCTGATGGCAGTTCCGCAAATCTTCATTTCCCTGTCAGTGAACTTGAATGGCCTCTGGATATCTGGTTAGCTAGAGTTGATGCAGGAATAAATGTTGGTTCTTCGTGGCGTATTAACGGTGTTCTGAAAACAAATATCAGTGATCCAGATGATCCTATGAAAGATTCTGATTGGGGAGTTTTTTATTTAGCTGGTGATCCATACTCGTCACCATCAGACCTCGATGTATATTCCGAAAGCAATATCTCCGACTTTGACGCATTAATCTGGGATATAAATATTGAGTGGGCATTTTTACAGCGTCAATCCTGGAATCTTTACGCAGGACTTGGTTATCAATACCAGAAATTTGAATATGATGGTCAGCTAATTCAAGAGACAATATATTACTTGGGTACCCCTGTGGGAGTCTCCTATGGAGACGGTAGCGTAGGTATCACTTATGAAATGACCTACAAGATGCCATATTTTCTTATCGGTACAGATTTTCAGCTCACACCTAATTTTACTGTGTCAGGAAGTTTTGCATACTCACCTTGGGTAGATGCTGAAGATGAAGACCATCACCTGTTAAGGGATAGGGTTGCACAAGGTGATATGGATGGTGATGCGATTATGTTTGATGTGTCAGGAACATACAATTTCACCTCTTCATGGTTTCTAGAGGGCGGCTTTCATTACACAAAAATTGATGTTGATGGCGATCAATCCGTATCCATGTATGGTTTTCCTGTGCTTACACAGTATGAGGAATCGGAGAGTACACAGACTTCAGGTTACCTAAACATAGGCTATAGATTCTAACAAACATAGGCCATCTTTGGGAAGGGATATATTGCCCAAAGATGGCTTATTAATACAGTTGATATTTATGAAAACTAATTATTAGTTTAACAAATAATGCTACTTTATGAAGTGCAAAACAATATCATTATTAATGACTTTGTTATTTAGTTTGAGCGCTTATGGTCAAGCTCAGTCACAGGAATTAACGTGGGACTTTGTCAAGGTAACTCGTGATATCTACGGCAACGAACAAAGTGACACTATTACCTATTCTGTTAATTCTGAAATTTCAAAAATAGAATCCGCAAATGAAATTATCTATATAGATTACGCCAAATATGCTCTTTACAGATACAACAAGTTAGATAGATCGTGCGTAGGCTTTCCGCTCAATTCCAATAAAACAAATGAACCAGTTAACACAAAAGAAAATTTAAGAAAAAGAAGCATTGCATTAGTCAGTAGCCTGAAACTACTCACAACAACTGAACATAAAGAGATTGCCCATTATAACTGCTCTCTGAAGCATATAATGTTTGGTGCTGATTTGGCACTGTTTCAAATGGTTGCCCCTCTTGTAGTAACGGAATTTAATCAAAAATTCACAGAATCAATGGTTAGTTATTGTGTATCTGATGAAGTAGTTGGCTTTAGTACCCTATTAAATATCGCTCAAAAACGTAGTGATGTTTTTAAAAACAACCCCCTGTTGCGTCAATTCGATATTGTCGGTCTCCTTGAAATATTAGAAGGGTTCCCTGTTCAAATTACCCACAAATTCCAAGAAACTACTTCCGTGACAACTTTGCTAAACAAGCCATCACTGACTAATGACAAGAAGTTGTTTCTATTGCCCGATGAGTGCCGCGAATAACTAACTGTGATATAACAGTTTAGCAGCGGCATCCATTTACAGAGCATGATCCAATTGTGTTGGCTTATAAAAAATGCAATTAGAGGGGGCAAAGCGTTAATATTGCCACATCCAAGATCTGATTATATCAACCTGACCTCAGGTTAATCCTGCTACTGTTTCAGGTGAAACCTATTCTGTTTATCAAATCCTTCGATATAGCAAGGTTACGTCAACAAAACCGGCGTCTTCCTGGATCGGGGACATGCCGGACAGAGATACTGGCGGAGAGGCTCCATGAATGGAAGGGCAGCACGGCATTGGCTGTGCATATCCGCCGGTTTTCCGTTTATCATTGTTGAGGCATAAGCGGATTGCAATTCGTTATGGTCACCTTGCCCTGGAGCATGTTCCCCTTGGAATATTCGCTAAAAATACAGGTATTGGTTTTGGGGTCGTAATTCTCAATCCACAGGTTATCATCCTTCCAAGTCGTCGCCAGATGATGCTGACCCTCCGGGACACGGATAGTCATAACACCGCCATAGTGCTTGACAAAAATCTGCTGCAGACGAAAAAAATAGGTCGCCCATCCTGCCAGCAAAATGACCAATGCGACGATGATACCGACCTTCCAGTTCTGTGCCTTCATACCAATGCCGTAAAGCACCGCACCGACAAGAACGAATATTGCAAACCAGTATAAATAAGTAATCACGGTTCTATTCTCCTCTTTAAAGAAAAAAGTGTTGTTCAAATCTGACACAGACCCTAACCGTTTTTTTAAAGTTGTGTCCACTTTTTCTCTACCACTTCATGGTCAAGTTTCAAGCTGAACTCAAGCGAGTTAAGCGAGAAATATTAAAAAAGGCACAGCAGCCTGTACACATCTTAATCGGCCGCTTGCCTACCACCTGTGGGTCCTGCTACTG
>DAOVAI010000172.1 GCA_030671085.1 Pseudomonadota bacterium | reverse complement strand
ACTGGCCCAATTGATCTCCGAGTACCCGGCGGCACAACGTGCTGTCCGCATAGCCATTACTCCGGTGACAGGACTCAGCTTTCTGATTCTGAACCCTGCCTTTGCAGCACAACTTTTTTGTTTGCTCTTCCTCTGCCTTGGACTGCTCCAGTTTATTTATGGTCGCCAGAAACGAACTGCCCATGGGAAAACAACCTAAATCGAATATATGCTCCCTTGTCAGCTGGAGCCCCTGATGTCTTCACTTGTGCCAGGCGCACTGCCATTTTTTTTATTAACCGAGTATCTATGAGTATCCACCCTATGCAACAACGACCCGTTATTTCAGTAAAAATTTCATCGACCAGCGATAAGGGGTTCACCCTTATCGAATTGCTGGTCGTCCTTGTTATCATCGGCATCCTGGCCGGATACGTAGGTCCCCGCATCATGGGCCATCCGGAAGAGGCCAAGCGAACCATGGCTGCAGTCCAGATCAGCGCCCTGGAGACCGCTCTGGAGACCTACAGATTGGACAACGGTGCCTACCCAAGCACAGAGCAGGGCATGCAGGCCCTGGTGGAGGCACCGAGTGTAGGAAAACTCCCCCCCAAATGGCGTGAAGGAGGGTATATGAAAAAGGGCAAAGTGCCCAAAGATCCCTGGGGAAATGAGTATACCTACCTCAGTCCCGGCAGCCAGTCCGATTTTGACATCATCTCTTACGGCGCAGATGGAGAATCAGGCGGTGAAGGCAAGGATGCGGATATCAACAATTGGGAGACCGAATAATAATCTCTGCGTTGAACATCGAACATCAAACGTTCAGGGAAGGGCAGGCTCCGACATCGAATGGTGAATGAAAGGGACAGGACAAACTTGTTATGTAAGGCCAAACCTCCTATCTGTTATGCTTAGCCCTTTACAATGCAATATTCGTTTTTTTTATTCGGCGTTCGGCCTTCGACGTTCAATGTTCGCTGTTCATTCTTCTCCTTGCCAGGGATTCACCCTCCTGGAACTGCTCATCGTCTGCCTGCTGATCTCTATCAGTCTGGCCTTGAGCGTTCCCAGCCTCAGAAGCTCCCTGGTAACGGATCAGCTGGCCGCCGGATCACGAAAGGTCATCTCACTGGTCAAGAGTGCCCGCAGCAAGGCAGTCATGAATCAGGATCCTTATTTAATTTTCCTTGATCCTGCTGAACAAAAACTCTGGTATCAAAAGGCGAGCGGAGATGAAGAAGTGACAGCTGCCGCACATCCTTCCATCACCCTGCCTTCCGGTGTCCGTATCCTGACAATACAACAGGAAAGTGCAGGCAAGGATCATGACCCTGTCGCAGATGGTATCTGGATTTCCAGGCAAGGCTATATGGATAAAACGGTCATCCACCTCGTTGACAGAGAAAACAGGAGTATCAGCCTGCTCATCTCCCCGTTTCTCCACACCATCCAGGCCGTTGACGGACCTGTTACTTTTGACTAAGGATATCTGAATCTTATGGAGTTCACTGGAGGGGATATATCCACCAAAACAGCGGGTTTTACCCTCCTTGAAGTAATGATTGCAATGGCCATCCTCGCCATTGCCTTGACCAGTCTTTTTGGCTCCCAGTCCGCAAGCGTTGCCCTGGCCACTGAGACCCGTTTCAATACCCAGGCTCCCCTCCTGGCCCGGATGCAGCTGGCAGAGATCCAGTATGCAGACGAAATCATTCCTGCAGACGGAGATTTCGGAGATGATTTTCCAGGATTCCAATGGGAGTTGAGTGTTGAAGATGCCGCTTTTGGAGAATCGGAAATCCTGCAGCAGCTTGAAGGCGAGCTGCTGCACCTTATCCTGGTGGTCTCATGGGGGGACAAGCTTTTCAGCTACCGTCTTGACAGTTACTGGAAGGGGAGCCTATGAACATTGCAAAACAGGGCTTCACTCTCCTTGAAGTCCTGATGGCCATTGCCATATTCGCCGTGGTCATTGCGCTTGCCTATTCCTCTTACAATGCCACATTTCATATTATTAACGGGGCAGGCGGCCAGGCAGAGGTCTATTCCAAGGCAAGAACAGCCCTGGAGCGGATCCAGGAAGATCTGGAATCCTTTTATCCCGGAGAAGAGATGCTATTCAAGGGAACGACGGAGTCCAGAGAGGGATACCGGGCCGACAATCTGCACTTCACCTCCACGGCCAATGTACGTCTGCATCCCCGACAAGCGTTCGCAGGTCATGTCATTATCCGCTATCAGGTCCAGGAAGACCCTGAAACGGGAACACTGCAGCTCTTTCGCTCACAGCAGCCGGCCCTTGCAGACGCTGAGGGGGAAGAGGAAAATGAGGATTCAGGCCTCCTGCTTTGCGACAATCTGCAAGAGGTGGCCTTTGATTACCGAAACAGGGACGGCGAGGACATGGAGAGCTGGGGAGACGAAGGAGAAGCGATGGATGGTTCTTCTCTCCCTGAGCTGATCAGTATCACTCTCCGCTTTGCAGACGGTCAGGATGGGGAGGAGGGAACGCTGTTTAAAACAGCTCTGATCCTTCCTGCTGCCGCAAGATGATACTCAAACAGCTCATCAACAACCGCAGAGGCATGGCCCTGCTCCTTGTGATCAGCCTGGTGAGTGTGCTGGCAATCGTTACCCTGCAATTTAGCAGAGAGATGCGTGAAGACTACGTTATCTCCGCCAGCCTCCGAAACAGTGTCAGGCTTACAGAGATGGCCAGGACCGGCACCACCCTGGCCGAGCAGATACTCCTCAAGGACCGTGAGGAAAACAATTTCGACTCCCTTCACGACTCCTGGGCCCTGCTCATCGAGGAAGATCTTTCCACTCTCTTTGACCAGGGAAGTCTGGAGGTGGCTGTTGTCGATGAAGGTTGCAAATTTCAAATCAACTCCATGGTCCTTCTCAAAAAGCAGGGCCAGGTTGCAAAGAAGGGCAGCAAGGATGACACCAAAAAGCAGATACAGCATGAGATCGATGTTCGCAATATACTCTGGCGCCTGCTACGGGCAGAACCCTTCCTTGTTGAAGACGGAGATGCCAGGGGCATCATTGATTCCCTGATAGACTGGATGGACAGCGGAGATGGAGACGGAGAAGAAGAATATGGGGCTGAAGAGAGTTACTATCGTTCCCTGGATCCTCCCTATTCCTGCAAAAACGGCCCTGTTGAATCTGTTGAAGAACTGCTCCTGGTCAAGGGTATTACCTCCGAGCTCCTCTACGGCACAGAGGAACGTCCCCCCCTTGCCCCCCTGCTGACACCATTGGGAACCGATGGCAAGATCAATATCAACAGTGCAGACGCCCTTATTCTTCAGGCCCTGAACCTTGGCCTGGATGAGGAGACAGCGGAGGCCATGACAAGCTATCGCGAAGATGAAAACAACAGGGAGCAGCTCGCCACCACGGGATGGTATAAAAATGTTCCTTCTTTTCCCGGCGATATTACGATACAAGAAGATATGGTAACAACAGTGAGCAATTTTTTCACAATCGAGTCAACAGCCGGCTTCGGGACAGAGCAGAAAACAGTTGTGGCAACGGTTGAACGCCGGGATGAAACAATTGCCATCCTGAGATGGGATACTAAGTAAGGCAATGACACATCGAATCCTGTCCATAGACCTGCACAGTGATCTGCTGACGGCAGCAATCCTCGATGATGACAGAAATCAGGACATCCTCGCCTCCGCTGTGCTGGAAACCCAAGGCAGGTCGCCCGAGGAGCTGATCAATGAACTTACGGCCAGGCTGGACTGTGCTGATTGCCGCTGTTTCTTCTCTTTAGGCGCCTCGTTCTTCTCTTTCCGAAATCTTCTCCTGCCCTTTTCCGACCGGAAATCCATTGACAAGGTCCTTCCTCTTGAATTGGAAGAACAGATACCAAGCCCCATCAGCACCATGCTCATTGATGCCATGGTCAACAGCGGTGAAGGAGAGGCAACAGAAGTCATTACCGCCATGATCGAACGGAGGATCCTGGCCGAGTGGCATGCAGCACTGCAGAGTGCAGGGATCCTTCCCGAGATCATCACCCTCTCCGCGCTCCCCACTCTTTTCCGTATCCAGGAAAACGGACAGCCTCCAGAGGAATTCATCTTCCTTGACCTGAGGTTGAAAAACGCTGCTCTCTTTCTTGTCTCCTCGGGCAGGCTGCAGCTGGTCAGGCCGCTGGTCTTTGATACAGGACAAAAAGCGGGCTTCACCTTTGATGAAGAGAGCGGAGAAATTCGTGTCCAGAGGCCCGAACATGGCGCCGACAGCTTCCGCGAACTTGCCCTGGCAGTCAAACAGACCCTGATATCCCTTTCCCTTGCGGCCCCACTGGAAACTCTGCCCATCTATGTCGATGGAAGCGCATGCCTGGCGCAATCAGCCACCTCATGGCTGGAAGCAGCTTTTAACAGGCCCTGCCTTGTCTGCGGCCGTGCAGGATTGCTTCCCCTCCCTTCCCCGCTGCCCGCGGCAACAGAACCCCATGCCGGTTTTCTGACCTCCTGCCTCAGCCTGGGTGCGCAGGGAGGAAAATCCAAAACAGATCTCAATTTCTGCAAAGAGGAATTTGCCCATCACCAAGCCTTCACCGACTACCGC
>DAOVAI010000137.1 GCA_030671085.1 Pseudomonadota bacterium | reverse complement strand
AGGCGTAAAAGAGAGACAGCCCTCTGTGACCATATCCGCAAAAACTGTTTCATAATAGCCATTCACCATATTATTTGAAATATGGCGGTCTAATCTTTCACAAACCAATTGCCAGGTCTGGGTGGAAAGGCTGTAAATATTGACGGTTTTGTAATGGTTATCATCAGGTTGTTGGACGTCTTTTTGAAATGCATTAATCTTCTGGTGGCTGTTGATGGTTACCGTGGTGCCATTCATCCAGGGCTGCAATCTAGAGACTGCGATTCGATCGGGCTGGAGCATACTTTCAAGCATTTCCGGATCAAAAACAAGATCACTCTCAATCAGCAGAAAGGGTTCATCTATTGCCTTGCTTGCCAGCCATAGCGAATAAATATTGTTGGTTGTTTTGTATACCGGGCTGGTTATATAGGTAATATCCATGCCCCCGGCCCTGGTTCCAAGAAAATTACGGATAGAGTCAGCTTGGTGTCCGACAACTATAACCAATCTATTAAAGTTGTATGAACGTAGGGTGGCAAGCAACCGTTCAAGAATAGATATTTCATTGACTGGAACGAGGCATTTGGGCATTTCATCTGTTAGGGGAGCTAAGCGGCTTCCTGTACCTGCCGCCAACAACAGGGCCGTACGTACTTGTTTTTGTCCAAAGTCGGCATGGTTAGACAGATTTTTCATGTTTCATTTCCTCAGTAGTTATAACCAAACATTGGCAAAACGACTATATCGACGAAGACAGCAGGTGAGCGGAGAGTGATTATTCTCCTGCCGATTGTCTCATGTAAACAAGCTGACTAGCAGAGGGAATACGCAGCGTGGGGAGGTCGACGATAAAAAGCAATTGATATCGCCTAGGCGACAGATCAGCATACGGGAAAAGCTTACGTGAGTCAAGAGTTATTGGGTTCAGGACTGATCTTACCCCAATATAGTGGACACGGAGTTAAGTCGCTTTTCTCTTTTTTTGCCATTCATTTTCATATCATATCAGTGGCTTAAACTGGGTGGCCACATTTTTAGGGAAGGATCAGTCATGCGCCTAGGTGATGGGTGTCTGAGGGGCTGAAAGAGGCTTGGATTGTCGTTTGTCTCTCCCGGATGATCTTTACCTGTTCATCCAAGTAGTCCTCAAACTCCAAGCTTGTATCTTGTTAGATTGTTGACGTCCTGTTCGTTTTTTCTGGTTTTAATTGGGCCTTGGCGGCTTTTTCAGCTCATCTATTTCCCGGCGTAGTTGGCTTATTTCATCTTTCAATTCCTTTAAAACTTCATTCTGCCGCTTGGTGGGATCCAAGCCGAAACCACCGCAACCTCTGCCACTGAAAAACCGTGAGATAAAAATAAAAAAAATGACCATAAAGATTAACCCGAAAAAGGGCATGAACCACCATCCTCCGTGCATATGGTCCCAACCAGGTCCGCTCCACCACATAGTTCACCTCCTGCAGATTTTAGAGACTCCAAGGGCAACTTAACATAGCAATAGTGAAAAAGGTTGTTGCCACAAAGTATTATAGCAATATGTGGTAACTTTTGATACTGGAATGTGATCTGTCAAGGGATGAGACAGTCAGCAAAGAAGGTTTTTCCTTCACAGGATATCTGCCCCTCACTCCAGTAATTTTCGTACAAGAGTTGCTGGATTCTTTTTCTTATTTTGCTACAAGCCCTTTTTCTGCTACTATACATATAAGAGAGTCGCCCCAATGCGCTCGCTCCTGACACTTTTTTTCAAGAAAAGGTCTGTGTATGCTGGTAGTGGTCCGCCTTATTGTTGTTCTTTTTTGCACGTTGATTCCTTTTCACTCTATTCAAGGCACGGAGCAGACAGTGAAGATCGGGGTCCTTGCCAAGAGAGGGGCGGAGCGGGTTAGTCAGCAATGGCAACCGACTGCTGACTACCTTACTGCTGCCCTCCCCGGATATCGTTTCAAGGTTGTTTCCTTAGGGTTTGATGAAATACATTCCGCTGTCCGGGAATCCCGAGTCCATTTCGTTCTTGCCAATTCTGCCTTTTATGTGGAGCTGGAAAAACGTTATGGCGTGAGTCGTATCGCCACCCTGATCAACCAGCATATGACCGGGAAACAGACAACGATTTTCGGCGGCGTTATTTTCTCTCGTGCTGATCGGCACGAGATTAATGAACTTACAGATTTCAAACGAAAATCCTTTATGGCTGTGGATGCCATGTCCTTTGGCGGTTGGATCATGGCCTGGCGGGAATTCGACAGAGAGAGTATTGATCCAGTTACCTTCTTCTCTCGTCTGGAGTACGGGCATACCCATGATGCCGTCGTATATGGTGTGCGTGATGGCTTGGTGGACGGGGGAACGGTCCGAACTGACACCCTGGAACGCATGGCAGAGGAAGGCAAGATCAATCTTGACGAGTTCAAGGTCCTGAATCTAAAGCAGGGTGGAGAATTTCCTTTTCTCCTCAGCACAGAACTCTATCCGGAATGGCCCCTGGCGGCAGTCCCAACCACGCCCAAACGGCTTTCCAGGCTTGTTGCATCCGCCTTGATGGCGATGAGTGAGCAAGATCCAGCGGCCGTTTCCGGTCAGATAGCGGGCTGGACCATTCCCCTTAACTACCAATCTGTTCACGATTGTCTCCTGGCCCTTCGGATCAGTCCGTATGAAACGTATGGCAGGTTTACCCTGAAAGATGTCGTAAAAAAATATTGGCCGCAGTTCGTTCTGTTGCTCCTGGTAATTATAGCTATTTCCCTGGTTACTCTCTATATCCTCCACCTGAATCGTGATCTCAGTCAAAAAAAAGCAGAAGTTGACGAGCTCAACCTGAGCCTTGAAATAAAGGTAGAGGACCGCACCAAGGAGATTAAGAACTTGCTGGGCAGGGAGGTCTATCTTCGTGAGATCCTTCAGATCGTAGCCGATATCAATGAGCTGATGATTACCTCTTCAACTATGGAGAAATTACTGGAGAATTCCTGTTCCCGCCTTGGCCGCCACAACTATTATGATTTCGCCTATGTTGGCCTGCTCTCTGAGGAAAAGCTCACACAGGTCTTCTCTTCCGCCGGTGATCACTTGCTGGAGACCCTGCCCCTTAGCCTTGTAGAATCAGATACCCCATTTTTCAGGTCATCCACAGCTCAGTGCCTTACCCAGAATATGACTGTGGTTCAGCCCTACAGATCTGAAGGACCAGGTATTACCCCAATGTACAATGGAAAATTGATCAGTGGTCTGCAGTGGGTGATTGCACTCCCCCTTCGTCCGGATCATTTTTCCGACCCCATCGGAGCCTTAACTGTTTACACCTGGCGTAAGCAGGGCTTTGAAGGAGAAGAAATCAGCATGCTTGAAGAGTTGGCCGGTGATCTGGGTTTTGCCATTAGTGCCTTTGGTCATCGTCAGGCCGTTATCCAGTTGGAAAATGAGCGCACGGAAAATTATGAGGAGACCATTCTTTCCTTTGTGAACATGATCGACCATCGAGATACTTATACGGCTGGTCATACCCTGCGGGTTGCCCATTACTGTCAGCGCATCGCCCTGGAGATGGGGTATGACGTGGATGAAATTGAGGTCTTGCAAAAGGCTGCCATCCTTCATGATATTGGAAAGATTGCCACTCCTGACTCGGTCCTGCTCAAACCGGGAAAATTGACCGAATCTGACTATGATCTGATCAAACTGCATGCCACAGCCGGATTCGAGATGCTCTCCCCGGTCAAGATGTATCATGAGCTGGCTGAGGTTATTCATCAGCATCATGAACGGCATGATGGTCACGGCTATCCGGCAGGACTACAGGGAGATGAAATCAACCCCTTTGCCAGGATCATGTCCGTGGCTGATGCATTTGATGCGATGACCACCAACCGGATCTATAAAGCGAGAAAAGAGCTGAATGAAGCCTTGGATGAACTCTCTTCCCTCAAGGGTATCCAGTTTCATCCAGCCGTGGTTGACGCTGCTGTCAAGGTTCTACAAGATGTTGCCATCAGTTCCAGTGTGAACCAGCTGCCGGTCACGGACATGGAGCGCCGGCGTTTTGCTTATTTCTTCAACGATAAATTGACCGGGCTCTATAATGAGGATTACCTGCGAGTTATTCTCCACAATAATCAGGATTGTTTTGAGTATACCTGCATTAACACCCTGCATCCTGATAATTTACAGGAGTATAACAAGAGGGAAGGCTGGGAACAGGGAAATGAGTTTCTGCAGAAATTTGCTGAAGAATTACGGAAAAAGTACACAAAGAGCCTGGTCTTCAGAGCCTTTGGTAATGATTTCCTTGTGGTTTCTAAGGTCCACAATGAAATCACCAGGGAGGTGATCGAATCCTTTGACACTATTCAAGAAACAGGGATGCTTATTGAGGTGCGCCATGTGGATTTAGTGCATGATAAGGAGTATACCATGAAAACCCTGGAACGGATGGGGATGATGGCTGGTTGGGGGGAGATGAGGGAAGGAAGAGAGGAGATGAGGGAACAACTGGGTTGATTATTTGTTTTTCTGCAGTCGTTTCTGGGCCTGTTCGAGGATTTCGGTTAGGGTCAGTACCTTAGATTTGGGCGCTTCAAAGATATTCTTCTGCTCTTCATCGGAGTAGTTTCTGTTGATAAAATCCTGTATTGGAAAGATCTCAAACCAGCAGTCAAGGACTCGGCTGCAGGGAAGACCTTTGTTTGTGCTCCGGCAATATTCAAAGGTTAGAAAGTGGCCGAGCATTCGGCAGTACCCTTCCTCTTTGTCATGTTTTTCGATCATTTGCTGTCTCCCTGTTTCCGGGTACTTTTCTTGGCCATTACGAAATTCAAGGGTGCCTCAACTTGTTACGAATCTATCAACACTGGACCCTGCAAAATTCTGTCAAGGGGCAGGTAAATACAGAGGGAAGGGATTTGCAAGAGAAATCCGGTTATTCCTGTTGTACCGGATTTTGCAGGACACCAATATTTTCTATTTCCACCTCCACCACGTCCCCATCCTGAAGAGGGCCGACACCGCTTGGTGTACCGGTGGAGAGAATGTCGCCGGGTTCCAGGGTAAAGTTCCTGGAAACAAAGGAGACGATTTCCGGGATTTTGAAGATCATCTGGGCAGTGTTGCCCTGCTGTACAACCTGGCCGTTGAGACGGCAGGTAATATCCAGGGCCTGGACGTCGCCAATCTGGTCCGGAGCCACCACCACAGGACCGATGGGGCCGAAGGTGTCCAGGGATTTTCCCCGGAACCATCCGGATTTGTCGCTGCGCTGCAGGTTCCGCTGGCTGACATCGTTGAAACAGGTAAACCCCAGGATGTGGTTGAAGACCTCCTCGGCAGGCAGGTCCTTCACCCGGTCTCGGATAATAATAGCCAGCTCTGCCTCATGGTCGGTACGGCAGTCCGGAAAATTATATTCCCGGAGAATTCTGGGCAGGATGATCGTCTCCCCCGGTCCAATAAGGACATTGGGAGTCTTAGGGAAGAGTACAGGCTCCTGGGGAATTTCGTTGGTGAAATTCTGTACGTTAACAGAACCGCTTTCTTTGATATGCTCCAGGTAGTTGAGGCCCAGGGCTATGATCTTGGTGGGGCGAATTTCAATGTCGCCCCCCTTGCTGTAAGGTAATCGGATGGCCATGCTGTCGATTCAGTTTCGTTTTTAGACTTTAAGGCTGTCGGGATGAATGATCATCACTGGACACCCGGCATCCCGGCTCACGGCCTCGGCAATAGAACCGTAGATGCGGCGCTCGGCAGTGTGACAGCTGTGACTGCCCATGATGATGAGATCGATACCCTTTTTATCTGTGTAGGCCACGATTTCCTCCACGGTGTCGCCTGTTCTGATGGCCGTTGCCGCAGGTCTGCAATCCTGGAGATGTTGTTCAATAAAATTTTCCATAGTTCGTTCCGCCTCATTCTTCAACACCCTGCCATAGGTGGTAAACCAGTCTTCTTCAAAGGCCAGTCCCTTGAACTGTTCAGGGCCTGCCAGGGTATAGAGCAGGAAGAGGTCTGCAGAAAATTTTTCAGCCATAAGCTTGGCATGGGGGAGAACAGCGACGGAACACTCGGTAAAATCAAGGGGGATCAGGATTTTTGAAAAGGTGGCCATGGATCTCTCCTACTGAGTTAGTGTCTGTCCAGAAATGAGATTTTTTCTTCTAAATCGAGGCGCTCAATGAATTTAACCGCAGGCATATATATGATATTCCGAGGATTAAATTTTGAGAGTAACGAAGAGTTGGGAGAAAAAGACCATTTGTGGACAGGCACGAGTTAAAGGAATCTTATCTGAACCGGTGTAAGAGGAGCAGGGAAGAATGTTCCTGCGTCAACCCTTCTCTTGCTCTCTTTTAGTATAGCATCCTCATCGGATAATGTGAAAGGAACTGTTCAATGGTCAATAACTCCGAGTTGTCTTCTTCGCATGGTAACGGTATGAAAATGGGTAAAAATAGTTATATGATATTCCTTGATTCAAGTTGCAAATGCAACTCTCGGGTTATGTCCCGAAAAACAATTCATTAGGTGTTTTAAAACCCAAGCATTTTCTTGGACGACTATTTAAACGTTCCATCACAAGATCTATATCTTCAGCTGTGATGGCAGCAAAACTGCTTTTCTTTGGAAAATACTGTCGAACAAGGCCGTTTGTATTTTCGTCGTGGTTAGAAGAAGAGTGCTGAGGATAACA
>DAOVAI010000075.1 GCA_030671085.1 Pseudomonadota bacterium | reverse complement strand
TTCGCCCCTGTCTGAGCAGGGAACTGGACTCTATCCTCCACTACCCAGACCCATCTGCCTCGGAACTTGCGCGGCTTATAAGCGAAAGATACCAGGTTCCTTTTGATACAGTACTGGTGGCAAACGGTTCCACTGAGCTTCTCTACCATCTGCCCCGTGTCCTTGACTGTAAAAGAGCGGTCATTCCTGTTCCCTGTTATATCGATTATCTCAAGGTGATGGAGCTGGCCGGAATACCGGTTCACTCGCTCACCTTGGATGCGGAAAAGGATTTTTTGGTGGATCCAGAGCAGGTCAGCGAAGCGCTCCAGCCTGGAGATCTGCTTATCCTGGGAACACCAAATAACCCCACTGGGCAATGTATAGAAGCAGGGGACATTGTTCGACTGGCAGTGGCCCATCCACAGGTCCTCTTTCTCATTGACGAGGCCTTTCTCGATTTTGTGGAAAGCGGCAGCAGTGTCGCCGCTGCTGCTCCTAATATCCTTACCCTCCATTCTCTGACCAAATTTTACGCCATTCCTGGATTGCGCCTGGGCTTTGGCATCTTTCCTGCGTCTGTCGCCCATAAACTCCAGCGTCTGCTTCCCCCATGGACAGTGAACAGCCTGGCCCAAAAGGTTGGACAGCGTGGACTCATGGACCAGGAATACAGAGAACAGTCACAACACTATTGTGCGCGTTGCAGAAAGTTCCTGCAGGAAGGTTTGTCCGTCTTTGCAGATGTTCAGGTTTTTCCTTCTGAGGCCAATTACCTGCTCCTTCGCCTGAGAGGGCATTGCACGGTCCGGGATTTACAGGAGCAACTGGAAGCACGCAATATCCTGATCAGGGACTGCGCTAACTATCGTGGCCTGGATAAGGGCTATTTTCGGGTGGCTGTACGCAGCATCAAAGAAAATAAACAGCTTCTTTACGCCTTATCCGAAATTCTCCCTGCAAGCGGCAAAGAGAAAAGAAAGTGGAAGAGAACAAAGAAGACACCGGCCATCATGTTCCAGGGAACCTCCTCCAATGCCGGAAAATCGGTTCTCACCGCTGCCCTGTGTCGCATCCTGCTCCAGGACGGGGTGCGAGTGGCACCGTTTAAGGCCCAGAACATGTCTCTCAACTCCTTTGTCACCCATGATGGCCTGGAGATGGGCAGGGCCCAGGTGGTACAGGCCCAGGCCGCTCGACTGGACCCGGATGTGCGTATGAATCCTGTCCTCCTGAAGCCAAACTCCGACACCGGCAGCCAGGTGATTGTTCGTGGAAAGCCGATTGGCAATATGAAGGTCATGGAGTATGTGGCTTACAAGGAAAAGGCCATGCAGGAAGCCTGTTGCTGCTATGATGAGCTGGCAGCAGACTATCAGGCCATTGTCCTGGAAGGTGCCGGTTCACCAGGTGAGGTCAATCTCAAACGCCATGATATCGTCAACATGCGCATGGCCCGTTATGCCGAGTCACCAGTGATCCTGGTGGGTGACATTGACAGAGGCGGGGTCTATGCCTCCTTTGTCGGCACCATGGAGGTTCTAAACCAGTGGGAACGCAATCTGGTGGCAGGATTTCTGGTCAATCGTTTTCGGGGAAACAGTTCGCTGCTCCAGGATGCCCACGACTACGTTGCCGGACATACCGGTAAGGAAGTCATAGGGGTGATTCCTTATCTTGCCAACCACGGTATCCCGGAAGAGGACTCCGTATCCTTCAAGGATGGCTTGTTTCAGGGCACCCGGCCGGATCAGGACCATATAGAAATTGCACTGATCAACCTGCCTCATATCTCCAATTTCACCGATCTTGAGCCCTTTATTGAAGAGCCGGATGTCCATCTGCGAGTTGTTTCCGGGCCTGCTGAGCTTGGAGCACCCGATGTGATCATCTTGCCCGGCTCCAAAAATGTGATTGGTGATCTTCAGGCTCTTCTGGAGTCTGGCCTGGCTGCTGAAATCCGGAAAATGGCAGAGCAGGGCTGCGAACTGGTCGGTATCTGCGGCGGCTATCAGATGCTTGGCACAGCCATTGAAGACCCGCATGGAATTGAATCCAGAAACAGCGAAATACAGGGGCTTGGTCTCATCAACATGCACACCCACCTGGCTCCGGACAAGACCCTGTTGAGAAAGCAGGGGACCCATCTTCCTTCTGGACAAACCGTTGTCGGCTACGAGATTCATCACGGACTCACCCGCACCGACCTGAGCCCTCTTTTTTCCTATGAGGATCATTCTTCCTGCGGCACTGCCTCAGCGAACGGGCTTATCTGGGGAAGCTATCTCCACGGCATCTTTGATTCAGATCCCTTCCGTCGCTGGTTCATAGATAGTGTCAGACAGCGAAAAGGACTTGCTCCCTACAGTGGTCCCCTTTGTTCCTATAACCTGGAGCCAGCCTTTGACCGCTTGGCAGATGTTGTGCGCAAGGGAATGGACATGGACAGGGTTTACCAATTGCTTGGCCTCTAATTCCCGGCATGGACTTTATCTTTGCATTACAGATCTGGGCTGCAGTGCTCTTCGACCTTCTTTGCGGCGATCCTCGCTGGTTTCCGCATCCGGTGAGGCTTATTGGTTTCTTCTGTACTCGCTGTGAAGTGCTTTTTCGTCACCTTGTAAACTCCCGGCTTCAGGCAGGCGGAGTGACGGTTGTTGCCGTATTGACTCTGACCCTTAGTCTGGCAGCATCTCTTCTGGCCATTGCCTCATTGTTTTCCCCATTGCTGGCCCAGGGGTTGGCAATATTTATCCTCTACACCTCTGTTGCCGCACAGGATCTTGTGCTCCACTCCAAGAAAGTGTACTCCGCATTACAGGCAGACGACTCCCTTGATTCAGCACGTAAGGCAGTCTCACGTATTGTGGGCAGAGATACCGCTGCACTTGACAAGCCGGGAATTATTCGGGCCTGCGTGGAGACCGTAGCCGAAAATATGGTGGACGGGGTGACAGCACCGCTTTTTTTCGCTATTCTTTTGTCATTGTTTGCCCCGGTGACGGGAATTAACCCCATACTCCTGGCAGCCTTAGGAGCCATTGGCTACAAGGCGATTAACACCATGGACTCCATGATAGGATATAAGAATGATCGCTACCTCCTGTTTGGCAGGTACGCAGCCCGTCTCGATGATCTGGTCAACTTTATTCCAGCCAGGATAAGCGGACTTATCCTGGTACCTGCGGCACTGTTCCTGGGCCTTAACTGGCAGGGTGCATACAGGGTGTTTGCACGCCACAGGATGAATCATGCAAGCCCTAATGCAGGTCACCCGGAAGCGGCAGTGGCTGGAGCCCTTGGCATTCAGCTTGGCGGAGTCTCCAACTATTTTGGCAAAGCAGTAAACAAACCTTTTATTGGAGATCCTGGCCGTACGGTTGAGGCCAGGGATATCCTGCAGACAAACAGGCTCATGCTCCTGGGATCCTTCTTGTTTCTTCTCCTGATGCTCTTGCTGCGAACACTCTTCTTATACCTGCTCGCATGAAGGCCAAGTAAAACCTTTTTATCTCCTTTGTTGTTATGGTGCCATCTTAGAATTTGGTTCTTACGAGTCTATTCTTTGTAGTCGTTCAAACTCAATTTTGCATGGTTTCGTAAAGAGCTCAGAGCAAATCGAACAGTCTGTCCATTACATATAGTCAGGAAACATATTTAATTCCCATTTATCTACCAACAGATTAACCTTGCCTTTGGCAGTTCTGTTTGACTTCACACCTGCTTTTCTCTAAAATAAAATTTGATATTGGCGGGAGACGGAGAGGTGGTACTCTTACTTTACTCTGGCTGATTGAGTTGCCCTGAATCCACACAGGTTCTCGTCAATTGTGTTCATCGAGCAATGTTCTGTAGTATCCAATTTTGCAATCAATACGTCTTGGTTATTCTGTATGAATTCACGAATAAATATAAGCGATCTGTTTCTAGATATTATTGACAACATTCAACATGGGCTTCATATCTATCATCTTGAAGATCTCGAAGACGATCGTACGTTAAGGATGCTCTATGCCAATAATGCTTCAGAATTGCTAACGAGAATTCCTTCTGAAAAATTAATAGGCAAGACTCTTGATGAGAATTTCCCTGAATTACGCAAACAAAGGATTCCCCAACAATATGCTGAAGTTGTTCGATCAAAAACACCTGCTGAGATCGAGACGATATTTTATGGTGACAATCAGGAGATTAAGGGATGGTTTTCCGTAAAGGCATTCTCCCTTCCCCATAATTGTATCGGTGTTTCTTTTGAAAATGTCACAGATACGAAGAACGCTGAAAAAGTATCACAAGAATCGTATAAAAAGCTAAAAAGACAGGAATCGCTTTTACAAAGTATTTTTAAATCTGCACTAATCGGCATCAACCTGGCAATTGATCGTGAATTTTATTGGATAAACGAAAAATTTACCGACATTACAGGGTATTCCAACGATGAGCTCAAAGGGCAGAGTGCTCGGAGGCTCTTTCTAACTGATGAGGAATTTATTCGAACAGGCAAGGAAGTATATGGTTCAATAGAAAAGTACGGTATTGGCTCTGTGGACACACAATGGCAACGGAAGGACGGCTCAATCATTGATGTATACCTGAGTGCAACCACTGTAAACCTTGATTATTTGCCAAACGGTGTCGTATTTAGTGTCTTGGATATTTCTACTCGTAAGTCTTTAGAGAGGGCCTTGATCCAAAGTAAAGCGGAATGGGAAAGGACTTTTGATGCCATGAGTGACATCATTACTATTCAAGATAAAAACATGTGCATTGTAAGAGCCAACGAGGCCGCCGCCAATTTTTTTAAAATGGATTACAAGGAACTCATAGGTAAAAAATGTTTTGAGGTCTTTCGTGGCACCCATCTTCCATGCCCCGGGTGTCCGGAGCTCAACGTTTTGCAGGACATCCAAAAACATTCGGAGACAATTGAACATGCAGGATTAGGGAAAATCTTTCATGTGTCATCTTCACCAATCCTGGATGAAAACAATGAGGTGCTGTATCTCGTTCATGTAGCCAAGGACGTAACGGAACAAAAAAGATTGGAGGAAGAAGTTTTTCAATCCCATAAGATGAAGGCCATCGGCACCCTATCCGGTGGTATTGCCCATGATTTCAACAATATTCTTTCTGCTATTACCGGTTTTACCGAATTGGCAGAAATGAAGTTGGCAGATGACAGCAACCCTGCTGCCGAACTTAAAGAGGTGTTGCGGGCATCACACAGGGCCGCAGAGCTTGTCAAACAGATATTAATGGTTAGTCGAAAAGGAACTCATAAACGTGAGAACCTGAAACCGGCCCCCATAGTCAAGGAAGCTCTAAGACTGATGAGAGCATCTTTACCAAGCACTTTGAGAATACAAGAGAATATTGACCTTGAAAGCGGCACGATTTTGGCTGATCCTACTAAGGTCCATCAGATTGTTGTCAACCTCTGCACCAATGCTCTCCATGCCATGGAAAAGGAAACCGGCACGTTAAAAGTCACTCTGGTACGTAGGCAGTTGAGCGCAGAGGAGCTTGCAGGGTATCCAGATGTGTCACCAGGTTCGTTTGTTGAACTCTCGATCAGTGATACCGGTTGCGGTATGGATGAACAAACGCAGCAACGAATTTTTGAGCCATACTTTACCACAAAAGCAATAGATAAAGGGACGGGCCTGGGCCTGGCCGTTGTTCTTGGTATCGTTCAGGACTATGGAGGGATAATTAAGGTTGAAAGTGAATCTGGAAAAGGCACCACCTTTCATGTTTACTTTCCCGCAATAATTGATGAGGTCGAAAAAACTGAGGAAGGAGAAGAAGAAAAACCGCTGCCCACTGGAACCGAGAGGATTCTCGTCGTGGACGATGAAGAAATAATTGTCACCCTGTATAAAGTCGGACTTTCCCACCTTGGATATACAGTTACAGCAAAGACTAGCAGTGAAGAGGCACTTGCTACGTTCAAGAACCATCCCTCAAAATATGACCTTCTCATAACCGATCAAACTATGCCTGTTTTGTCCGGGGCGAAACTTGCCAGAGAAGTCCTGAGCATCCGTCCTGACATGGCAATTATCCTTTGTACCGGATACAGTGCAACCATTTCTAAAGAGGAGGCAATGGAGATTGGTATCAAAAAGTTTCTCTTCAAGCCGGTAGACAAGAAAGATCTGGCAAGGGCTATAAGAAACGTGTTGGATGAAAAATGAAATTGGTACATCATGTCTGAATTAGCCGCCTTGTCCCTTTACTATGCTGACGTTCAAAATTTGCAACTCCATTGAGCAGGAACTTCCATTTGGCTATGTCAACCGACCGTGTGACTTTCCAAACTTTACACTACTACTCTACCTGTCAGATTTAATAACAGCTTGATCACCAAAGTTATCCGATTCAATCTACCCAACATCTAATAAAGACTCATCCGGCAAAACCTTGCAGGGGATAACCAATTTTGCATCCAACACAAAACACATTTCACCATCCCTGTCGGTTCGCAAAACTGTTCCACTGTACTTCTTGAGAACACCCAGGGCGTCTGCAGCAGGATAGTCGTAGGGATTGTCCTTCCCAACGGAAACGATGGAAAATTTCGGATGAAGCACACTGAGAAAAACAGCAGCAGTACTGTCTGCAGCTGCATGATGCGCTGCCACATACAGGTCTTAACAGGGGGGGAGAGACTTCCCTCTGGACTTCCGAAAAATTAAATCGCCGAATCGAAGTACATGGTCCACTGGCAGGTCCCCAAAAACAAAATTAAACCTTTCCCCTTTGTTTCCCGGTATTTTTTTTTGTAAAAGAAATACTGTCGTTGTTCGATTCTCGCAAATGAAGAAACCGGTTTACTTGACATCACCTTGTAACCTTAGGTGATCTGCATCACATACTCGGCGATGTTGTTGGCATGGTCGCTGATCCGTTCGAGATCTTTCAGGACATTGGGGTAAAGGGCATCGATTACCGGACGGGAGGCGCCATCTTCTCGCTTGACGATATATTTTTTGCGGTACATGAGCTCAAGCTCGTCAAATTCTTCTTCCATCGGACCGATATCAAGGGCCAGGGAACGACGTTTGCGGCGTAGCGACTTGGCCGCCATGCTGTAAACCAGGGCCGCATCGTCAAAAGCCTTTTTCAGCTCCTTTTTGGCTGGATCGGAAAAAACTACATTTTTCTGCCCGGCGTATTCGCCTATATTTTCCGCAAGATCGGCCACCCGTTCGATATCGGTTATTGCGTGGGAGAGGGCTCTTTTCTTGTCTGTGTCCTTTTCCGAGAGCATCACGGTGCTGATTTTGGCCAGATAACTGCCAAGCTTGCCATTGATACTGTCAACAATTCGCTCATTATCAACCAGGGTCTTCATAGCCTCCCGATCATTATCGAAAAAGGCTCGCCTGGCGTAGTGGAGCATCTCTTCGACAATAGATGTCATCCTGTTCACCTCTTGCTCGGCCTCATAGAGGGCCACGGCAGGGACCTGCAGGAATTTTTCATCAAGGACGCCGTATGAACCGGTTTGTGCTTCATCCGTCCCCGGGACTAATTTCTTCAGGAGCAAGATGAGCAGGCCGACCAAAGGCATGAGCAGCAGACTCACTGTGATATTGAAGACCGTATGGGCGTTGGCGATCAGACGGGGGACCTCTGTTGCAGTCAGACTGATCAGATCAGCAAAGGGCTTGAGAAAGGGATAGAAAAGCAGAGCACCGATGATATTGATCAAGAACTGGGCCATCCCAGTTCTACGCGCAGCGAGAGTGGTACCCACGGAGGCAATGAGTTCCAGGACGCAGGTACCGATATTGGCCCCGATGATCAGGGCGATTCCAGAGTGCAGATCGATCACTCCTTCCATGCTCATGGCAATGACCAAGGAGGTTGTTGCTGAACTGCTGCTGGTGATAGCGGTAAACAGGGCGCCAACAACAATGCCCAGCAGGGGATAGGTGCCGAGCCTGGCAATCAACTCAAGGAATAGTGGGAAATTTTGCAGGGGTTTGGAGCCATCGGCCATGATCTTCATGGCCAGAAAGATCATGGCCAGGGAAAAAAGGATATCGCCGCCATTCTTTACTTTTTCTTTTGAAGAGAGGGCGCTGAGGGCAAAACCAAGCGCCATTAGAGGATAAAAGATCATCTTGACCTTGAAGGCCACGATCTGGGCGGTAATGGTAGTGCCTATTTCCGAACCCAGCATCACAAAGATGGACTGGCGAAGATTCATAATCCCAGCGTTGACAAAGCCCAGCAACAGGAGGACTGTAACGCTCGAGCTTTGGACGAGAAAGGTGACCAGGGACCCGATCAGGGCTCCCTTGATCGGGCTGGCTGTGGCCTTCTGCAGGAGGGTCTTGAGGCGGACGCTGGCAATCTTTTTCAGGGTATTGCTGAGCTGACGGATACTAAACATGAACAGGGCCATACCACCCAGTATCTGAGCTCCCATAAGGAAAAGTTCCATAGCCTACCCGCTCCCGAGGAAAAAGTTGCCTGTCACTCAGCCTGCCCTGTTCTGCGTATCGCTTTATTCGAGCTTATCACTTCACCAGGGAGAAGAAAAGATACTAAGTGGTGTTTCCCTGCAGATTGTAAGTTATAAGCTGAAACTTGGCGCTAGAGGGTTTATTAAAAAACCGTATTCTATAGTGCAACTGGGTCGAGCGGTTAAGGAGGAGTTAAAGAACTGATTTAATCAATATCAAAAGCAGGTGTAGCGCCACTCAAATATTATTTGAACTGCTTAAACTTCGCCCTGTCAGTCCCAACCTTTTGTCTGTTTTCCCAAACTTGAGACTGCTACCATATGTCAGTTTCAACAACTAAACGTGGGGACGTGGGGGCAGGACGTGGGGTCGGGCCAAGTTAACCAACCGTTTTTTTAACGCAAAATCTCTAAAAACAGGCCTTTCTTGCCCTTAAGAGCCCCTTTTTAAAGCCCAAAAGCCGATTCTCCGGAAGACAGCAGACAAAAAGATTGCAGAATTTCTTGAACGCGTTGCGATCGTTACCTCTTCCAATCATTATGTATATGACGTCACAAAAGTTATTGTGTTCGGATCGTATCTCTCTGGGCAAGACAGAATCAACGACATTGATATCGGTGTTGCTCTAGAAAGGAAAGCTACGAACGAAACTCGTTTTAAGGAGATGTGCGAGCAGTCTAGTCGGCAAGCGGAAAAAGACGGACGATGCTTTAGCACCTATGTCGAGCGGATATATTGACCGCAACGGGAAGTACACCTTTTCTTAAAGTCACGTTCAAGATCGATCAGCTTGCATCCGCTTCACGATGAAGTGCTTAAATCTGCAGTACAAAAGGTGATATTTGAGAAATCCGCGGAATCTTAAACGGTAGCTCTCAAGCCTGACCTAACATTATTCTACAAAGAGATTCGCGTGAATCTGACAGTCTGTTCATTGTAGAGTCAGGAACCATCGTAATATGCGGTTTTGCTTAAATGGTTAAGATTGCCACTGGATCATGAATGGCTGAATGTTATCCGGTTTCCGATTATCTCCCTATTGTTGAGTTATATCTGGTTGGGAACTATACAATAAAGTGAAAATTTATTGTCAATTCACTGTGATTAGGATAGATATCAGGAAACTGGATACTAACTTGTTATATTCAAAACAGAGCAATTACCAATGACAATTATGAGATTATGGCATGGCGAAGTTGCTATTGATAAAGCTGACGAATATGAAAAGTTTATGATTGAAAAAGCTGCTCCAGATTATTCATCTGTAGATGGTTTATTGAATCTTTTTTTTCAACGAAAGAATGAAAAGACAAAAGCTCATTTTCTTCTTGTCACAATTTGGGACTCTCTAGAATCAATTAAGCAATTTGCCGGTGCAGAACCTGAATTAGCAAAATATTACCCAGAAGATGATCATTTTTTGTTAGAGAAAGAAAAATATACTTCTATGTATGATGTTTTTTATCAAAAAGAATATAACAAGTAAATCAACTCGGACGTCAATAAGCTGCGCCGCTCGTTCCTCGCTCTGCAGCTTATTGCCATCGGTTATTTAAGCGTTAATATTGCCACATCTAAAAGCTATTTTGTCAAGTTAACCTCAGGTTAACCTTCCTGCTGTTCATGTCAGATTTACCAACACCTTGATCGTTACAGCGGTTCAATTTAGTCTTACTACCTATATCTTATCATATGAATACAACATCTGCCTTTCTCATAGGAGGGACAGCCAGCGGTTCCGGAAAGACCACCCTGACTCTGGGCATCATGGCCGCGTTCAAAGCCAGGGGCCTGCGGGTGCAGCCTTTTAAATGCGGCCCGGATTTCATTGATCCCAGCCTCCACAAGATGGTCACCGGCCGAGTCTCCTCCAACCTGGACCTCAGGATGGGTGGGGAATCCTTTTGCCTTGATACGTTCAACGAGCGTCTGGCAGGGGAAGATGTAGGGGTGGTGGAAGGGGTGATGGGACTCTTTGACGGCGGGGAAGCAAGCTCCGCATCCCTGGCCTCACTCCTTCAGCTTCCTGTGATTCTCGTTGTCGATGCCCGCTCAGCAGGTGAGAGTGTGGCTGCAGTGGTCAAGGGCTTCGAAGACTACTCCCCTGATATTGACATCTGTGGGGTCATATTCAACAGAGTTGGGTCCCCGCGTCACCGAGAACTCATCGAGGAGGCTGTAGAGGCCAACTGTAGAAGCCGAATCCTCGGGTTTTTTCCACGTGATGTCCGTTTTGAGATTCCGGATCGCCACCTGGGACTCTACATGGGAGACGAGGAACCACTGAACAGAGAACAGCTGTCACACCTTGTGGAACAGGTGGAAGCCCATATCGATCTTGACCTCCTGCTGCAGCTTACAAACCATTCGCCTCCCTCACTTCAGCAACCTGCGACTCCAGCCATTCCTCCCCGGTCAAGGGTCCGTCTGGCTGTTGCCCGTGACAAGGCATTCTGTTTTTATTACCAGGACAATTTAGCCATGCTGGAAGAGGCGGGTGTTGAACTGGTTTTTTTCAGTCCCCTGACAGATCATGGCCTTCCTGATGGATGCCATGGTATCTATTTTGGTGGAGGCTACCCTGAGCTCCATGCGGCAATATTAAGTGATAATCATGAGATGCTGGCCTCTGTTTATCAATTTGGACTCAAGGGAGGTATAATCTATGCGGAATGCGGCGGGTTCATGTATCTTTGTGAGCAGATCAAGGGGATCGATGAGGTATCCTACTCCATGTGCGGCATCTTTCCCTTCCAGGTGCGGATGAAAACACATTTTTCCCGGTTGGGCTACCGCATGCCGCAACTGCTTGAGGATTGCTTTCTGGGAAAGAGGGGAGAGTGGCTGCACGGGCATGAATTTCATTATTCAGAGCTTGTGGATG
>DAOVAI010000027.1 GCA_030671085.1 Pseudomonadota bacterium | reverse complement strand
TCCCTGGTCATGGTACATGCAGACCACAGCATCATAATCGCCCTGTGCGGCTCTAAAAAAAATGGTATCAGGGGGAAAGGGGCCATGTAAGTCCATTCCTTTCTTTTTTGCCTTTTCCATTGCTGGAATAATGATCTGCTCTTCTTCTCTGCCAAACATCCCCTCTTCCCCGGCATGGGGGTTGAGGGCAGCCACGGCTATTCTGGGTGAAGCAATGTCGAAATCGATTTGCAGACTTTGATGGGTGATAGCGAAAAGGTCGAGCAGCAATTCTTCGTGCAGCAGTGCAGGGACCTGGGCAAGACTGCAGTGGATGGTTGCCAGGGTGACACGCAGGGAACTGCCTGCCATCATCATCACCTGACTGGAGGAACCAGTAAGGGCGGCCAGCATTTCGGTATGACCTGGATAGTGATGTCCGCTTTCCTGGAGTGCCTTTTTGGAGATAGGGCAGGTGCAAAGGGCAGAGAAAACAGATTCCTGGATGCAGCGTACAGCAGTGAGAATGGCATCGGCCATGGCCACTGCCGTTTCCTTGGAGGGTTGTCCCGGGTGGATTTCAAGCGGAGAAAGCTTGGATGATTCAAGGACAGGGATAACTCCATTGCTTATTTCAACCGGGTTGCCAGGTGTCCAGGGACGGATGGTGACATCAAAATGCAACCTGTCTGCATAATACCTGAGGACAGCACAATCTCCAACCACGACCGTGGCCTGACGCCCATGATCATGGGTACCAGTGAAATATTTGAGGATGAGCTCAGGGCCTATGCCTGCAGGACAGCCAATGGTTATGGCAAGAGGAAGCATGGAAAACACTTAATGTGAAGATGAACATCGAACATTGAATATCGAACATTCAACATTGAATGAAGAGAAGAAGTCGTGTGCAGTCATGAATATTTAGTGTAACTGTCTATCTGCTGATAAATTAGGGCCTAAGGGCCTGTAAGGAAATAAATGTAACAATATTGCGCAGTAATTTTGTTCATTTTCAAGGCGTAAAAAGAGAAGCATAGCAGTGCTATGTGCCTCTTTTCACAACGCGGGAAATGGACAGGTAAGCGAGCCTGCGAGACTCCGAAAGGACAAGCAAGATGTTGCACTTATTTTTGCACAGTCCCTTAAAATCCAGAAACAAGTTCAAAGCAATCTGGCAGATGCTCAATGTCCGCCTTACCGTTATCCGGCAACAGTATGGAAATAACATCAAAGCGGGCTGGCTGATTGAGCTGGTTTTTTCGACTCAGGTAGTCCAGGGCAACCCTGGACAGCTGGGCCTGTTTCTTTCCGGTCACTGCCTCAAAAGGTTGACCATAGAGCAGACTCTTTCGCGTTTTCACCTCTACAAAGACCAGGCAGTCACCATCACGGGCTATGATATCAATTTCTCCTGTTTTTTGCCTGTAATTTCGCTCAAGGACAGAGAAACCCAGATTTTTGAGAAAGCTTGCAGCCAGGTCTTCACCATGTTTGCCGAGGGTTATCCGTGCCTCAGACAAACTCTTTCACTCCTCTAAAGCTCAGGCGATGATGGGGGGAAATTCCATGTTCCTTGATAGCCTGACGATGCTCCTTTGTCGGGTAGCCTTTGTTGTTTTTAAAATTATAGCGGGGAAACTGCTGGTGGAGCGCTGCCATCATCTGGTCACGAGTGACCTTGGCAATAATAGAGGCGGCAGCAATGGATGCGGAACGGGTTTCGCCCTTAATCAGTGGCTGCTGAGGAGTTGGCAGTGGAACAGGAAACTTACCGTCCACGAGAAGAAAATCAGGGGTATGGTTCTGCTTTGTCAAGTCATTGACGGCATGCTGCATGGCAAGCAAAGAGGCCTGGAGGATATTGATCTTATCTATGGTCTGATGGGAGACAATACCGATTCCGATACGGGCTGGTATCTCTTGAAGATGGGTGCAGAGGAGTTCTCGTTTTTTGGCAGAGAGTTTTTTCGAGTCGAGAAAGAGGGAGTGCTGACACTCTTTGGGAAGAATGACTGCGGCGGCAACCACTGGTCCGGCCAGCGGTCCTCTGCCAACCTCATCGAGACCTGCAACAACAGAGTAGCCCTGTTGCTGCAGGTTTCGCTCGAAATGAAAGTTGCCCTCCTGAGGAGAGGCAAGCAGGGATAGAAATTCCTCTATCCCCTGCTGAGATGGTGCTTTGTGGCTTGTCTCAGCGGACAAGACCGCGCTCGCGGATACGGGCGGCTTTACCACGTCTGTCACGCAGATAGTAGAGGCGTGAACGACGAACGCGGCCGGTGCTGACAACCTCGATTTTCTCTATACGTGGGTTATGCAGGGCAAAGGTCTTTTCAACGCCGACACCGTGGGACATTTTGCGAACGGTGTAGGAAGCATCCATCTTCCCTTTTTTGCGTTTGATGACTACGCCCTGGAAGATCTGGACGCGCTCTTTAGCGCCCTCGATGATGCGAATGTAAACTTTCACGGTATCACCGGGACGAAAATCCGGGTGATCCTGACGCATCTGCTCCATTTCAATTCTGTCGATAATTGTGCTCATAATTGTATTCCGTTGTTTGTCGGTTATGCTGCTTGGTTATTCTTTTCTATTTCAAGTTGTTGATAATTTGGTAAAGACTAAAGATTCCAGATGGCTCAATAAAAAACTGCATCTGCTTCGTTTTTACAACACCATCAATTATTCTTCTCGGTTGCCCAGCAGTCGATCAAGGATGATCGATACAGCTGAACGCACGGAAAGGTGGTTGTAATCTGTGTCGCCCCCAACAGGCGGCAGGGTGTAATCTGCCATGTCCATGACCTGCGGGGCCAGACCGTGGGCCGTGCCAAAGAGGAGAAGCATCTGTTCCCCTTCCTTGATTCTGCCTCGGACTTCCTTGTAACTCAAGCTCTTGTCCTGCCGCTGCGCACTGGTGGTGAGCAGGAGCGGTTTGCTTCCGCGCATGGCAGTGATCCTGTTGATGACGGCTTCCAGGCTTTCTGCCATACTTACCAGTTCCAGAGCCTCTTTGCGGGCAGGGTTGTAGGTTGCCCCATGACCGCTTTTCCAATGCTCCAGTATCTCGTTGACCAGTTCCTGCTGGTCTGTATATGGCGTGACAATATAGTAGTTGTCGACACCAAAGGTCTTTGCAGCCCGGGCAATATCGTGGAGGTCAAGGTTGGTCACAGCCGAACCGATAGTCTCTCCAACTTTATTGATCACCGGGTGGTGAACAAGAACAATGTCTACCCCTGTCTTGCTCACATTCAGTGCTCTTTCTGCAAGGTTTTTACTTTATCATAGAGCTGATGCTTTTTCAGCAGCTTGATTTCCGCTTTGCTGAACTCCTCTTTTTGCAGGAGGTCCGGCCGACGATCCATGGTCCTGCTGACAGACTCAAGAAAGCGATAGTTTTCAATCCGCTCATGGTCTCCGGAAAGCAGTATCTCCGGTACCTCCTGGCCTGCAAATTCTCTTGGCCTGGTATATTGCGGATGTTTTAATAACTGTCTGCTGAAGGTATCTTTTTCTGCAGAGTCCGCACATCCCAGAACTCCAGGTAGTAGTCTGGTCACTGAATCGATGATGACCATGGCTGCCAGTTCTCCACCAGTGAGAATGTAGTCACCAATGGATATTTCGTCATCTACCGCAGCTGCTATGAACCGTTCGTCAACGCCTTCATAGCGGCCACAGACCAGAATCAGATGCTTTTCCCTGCTCAGTTCCTCAGCCACTTCTTGACTGTAGGGTCGTCCCTGGGGGCTAAGCAGGACCACACGACCGGGTTCGTTTTTGCCCCTGACCGACTTCAGCGCTGCAGTCAGTGGTTCCGGCTTCATGACCATACCCTCACCACCTCCAAACGGCCTGTCATCCGTCATGGAGTGCTTATCTTCAGCAAAGTCCCGGATATTGGTGATCTCGATCCGGACCTGACCTGCCTCTCTGGCACGGCGAATGATCGATTCATTCAGCGGCGACTCAAGGAGATCAGGAAAGATGGTCAGTATGTCAAAAATCACAGGGGAGTATCCCCCTGTCCACCCTCACCGGAGTTGATATCAATCAGACCCGGTGGCGGTGCAATGATTATTTCTTCCGCATTTCGCTCTACAATCATACCGGGGATGAGAGGGATTAAAAATTCTTCACCTCCGGCTCTTACAACAAGAATGTCCTGTGCCCCGTTGTCGAGAAAGGAGTGGACTCTGCCAAGCAACCGACCTTCGTCAGTCGTGACACGGAGTCCTTCCAGTTCGTGAAGATAGAATTCCTCTCCATGGAGCTGCGGAAGTTCTTTTTTGCGTACAAGAACCCCGCATTGACAGAGTTCTTCTGCGCTGCTGCGATCAGTGACACCGTCGAGCAAGACAATGGCCTCCTTGTTTCCAACCCGTGATTTTGTCACGGGGTAAGGAGGTGAAAGCCTTCCCTGTTTTGTGACCAGAACCAGGTGCCTGTACTGTTGAATATTTTGCGGCTGGCCGGAAAAGGAAATGATCTTCACCTCACCCTTTAACCCATGGGCCTTGGCAATTTTTCCGATCAGCACATATTCATCTGTCGGAAAGGAAAAGCTCTTTGTCATCTGGTCCGGAAGTTATTCCAGGATATTGAGACGAGATTTTTTGTCTTCCTTTCCGGCAGCAGCAGAAAGCAGGGAGCGCATGGCCCGTGCTGTTCTGCCCTGTTTTCCGATCACTTTCCCAAGATCGTCTTTTGCTACAGCCAGGTCCACCAGAATGGTATCGTCTTCTTCTGTGACAGTCACCTGCACATCATCGGGATTGTCCACCAGTGATCTGGCAATAAAAGTGATCAGTTCCTGCATAATCTGTTACTCAGCTGCCGGAATTTTTTTCAGAAGGCTCTTCACGGTCGTGGAGGGGACAGCACCTCTTCCCAGCCAGTCCTCGAGCTTTGCGTTATTAATCTTTATGACGACAGGATCCTGAAGAGGATCATAGGTACCGACCACATCCAGAAATTTTCCATCACGTTTGCACTGGCTGTCAGCAACAACAATGCGATAAAAAGGTTTTTTCTTCCTGCCAAGTCTGGTTAAACGAATTCGAACTGCCATTCCAGATATATCCTCCGGTTTTGGTGAAACCTCTCTATCGGGTTCCATGAATCAGGCTATATGCCAATATTTTCTGCCGTAACGGCAAAGTTTAGTTATCTTCGCATGCCCTTGGGCATTTTTCGTCGTTTTTTGCCGGTGACGAGACCGGGTTTTCCTCGCATTTTCTTCATCATCTTGAGCATGGCCGCGTAACTTTTGATAACGCGGTTCACATCCGAGACCGAGCTTCCGGAACCGCCAGCAATACGCTGTCTACGGCTCCCGTTAATGATCTTATGATTCTGACGTTCCTTCTTGGTCATGGAGCGGATAATGGCCTCGGTCTTGGCCAGTTCCTTCTCATCCGGTTTGGGAGCGTCTTTTAATTGTTTGAGCTTGTTGATCCCGGGAATCATACCGAGAATCTGGTCCAAGGAGCCCATTTTTTTGATCTGCTGGATCTGGTCCAGAAAATCTTCCAGGGTAAAGGTGGACTGCCTCAGCTTCTTGGCCAGTTTATCGGCCTCTTTCTTGTCAATGACCGCCTCAGCCTTTTCGATCAGGGTAAGGACGTCACCCATTCCCAGGATTCTGGAGGCAACACGGTCGGGATGGAATACTTCCAGGGCGTCAAGCCCTTCGCCGATACCGACAAACTTGATCGGTTTACCGGTGACATTCTTGATGGAGAGTGCTGCACCGCCCCTGGCATCACCTTCCATCTTGGTCAGGATCACACCGCTGATCTCAAGGTCCTGATTAAACTTATCTGCCACCGTGACAGCATCCTGGCCGGTCATGGCGTCTGCAACAAAGAGAATCTCGGAAAGCTGGATGGTGCGTTGGATATCCTTGAGCTCATTCATGAGCTCTTCGTCCACATGCAGTCGACCAGCCGTATCAAAGATCAGGGTGTCATAGCCGTTTTGGTCGGCCGCTTCCATGGCCTGTCGACAGATCTCCACCGGCTTGGTGTCGGTGCTGGAGGGGTGAACCGGGATTTCCAGTTTGTCCCCCAGTACCTGGAGCTGCTCAATAGCTGCCGGGCGATAGATGTCTGCAGGCACCAGGTAGGGCTTTCGTCCTTTCTCCTTCAGCATCTTTGCAAGCTTGCCGGAGGTGGTGGTTTTACCAGATCCCTGAAGACCTGCCATCATGATTGTTACTGGCTGGCGTCCATCGAGGCGGATCTGTTCAGTGTTTCCGCCGAGGAGCTCAACAAGTTCCTCATGAACCACCTTGATGATCTGCTGTCCAGGTGAGAGGGTCTTGGTAACCTCCAGCCCCACTGACTTTTCAGATATCTTAGCGACAAAGTCTTTGACAACCTGGAAGTTGACATCTGCCTCGAGAAGGGCCATACGCACTTCACGCATGGACTCCTGGATATTCTCTTCGGTTAATTTTCCGGTGCCGCGGAGTTTCTTGAATACTCCTTCCAGCCGGTCTGTGAGATTGTCAAACATATCAGGTGATCGTTTCTATGATCCGTTTCAGGATAACAGTTTAGTTTATATTCAAAAAAAGGTATTTTCCTTCCATGTCTGGCTCGTGGGTACAGCCCACAGGATCCAAACTGGAAAAATACAACCGAAAAATAAGAAAAAATACTTAAAAAAAAATATTCTGTCAAGCAAGGAACGCTGATCAAGTGAAAAAAGTGGAAGAATAGTCGAAAAAAAGGGGGATTTTCGCTAACCCCAATCTTTTTCAGTATTTTTTGGAAGGGCGACTCGTAGGTTACGGTATGATACGGAAATTTTAAAGAAGTCCGGCTGGCTCTATTGTCAATACTATTTTGATTCTAGCAGAGATCAGCCTGACAGGCGGTTTTCTTTTTTTTTTGCAGAAGCCCTCAAGCATACACACAGACGGGATGGACTCTAAAAACACCTCTATCACCGATTTTATCCTGCCTGCCAGCGCTTCTTTGACAACCTGCAGCCACTGACACGGACGGGGGATCTTCGATGATAGGCCCAGAGGCGCTCAGAACGCTTATTTGCTGAGTTGCTGCGTTTGAAGTAGTGACTGCTTAAGGGCCTGTTTCTTCAAGGGATAGCGGCTCTAGTGCTGTCTGCATTTTTTTTAATTCCGTCAGGAATTTGTCTCGACAATCTTCAACAAGTTGGCTGGAGAGTGTTTGATAATATGCGATGCCTTTAAGAAGGTTTTCTCTCATTCCTTGTAAATAGGAGGCGGTATTAGACGAAAGTCCAGCCGGGAAAGAGTCTATTTCTTTGCGGAGATAATCGATATACAGGCCGAGTTCCCGGATGAACATGTGGGGTCGCTCGCTGGATGTCAAAAGTGATAGCCGTCCGTATATATGGCCTACCATTTCCTCTAGGGTCGCAATTTTTGAGAAATCAACAATCCCGGGACCACAACAAACTGCAGGTGTGGCATCAGGATCGATACCGAGTTTCAATGTTGCGTTACCGGCCAGATCATGACAAATGCATGATTTGGCCAATACTTTTTCTTTTATTTCAACAAGAGCCTGTTGGGAGTGGTCTTCTTCCGGCAGATGTTGAAGTTTCTTTTTCTGGTAGGCACGGGAGGCAAGGCATATCGGCCTCTTGGTAAACTCTGTGGAGGTGCTCACAAAACCTTTGGGGCAGGATGATCCTGGTCTGCCTTTTTCGATTCGAGCACGGCGTGCCTCTTCACTTGATGAGCTTCGCAGGTTCCAAAACGGAATACCCAACGGGGAGGCGTTACTGAGAAAAACATCATCTCCTGAGGCGCGCATAAGTCTTTTCAGATTGACGTCATCCATGTAGGTTGCTTCTGGGACAAGCATGAATGGCGTACCCCAGCCCACACTGTCAACCCCAAAATATTCCAGTAAAAACTGTTGCTCATCAGCGGTACCCACACCACCTTGCACTGTTATGCGAAAGTCTTCGGGGGGGGGGCTTCAACCTCTCCTCTTGCAGACAAGGCTTTCGTATACAAGGGGATGAGTTTTTCAAGGAGGTCATTTCTTTTCTGTTTAAATTCCTCCAGAGCCACACCGAGGAGAAAGCCTTTAGAAGCAAAAGCGTGTCCACCGCAATTAAGGCCTGATTCAATGCGGAACTCTGATACCCATAAGCCAAGTTTGGCCAGAAAACGACCCTGTATTTCAGAAGACCGGTGATCACTTACCTTAAGGATAATCTTCTTTTTGATTTTACCATGTTGGTCAGGAAAAAAATCCTTGAATTCGGTCATATACCTGTAGAGTCGCTTATTAATTCCGGCTGAGAAGATTATGGAAGCACAAAGAGTGCTTTGGGCAAAACCACGCAGGGCGGACAGGGCATCGGAGTGAATTGGTGGCAGCATCTCTCCATTTCGGTAATGATCTCGATCCAGTTTGGTCATTATATTTACATCAATGCTCCCTGGAATGGCTTTCGTGCGCAGCATATCCTGCACCGAACTCTGTTGAGAAGCATCGGACATTGAAAGCATGTCCTGATATATCTTTTTCAGGGGAGCGTTTTCAGGCAGCATCTCATAGTACTTGGTAATCTCGCTGCCTTTTTCAAATGGTGAGCTTTGTAATTCCTTGACTTGACGCTGCACTAAGCGATCAATGAGATTTAGATATGAGGTAATACGGCGTGCGCGCGCATCTTCGCTATGATTCGAGATTTCTTCATATGGCTCACCTTCTTTTTGGCAATGAAACTTTCGCATCTGTTCAATCAGGACATCATCCACGAGGGATATTACCGAAGATATACCGTATTTGGCAACTTGCAATGGGGTGTCTATGGTAAATCCTGTACCCATTACCGGGATATGAAAGGTGTGTGCTGCTGTAGAAATTAAATCTGGCATGTTGTCCTCAAGCCGTTTTGTAACACGATTTATCAATGAATTGTTGGATGACGATAAAATCAACGTGTCGATTCTGGTACCACAATAACTCATCATGTCCATAAAGTAATGGATTCTTTTTTAGCGTATGTTGTGAATATTAGCCACCGATACCGCCGATCTTGCTTTCATTGAAATAATCGGATAGGTACGATTGTCTTAGAAGGCAGTCTGGTTGGCATGTTTTGTCTTTATGCGGGATCCCTGTGTCTTGATTGATGCGGGCTTTTCTTACTTCTTCTGCTCGATTTCAATCAATAATTTTCGCTTATGCAGTATTCTGTTCTCGCTTGAAGGGCGCATTAGTCTGAGCGTTGACTGTATCCGCGTGGTTTGAAAATGCTGTCACTCATCATGTAGGCAGAGTATCCAGGGGAAACAGAAACCATCGAAAAAAAACATAGGAAAAATAACAGATGAGCAGGGTTACAGCTTCCCCCCTGTTAAGGTCTTCTTTGCCCAACAGGAACATATAGAGCATAATTGCGGTGGCAATGTTGACCGGCAGGTCATACAATATAATGACCTGCGGAACAGTATAGGTGGAGAGCATCCCGCCAATGCCGAGACCTAAAAGCGGGTTGGTAACATTGCTGCCCAGCATGATGCCTGCGGACATATCTTTCTTGCCTTTACGCATTGAAAGTAATGCCGTTGAAAGCTCGGGCAGTGAAGTTGCAATCCCGAGGAAAACCACCCCGAAAAAAGAAGCACTGATCGGGAGCATGTCCACCAGTCTGATCGATGAACGTACAACCTGGTCCGTTACCACAGCCATAACGGCAAAACTGGTGACAACGATCAAGACTGCCGAGTACGCATCCCGACAGAACGGAACGATCTCTTCACTTTTGCGACCTGCCCATTGTTTATCCCTTTTATGCAAATATAATAAATAAGCAACGTAGGCAAGAACCAGCAGGGCTCCCTCTTCCCGTAAGACTACACCACCTATGCACACTAGCAAGGCGAGAACTGCCGCCCCTAGCAGTCCGCCCATCACATCATGCAGATGCCGGCGCTCCACCATGACGATGCCAATAAGTCCTACTGTCGGTAGAATAAAATTCTGCTGAAATATATCAGAGCCGATGTTGGTGCCAATCAACAAACCGGAAATGGTGTCCATGGTTTCCGGCTGTCGAAGAATAGTGATGCTGCCGACGATGTGTGACATGATCTCTGGTATGCTGGTGCCAATGGACAGGATGGTCATACCAATAAAGGTACCGGACAAACCGGTATAATTTGCCACCTTGATCGCGTGACAAATAATAAGCTCGGCCAGGATTAGAATAGCAGCAACACCTATTAATATGATGATCAATTCGGTCAGCATGTTTCGCCAGGGTCAGATTTAACTAACCTCAATAACTTTTTTCCTGACAACTTCTCTCTCTCGTTTCACTATGCAAGAATTACGAAGTACTAATTAGTCGTCATCAATTTTCTCGTTCAAACCGCCTCTCCCGCCTTAGCCTTTTTGATCATCTCGGCGATTGTCTTGTGCAGTGCTTCGGGTAATCCTTTGATGCGCACATCCAAAAAACCCTGTATGATCAGTTCCCTGGCACGTTCTTCACTGAGGCCACTGGCCATCAGGTAACTGAGCTCATCTTGCGAGATCATCCCCACCGACGCCTCGTGACTGAGCAACACCAGAGGCGATTTTCCCTCCAGTTCGGGAATGGCGTGGATGGAACCGCGGGGGTTTACCAGAAGGCCGTTGCATGCCATCGTTCCCTGCACACCATCGACTTCGCCCACGATGCATCCGCGTGTGATCACCTTGCCGCCATCCGAGACCACCCGACTGACGATCTCGCATCTGGCCTGCTCACCTTTAAGTCGGATCGTACCGCCGATATCCAGACTGGAACCCTCCGGGGCATAGACGATGGAGTAAAACTCCGCAAGTCCCCCTTCTTCGACCACAGCTTCAGGTGCCATCTGGATATGTTTGACGGGGCTCATGACAACGTAATTGGAGATAAACCGCCCTCCTTTTTTGACATGGGCAGCGGCCCTGGGATAGACTGTGACATTAGGCCCCCAGCTATGGATCATGGTCGTGGTGACCGTCGCTCCCTCCCCAATATAGTATTCGGTGACTCCGAGATGCCTGCCCTTATCCACATGAGCATCGGCGACACAGCCCGAGATTAGGTGGAGCGTGGAACCCGGTTCGGCCACGATGATATTATGCGTCATCTGGGTGGTTTGATCAGTACGGATATAAAAACAGGTCTGGAGGGGCAGTATCACCTCTTGCCCCTCCTTGACCCGTATGAAGTATCCCAGGGGTTCCATTTGTTTTTTGACCATCCGGGTATACTCATCTTTGTCCGGATCGACCAGGCCAAACACTAGATCATGCACCCAGTCATACTCCCTGATCGCCAGGGCGACGGGCAGGATCTCCACTTGATCACTGAACGGTTTTGCTTCCAATACCCTGTGGTCTGCGGCTAGAAATGTTCCCGAGCGCTCCTGCTGTTCGTCATAACCGACACGCTCAAGGCCTTTGCGTTCTTCCAAGGTCAACTGTACTCGGTTGCTCATGAGACATCTCCGATTGTCTGCTGTCCCAGGCGGTGCACGCATCCCTCATATCCCCGCTTCTGGATCTCGTGAAAAATCTCTAAGGGATCATCCGTACAGACGATCCGGCCACCAATAAAGACATGCCCTCGATCTGCTTTTACATAATCAAGTATATATCCGGTATGGGTGATGATCAGCCCAGATCTGCTCCGATCAGAGCATGGGCTATCCTTTTCCAGCAATTTGTTGATAGCTCCGGAGATGACAGCGATATGCTCCAGGTCGACTCCGGATTCGGGCTCATCAAGCATGACGAGTTCGGGTGCCTGGACAGCCACTTTGAGCATCTCGGAACGCTTGAGTTCACCTCCGGAAAAACCAGCATTGAGATCCCTGTCTTTGAGATAATCCAGCTCCAGTTCCCGGTATAAAGGGGCGCAATCGGACACATTGGCAATGGCTTGGATAAACGTATCCAGCTTGACCCCTTTGATTGCAGGGGGTCTCTGGAACGCCAACCCAACCCCTCTTTTGGCGATCTCATCGGGTCTGAATCCGTCGATGCGCTCACCTCGAAACCTGATACTGCCCTTGACGATACGGTATCCCGGAAGCCCGCTAACAGATGAAAGCAACGTCGATTTGCCCGAACCGTTCGGTCCGAACAGAATATGGACTTCACCCTCGCCGACGACCAGATTCACACCCTTCAGGATGCTTCGCCCTTCGATCTCGACCCAAAGGTCTTTGATCTCCAGCATCACACTGCCCATAGATCCCACCTCTGTTAAACTACTTATTAGAAATTACAAAAAACTCGCAACATTTATGTGTTTGAAGTATTTGTTTATCTGTGCAGATGATTGAATTCATGGCCTAAACAACGATATTTAATGATTGGGTCGTTAAAATGCAACCTGAGGCTTACCTCCTCGCTTTTGGTTATTGGTGGTACAACTATCAAAACCGGTAACCCTTGCTTTGACAAGCTCAGTATCAGATCAGAGCTAATTCAACTTAATCGTTGTTTTTTTATTGTTTCTGTAAAAGGTTACCTCCCCCCGCCTTTCAGGCGGGTAGCATTTTGCTAGCAGTTGTTTTTTCTTTTAAAATCGAACTATTGGCGAAACAATCCATGAGTAACGAATGGCAGAAAAAGTCTAAATAGAGAGAAGGTGCCTTTCTTCGACATTCAAAATATCTTGCTCGATATTATGCTGTTCTCGGAGCTCAAAAAACCGGCTGATAACCGGTATTACTGGACTTTCAGTCCGCGAATTTGAACCCACCGACTTGTAGTCGATGGTTGTTTGGTTTTCCTTCTACAAATTGCGTAACAAGTCTTACTTGATGTGTCTGCGGCATAAAAAAAAGGGACTTTGTCATCTTTGCAGAATGAGTTAATTCGCAGACGTTAATTTAGCATCATGTTCAATTTTCCAAAACTCTTCTCGTTCATAGCTCAAAAAGTTTTTGCGAAATAAATATGCCAGGCTTCAGAGGAAAAGATAATTGTTGCAACATACCCGTGGAAAAAAAGTAAAATCAACTTACTGAAATTACAGAGCAATCATTGTTCAAAGCGCCGCTATTTTCTGCAAAGATAATAAAGAGCTCAAAAAAAAAAAAGCCAGGCTACCTTTCTTGAAGGTAGCCCGGTTATCTATTTGAGACCCGTAGCGTTCCGTCCCTGTCTTGCGGCAGGTTTGACTTTATCTCAATTAAATTATATCGCAGAAATGAGCCGAATGTCAAAATTCAGGGAAAGATTGTATGAGGGAAGGTTAACTGGTAGTAGGCAACCGGCAGGTTAAGACTCGTACAGATATGTAACAAATAATCAGCCCTCCAGACGTAGTTTTTCTTTCTCATGTCGGATAGTGCATGCCTTAATAAATGCTGCTTCTTTTCCCTGTTCTCCATTTGCAATACTACCGATGAAAGTAAGCATTGAAATCGAAGCAGCACCATTAATAAACATACCTGCTCGTAAAGCGTTTTGCCCAGATGCTATACTTGCATTAAAAAGTTCTTTTTTCATATGCTTATGGTTTCCATTCATCGTGTATTGAGCCTTTTTCAACAGGAGACTCATTTGATTGTTTGAGGCTGGGTGTAGGCAAATTACTACTCATACCCGTACAAAAATTTAATAAATTTCCTGTTACTCCAAGAAGTAACAAAATAAGAATCCCTTTACCGATACATCCCAACCTGCTGGTTTTGTCTTTCAGACTTGCTCCACACTTGGGACATGCATTGGCCTTTGTGCTAACTGGAGTGCCACACTCGGTACATTTTATCAGCGCCATATTTTTATCCTTTCAATAGGCAAGTGATTCAAAATTTCCCAAAAAGAGCGATACGTGACAAGCAAGATAATACTACTATGCCGTTGTTTAAAGTTTCCAACGGATTTTAAATGTTTCAACAAAACTGCAAGTTGATATCCTTTCTAAGGATACAAATGAGCAGACTGTCAGATCAGTTCTGAACCACTACATCTTATCTCCAGCCATCGCTGCCAGCGCCACTTTAGATTTGAACATCGCTGAGTGTGTTCGTCTCGTTCTTTTTGTCATTTTCTGCTCCATAGTAAAGCCCCGTTGGGGCCATCAAAAGGTAGCAGATTCTCCACTTATAGGCTTGCACAAATTTTTTTGGCCACTTCTTTATAGACTTCCCCTGTTTTTATAGACACCAAATGTGGTTGTTCTTGATGTGGAGGCAAGAAATAATGACAACCTCAACTGTGGATAATCTCACTTTTCTTACAGGAGCCATGTTCCGCATAACGAGCAGTCTGGATATTCAGGATGCCTTGGTGGAGACATTCCGGTATTTGGCATACCATTTCCCGATTGAGGCCATATCGCTGCACCAGTACTCTGACAGAAAAATTCCATGGGCCATCAGCCAGAGGGCTGCAGTCACCAAAAAACCTGTGCCAAATGAGAACACCATTTCATTGACATTCTCACCAACCCACAGTAAACATCTATTCATAACTTTCAGGTTCCACGAAAGTGGATGAATAGGGAACCCGGTGTAAATCCGGGACGGGCCCGCCGCTGTAATCCTGCCTTTGCCATATGGCTCAGGGAATTCTTTCAACCTTGCGTGTCACTGCTTGTTCTCAAGCGGGAAGGCCGTTGAACGAGAAGGAAAGTCAGAAGACCTGCCTGAGAAGTGGTACGACTGGATACCGTTTGCCAGCCTGTACTGAGCAGAATGCTTTGTTTTACAGATTGTTATACCTCTGTACACCTTTCTGCTGCAGGAATCTCCGTGGACAAGAGATTTTCATGCTGTATCTGCGGATTATAAGGGCATCCCCGGATCAATTTTTTATAATTGGTCCGGGGATTTTTTTTGCTTTCCATGGTGTTTCTCCCCGGACGAACAAACATTCCAAAGGAGGAACAACAATGAAGAAGTATTATCCCGTCCTGCTTATCCAGGCATTCGCCCCTGTCTGCATCCTGGTTGCTTTTGCCACAGAGTCATTCCCGCAGCAACTCCCCATGCTGGACGAAGTAGTGGTCACTGCCAGCCGTGGGGCTGAAGCAAAGAAAGGAGTGAGCGCGAATATCACCCTAATCGACCACGAAGAACTGCTTCAGTCCAGCAGCCGTACTCTCGGCGATCTTTTTGCAGAAAAAGGAATCGGTCATGTCCAGAAGTATCCAGGCAGCCTCACCTCCGTTAGCATCCGAGGATTTCGTACAGATACCCATGGCAATGACCTTCAAGGTCATGTCCTGATTCTGCTTGATGGGCGTCGGGCTGGTACGGGAAATCTGGCAAAGATTCTAACTAAAAACGTAGAACGCATTGAAATCATCCGTGGTCCCGGCAGCGTACAGTATGGCTCGGCAGGAATGGGCGGTGTGATCAACGTCATCACTCGACAGGGTCAGAATAATTCCTTTTTTCTTGAAGCGGGTGCTGGTTCTTTTGTTAAAGGAGAGGGCAGTGTTGGGTCCACAGCCAATGCCAGCAACATTGATTTTGCAGGCTCTTACACATACTCGACCAGAGGTGACTATGATACGGGCAGCGGTGACCGATATGAGAACACCGCTATCAACTATGAAACCGGTATAAGTGCTAACACCGGCTACTCGTTTTCCGAGAATAACCGTATCGGTTTGATCTTCACCAGTTTTCAAGTGGACAAGGCTGGCAGCCCAGGCTATCTCAGCGCAAATGACCTTGATAACACCACTGATAAGGAAAATTACTCCCTTGACCTACATTTCAAGGGGCAGTGTCCGCTTACTGGCGGCAAGCTTTTAATCCGCTACTTTTTCGGCAAGGATGAAAACTCCTGGACAGACCCCATGGACTCAAACCCCAGTGGCTGGGATGATGGTACCGCCTCAACAAACAAAACCGACCAGCAAGGTACGCAGGCCCAGGTAACAGGATCCTTTGGCGATTCAACCCTCACTGCAGGATTTGACTGGCTCGATTATAAAGTCACCAACAGCTGGACTCCCAATCGTACCGAGTACTCCAACCCGGCCCTGTTTCTCCTTGGCAGAACTGCCTTTCTTGACAATCGACTGACAACAAACCTCGGCCTGCGCTACGACTGGTATGAGGTGAAGGTCCTGGAGCCAGCCGGCCGGGATGAAGATCAGAGCCGGTTGACCCCTAAGATTGGTCTGGCGTGGATGATCACAGAGGAACTCAAGCTGCGTGGTCAGTATGCTCAGGGCTTCATGATGCCGTCGGCAGACCAGATGGCTGCCGACTTCACAAATTTTGGCTCCCGGGTCGTGGGAAATCCTGACCTTGATCCTGAAAAGAGTTCAACCTATGAAGGCGGCCTGGATTTTACCGGCAATGGAATACAGGCGGCGCTCACCTATTTTCACACCGATTTTGAAGATAAAATTATCACCAACTCTCTTGCCGATGGTTCCCAAACCTGGAAAAATCTGGGAGACGCCACTCTTTCCGGTTTTGAAACCGAACTTTCCTATGATCTTGGGATGGCCATGGACTGGAGTTGGGAAGTGCGGCCCTACCTCAATCTTACCATCCTCACCACCTATGAAGACGATACAACCGGTGAAGATCTGCAGTATATCAGTGGCAGCAACTATTCCACCGGCCTGCTCATAAACAATAGTGACGGGTTCTTTTGCAGGTTCAACGTGGCCTATAGCGGCAGCCAGGAGGTAAAGGACTGGGAATCTGGAGACTACCCGGCACCAGTTGTCACACTCAGCTCCACTACTGTTGCCGACCTGACTACTTCCTGGAAATTTTATGAAAACGACAGGTTGGGAGCCTTTACTCTGCGCGGAGAAATACGTAACCTTTTTGACAAAGACTACGCCTATGTAAAAGGATACCCCATGCCTGGCCGCAATCTCTTTGCAGGCCTGCGCTGGGACTACTGACTCATGAGACATTCTCTTCTTATCATTACCATACTGCTCTCCTGCATCTTGCCACTGACAGGTCACACGCAGGAGCGCAGCTCTGCAACCCCGCAGCGGATCATCTCTCTGGGCCCGATCAATACGGAAAATATCTATCTCCTTGGCGCGGGTGATCGCCTTGTCGGCAACACCAATTACTGCGTGCGGCCGGAGGCGGCAAAAGAGAAAGAAAAAATCGGTTCGGTCATGCAGGTATCCATTGAAAAAATCATTGGTCTGCGACCCGATCTGGTGCTGGCCACAGCCATGACTAACCCGTCGCAAATCAAGCAGTTGCAGGCTGCAGGTCTCAATATTGTCCAATTTAGCCAGCCAGCCTCTTTTGTTGATATCTGCGCCCAGTTTCTCACACTCGGCCAGTTGCTTGGTAGAGAGAAACTGGCAAGACAGATTATCCTCCAGGCCAGTGAGCAAGTAAAGGCGGTACAAAAACAAGTTGCCCGGTTTCCGAAGCAGAAGGTCTTTCTCCAGGTGGGCTCCCAGCCGTTATTTGCTTCGGTGCCAAACTCCTTTACCCACGACTTCATTGAGCTGGCTGGCGGCATCAATATTGCCAGCGATCAAAAATCAGGTACCACTAATTATGAAAAAGTGATAATTTCGAATCCGGACGTGATCATCGTTGCTATCATGGGTAGCGAAAGCGGTATTGCCGCCCAAGAAAAAGCAAAATGGCAGCGTGTTTCCGTTATCAAGGCGATGCAAAAAGATCGCGTCCATGTAATCAATCCTGATCTGATCTGCAGCCCCTCGCCGATAAGCTTTGCGGAAACACTTACGATCATGGCCGGTCTGATCCATCCTGAACTCGACCAGGAAAAGATATAATGAGAATCTACGAAATAATGCAGAGCGGCGGACCGGTAATGTGGCCCCTTATGGTATGTTCCATTGCTGTTTTGACCGTCATCATCGAGCGGGCACTGTTTTGGATTGGGCTTGAGCGAGAGCGTAATCGTGTGCTGATGGATGAGATGCTTGGTCTTGCCGAAACCGGTCAATGGACCTTGATCCAGAAAAAGACAACGGATAGTCAGGATCATGTCATTCGCCTGCTTGGTGTGGGGATCGTCCACCGAGAGTATGATATGGGCCGGGCCATGGAGGCAGAAGCCGATTTGACGGTACAACGCATGAGCCGCTATATGCCGGTACTGGACACCATGATCACTGTGGCACCGCTGCTCGGTATCTTTGGAACAGTCCTTGGTATTATCGGTTCATTCAAAATCCTGGGGGCAAGCGGTATCGCCGATCCAAAACTTGTCACCAGCGGCATAGCCCAGGCACTTATCACCACAGCTGCAGGACTGGGTATCGCCATTATTGCCGTCATTCCTTATAACTACTTTAACACCCGTATCACCAGGGCCATCCATGTTATGGAGAAGTATGCGACCAGCCTGGAGGTGGTATATAAGAAATTAGAAATGAGGAACAAAAAATGAGGGATGAAAGAGAATGTTATTCAAGATAAGAGATAACTGTTTAGACATTCGAAAATAAGACTGAAGAATGAAGAAAAACAACAACAAATTCCAAATGGAATAATTGTCGTTTTTCCTGGGCAGGAAAAAATGGCCCAACTGCATTATTTTCCCTTCAGCCTTTGACCTTCAGTCTGATTACCTGAACTCATTGCTTTTAAAAAGATGAAACTGAAACGTAAAAGCATAGTACCACCGCGCATCGAGATGCTGCCGCTCATCGACATTGTCTTTTTGTTGCTCGTCTTTTTCATTTATGCCATGCTTTCCATGGCTGTCCACCGCGGCATGCAGTTTGATCTCCCGGAATCCTCCCAGGCAGAACTAACCGAGGAAGAGGAAACTCCGATCTCGCTTTCCATTCGAGCCGGCAAAGCAGGGCCAGAGATTTTCTTCAATGAACGTCCCATCCCCCTCCTGGAGCTGCATCAGAATCTGACCGCTGTCCATGACGGCCAAGATCCTCCCCAAATACTTATTTTTGCAGAAAAAACCCTTTCCTACCAGCAGCTCTACCGCGTCCTTGATGAACTCCAAAAAAACGGTATCAAGAATATTTCCCTGCAGGCTGGCTCGGAGTGATTGACTGTGCAAAGATTGTCCCTTGCCTTCTTCTCTGCCCTCGTCTTCCACCTCTTTGCTGTGCTGCTCCCCTATGAAAAAGACACAGCTCTGGCTCCGCAGCTAACTGGAGACAATTCAATTCGCATTAGTCTGGCAAGCTCATCCATCAATGACACACCATCTGCTATCCCAAACGATGCACAAGACGATCCTCCTCCGGAACAGGAGGAGGCAACAGAAGAAGAACATTTGGATGATGAGAGAGCACAACCGAAGCCGGTGATTCAGGAACACGTTGAGCCCGTGCAGGAAGAGCAGGAAACAGTTGTTCCAGTGGACATACCTCCAGAAAAAGAAGAATCACAAATCGAAACAACCATCAGCCCGTCCTCAGACAGCCTGAGCAGCGAAAGAACACCTGTCGAAACCACGCAGCCTTCGCAAAATCTTGAAGGCGCTGGGCTGGCAGCAGCGGCACAGGTCACTGTCCCGGCCACTCCCCTGTACCAGAGGAACCCGAAACCCGCCTACCCCGCTCTTGCCCGACGCCGGGGCTGGCAGGGGACTGTGGTGCTGGCAATTATGGTATTGACAGATGGCTCCGCTGGTCAGGTAGCAGTCCACAAAAGCAGCGGACATACACTGCTCGACAACTCAGCACTGAAGACAATAAAGACCTGGCGTTTTCTTCCCGGTATGAAAAACGGCGCCCCAATAGCTATGGAAGTTCAAGTTATGGTGCATTTCGAACTGCATTAGAATATGCCGTATACCCTGAAAAACACAGAAGAGATCTCCAGTCTCACCGGACTGACAGAGATTGTTGCTCCATATCCCTTAATAACCTGAGCAACCGTCATTGTACCCCACATTCATTTGGTGTATTGTTAATTGGGTGCCCCCGCTTGTCAATCAGCATTCAATATTGACCCCTTGTCAGCGTCCAAAAATGACCCCCCAAAAGTCAAAAAAATTGCTGTTTATTTCACCTCGAATTTTGGATTTTGCAACCAAGGTAGCTCAAGTTTTTTTCTGCAGCGAGAATGG
>DAOVAI010000103.1 GCA_030671085.1 Pseudomonadota bacterium | reverse complement strand
CCAAGAAGGGATTCCGCGTTTATGGATTCCGGCCTTCCGGTGGCAAGCAATGCACCAACGATGGCAATTCCGGAGATAGCATTTGATCCGGACATGAGTGGGGTGTGCAGGGTCTGGGGCACTTTTGAGATGAGCTCGGCTCCGGCAAAGCAGGCCAGTACAAAAATGGTCAAACCAATGATGATTGTTCCTGTATCCATTTTCTTCTCCTTATCCGGCCATCAGCGACTTGGTCAGTTCATGAATGACCTCGCCATCTTTGGTGACCAGTGATCCGCTGGTAATTTCATCTTCCATATCCATCTTGAAACCGTTTTCGTCACAGAGATGGAAGAGGAACTTTTCAATATTTTTGGAAAACATCTGAGAGGCATGATAGGACATGGTGGAAGGAAGATTGGCGTGACCGATGATCTGGACTCCATGGACAACGGTGTTTTCTCCAACCGTGGTCACGGCACAGTTGCCGCCCATCTCTGCAGCCAGATCCACGATGACCGATCCCGGTTTCATGGATTTGACTTGCTCTTCGCTGATCAGTATCGGTGCCTTTCGTCCGGGAATAAGGGCTGTGGGAATGACCACGTCAGACTTGGCAATATGCTTGGAGATCAGTTCCGCCTGTTTCTTTTTGTACTCATCAGACATCTCTTTGGCATATCCGCCTCCGCCGGAGCCGTCTTCTTCTACCGGCACCTCAACGAATTTTGCACCCACGGAATTGACTTGCTCTTTCACTTCCGGGCGGACATCAAAGGCCTCAACCACACCACCGAGACGTTTGGCTGTGGCACAGGCCATGAGCCCGGCCACACCGGCACCGAGTACCAGGACCTTGGCCGGAGCCACGGTTCCTGCTGCTGTCATGAGCATGGGAAAGAATTTGTTGATGTTGTCTGCGGCCAGCAGTACAGCCTTATATCCGGAGATGGTGGACATGGAGGACAGGACATCCATGGACTGGGCCAGGGTGGTGCGGGGAATGATATCAAGGCCAAAGGCCGTGATCTTTTTCTCCTGCAGTTTTTTGACGAGGTCATGGCGCAGGGTGGATTGGATAATGGAGATATAGAAAGAACCGTCTTTCAGCGTCTCCACCTCTTCCATGGAAGGTGGCCGGACTTTGACTACACAGTCGCCCTGGGCAATACATTCCTGGGCCGAGGCCACGATGGTGGCCCCTTTGTCAGTATAATCCTGGTCACTGTGTCCCGAAGCCAGGCCTGCGCCTGTTTCGATCAAAATCTCAAAGCCTTTTTTGCTGAGTCGTTTGATCGAATCCGGAATAATAGCAACCCTATTTTCGCCCTCTTCAGTCTCTTTCAGGACAGCGAGTTTCATAGTGGGTTCCTCTTTGAATAATAAATAAAACGGTGTCGAATCTTTATTCCTGCAGGTGGAAGCAGGAAAGATTTGAGCGTTGAAATGAATGAGCGCTCAATACTACGGTATATTGCCGGAATGGTCAAGAATTTAGAGGAGGAGAAAGTTGGAAAATGGAGTCTTCTCTCATTACCGCACAGAGCGGTATGACAAGGAAATTCTGCAAGCAGGTGCTGGCGTTTATCTGGAGAATTTTCCCTCCAGTTGTTCCATGAGTCTGGTGTGGATATTGTCAAATCCTCCGTTGGAGAGGATGGCGACCACATCGTTTGCCTGCAGGAGGGGAAGAACTTTGTCAAGAATGGTGTCGGTCTCAGCACAGGACTGGGCCTGCAGGCCGCGTTTTGTCAGATCTGCGGCCAGTTTTTCGGCTGAAAAAAGATCTTCCGCAGGAATGTTGTCCAGGGGGAGTGGGGCGCGGATAAAGGTGAGATCGGAAGAGTCAAAACAGGGGATGTAGTCCTCCTGGAAGATGGCACGTCTCGACGAGTTGGTGCGCGGTTCAAAGATTGTGACTAAACGCTGTCCGGCGTATGCATTTTTTAAGGCCATTAAGGTTTCTCTCACTGCTGTGGGGTGGTGGGCAAAGTCGTCGATTACGGTGACGCCTCCAATAATTCCTCGCACCTCCTGACGTCGTTTGATTCCGCCAAATTGACTGAGGCCCTGTTGAGTGAGATCAGGAGATACACCGATGCGGTGCAGAACAGCTGCCACGGCAAGAGCGTTCAGGCAGTTGTGCCTTCCTGGCAGGCGGACTGCAAGGTCTGCCCATTCCTGTCCCTGGAACCTGGTCTTGAAACGTGTACTTCCCCCTTCTGCCTGCACATCAGCAAGGGACCAGTCAAGGCCCTTGTCCAATCCATAGCCTTGTACCTCGCAAGGTGCGTTTTGCACCACCTCTACTACATTGGGATCTTCGAGGTGGGCCACGATCAAGCCGTCTGCCGGGAGCAGAGAGACGAATTTCTTAAAAGATCGCTTGATGGCATCCAGATCAGCAAAGATGTCGGCATGGTCAAATTCCACTGAAGTGATAATGGCAATGTCGGGTCGATAGTGGAGGAATTTGGATTCTTTGTCAAAAAAGGCCGTGTCATATTCGTCACCTTCAGAGACAAAGTGGGGGCCTGCACCAAGACGGAAGTTGGCGTCAAACTCTCGGACAATTCCACCGATCATAAAAGTCGGATCCAGTTCTGCACGGTGCAGGCAGGAGGCGAGCAGGGAGGAGGTGGTGGTCTTGCCGTGGGTCCCGGTTACCACAAGTGACGTTCTGGTTTTGATAAAGAAATGGGCCAGAGCCTGGGGAAAGGAGAGGTAAGGGATTCCGGCTTGGGCAAGGCCCTTTGCCTCAGGATTTTTCCGGGTGATGACATTTCCGACAATGACCAGGTCTGGACGTGGTTCCAGGTTGTGCGGGCTATAGCCATCGTGTGCATGGATGTTGATCGCTTCAAGGAAAAGGGACATGGGCGGATAGACTTCCTTGTCAGATCCGCTTACCACATAGCCGGAGGCCTTCAGCATACCGGCAAGGGCAGCCATGCCGGTGCCGCAGATCCCCATGATGTGGATATGGCGGATGGCTTCAGGGGCCTTATTCAGATTAGTAGAGAGTTCCATCGTAATAGTTCACCAAGAGCTATAAAGGCTGTATGAAATTCAGAGCGCAAAGAGTGTCAGGGCTTACGTACGGTCTGCTTTATAGTGTCGTAGATCTTCTCAAAGGTCGTTTCAAAGTTTGCCGGAGTAAGGCGGCCCATCTCAATGAATTTGACAGCGATCTCCTTGGATACTTTCAGGAGCACTTCGTCAGCAATTTTGTGGTCTTTGTCTTTGTCCATTATGGTGTTTTGTTCTTGTCTTATTCTGTTTGTTTTAAATTAAAAAATTTAGTCTTCCGGGCCAGATCAGAGTCAGCTGGCTCAGCTGTTCTTACTGTAATGTAGCTTTTCATTTTCATGTTGAACTTTATAGCTTCATGGGGCTATCAATGCCAGGTCCTATGGAATTGAATCTATATCCAGATCTTTCCATCGGACGTAGGGGGAGTTCAGCAGGGTCACAGATTCAAGCGTTCAGGTAGGCGAACTATAGTTGGCCTATGTGAGTCTGCCTGAACGCTTGAATCTGGGGGGCTGATGAACTCCTTCCTCCTAAGAAAACGCCCCTGCCGGTGGAAGAAGGCCAATTCGTCTAGACGGCAGGGGCGGGGTTCCAGCAGGAAAAACGGTCAAGCCATCCCTGTAGAATTTTTTGTAATCAGTTTAGGTTACGGCATGCTGGCAATAGCTTGCAAATCAATCCGCTTGGCATAGTCCATGAGTTCGTCACGGGTGACCATTCGTCCATCCACTGTGACAAGATAACGATTGTTAATGACAATAGTAATCTTGCCGCCATTTCTCTCATAACTGACAATACCCTTGTGGCCGTTGATCAGCTCAAATTGCCCGGCAGAGGAAGCAAAGATCGGGTTTGAAAACATCATGATCATGGATTGCAGAAGCGGTGAGTCGGTGACTAGAGTGATGGTCACGGCAGAACTCTCCTTCCTGTATTTCCGTTCCGCAGTGAGACCGCCACCAAAGAGAGAGGCTGCAGTGACTTGGGATTTTACTACATCGGCAGTCCACCCTTGCAGAGGCTCGGGGAGGAGTTTTCCCAAGGCCTCGCCTTTTTTCTGGCGAATCAGTTGACTGGCATAATCAAGGCTGGTTGCAGCATTGGTGAAATCCTGGCCCTTGTATTCTTCAAGGGCTTTTTCAATGGTCTGAATCACCGGATCGGATTCCTTGGCCAGGAGGAAAGACGGAGTCAGAATGAAAACACATACCAGCAGACGTATACTGTTTTTCAGCATGGCACACCTTTGTATAGTAAAAGAAACTGTGTAGTAACCCACGACAGCTTTAACAACAGAGTATCATAAATAGGGGTAACACAGAATATGATTGGAAGCAATATCAGAGGCTCAATCATCTGCTTGCCGGGGAAGTGGGATTTGCTTTGCAACGAGCTCAAAAACAAACAGGCCCTTTACTTGTAATCAAGTAAAGGGCCTGTTTTATAGTGGCTGGGGGACAGGGATTCGAACCCCGATAAGCGGAGTCAGAGTCCGCTGTCTTGCCGTTAGACCATCCCCCAAGAGGTCTCAGATGAGGTGGATTATTTAGAAACTTTCGCGGCTCCTGTCAAGAAAAAAATAGTGCTCAGGAGATCAGGACCCCGGCATAGCCCACCACCTGGTCTGTATCCCCTGTTATTTCGCCTGAGTCAGTGTAACGGATTACTTCTGTCTGCTTTGCTCCGAGTTCCAGAGATGCGATCAGGGCAACGGTGACCGGCATGATGCCGCACATGGAGATCCGGTGGCCGGTTACAGAACGATAGAGCATATCGGGATCCATGTCAGCCAGTTTTTTGAGGACATAATGATCTTTCTTTTCAGCTGCCTCCCGTGGTTCGTAGTGGGTCATGTCCGAGGAGGCAACAATCAGAATGTCTTTTCCGGCGCGCTTGATCACCTCTGCCAGGGCCAGGCCGATTTCATCCAGCACCGGATAGGAGATATGGGAGATGGTAATGGGGACGATGGAGAGGTTTGGCTGTCCCATCTGCAGGAAGGGGATCTGCACTTCCAGCGAATGCTCATATTGATGAGCAAGCTCATCTCTTTCGATATAGCTGGTCTCTGCCAGGAGATCTTCTACAAAATTCTGGTCAACAGGGACCTTGCCCATGGGCATATCCCAGGTGGCGGTGGAAAGGCTTACCGGTGCCCCCTGGCCGGTGTGGTTGGGGCCCATGAGAATGACAGTCTCCGGGATTACGATACTGCCCAGGGTCTCGGCGGCAACACCTCCTGAATAGACGTATCCGGCATGGGGAGAGACTGCTGTCAGCACCTTTTTTTTCTCTGTAGGAACCCCTGCGGACAGGTCCTGGATGGTGGCTCTCAGCGAATCAGCGTCTTTCGGATAAAAGCGTCCGGCAACAGCCGGTGAGCGAATGATATTCTCCATGTCAGCTCCTTTTGACGGTCCAGCCTGTTCCTTCCGGACCGTCTTTCAGTTCAATACCTTGTTCAAGAAGCCTGTCCCGTATGGCATCACTGCTTGCCCAGTCCTTGGCTTCCCGTGCCTGGTTACGTTCCTGGATAAGATTCTGGATTTCTTCTTCACTGATGTTAATATCAGCCAACATGGCCGCTTTTTTTGCAGCCAGGTACTCGTTTGCATCTTCCTGCAGAAGCCCCATGATGGAGGCCAGTTTTTTCATGGTAGCAGTAGTGCTGATCAACAAATCATGATCGACTCTTGCCGGTATCTCAGGGAGTTGCCTCAGGATCTTGTTGAGAATTTTGACTGTTTCAAAAAGAATTCCCTGGGCCAGGGCCGTGTTAAAGTCGTTGTCCATGGCTTTTTGGAAGCGCTCTTCCATGGAGTCCAGTTTTTTTCTGTCATTCCCGCTTGCCACAGGAGCTGCACTGTCCGAACAGTTCTCGACCAATCTTTCCACAGCAGCAACGCATTGGTAAAGACGGTCAAGCCCTGTCATGGCATCCTGCATGGCAGCCTCGGAAAAATCCAGCGGGTTGCGGTACTGGGTGGAAAAGATAAAAAAGCGCAGCACCTCAGGATGGTAATGTTCCAGGATATCCCTGATGGTCAGAAAGTTGCCCAGAGATTTTGACATTTTTTCATCACGGATGGTGACAAATCCGTGGTGGATCCACATGTTGACAAAGGGTTTGTCGTTGGCTCCCTCACTCTGGGCCAGTTCATTTTCATGGTGGGGGAAGATGAGATCCTGTCCTCCGCCATGGATGTCAAAGGTGTCGCCCAGATATTTACGGCTCATGGCCGAACATTCGATGTGCCAGCCAGGGCGACCAGGCCCCCAGGGGCTTTCCCAACTTGGTTCCCCGGTTTTGGAGGCCTTCCACAGGACAAAGTCCATGGGGTTGGCCTTGTTTTCATTGACCGAGATACGAGCTCCGGCCTGCATGTCTTCGAGGTTGCGGCCTGAGAGTTTGCCGTAGCCGGGAAAGCTGTTCACCGAGTAGTAGACATCGCCCCCAGCCGGATAGGCCATATTCTTGGCAATGAGTTCGCTGATCAGGTCGATCATTTCCTGGATATGCTCGGTGGCCTTGGGCTCCATGTCTGGCCGTTCAACTCCGAGTTTGTCCATATCAACATAGAATTCATCGATAAAACGGTTGGCCAGCTCTTCGGTTGTGGTATTCTGTTCCGCAGCCCGTTTGATGATCTTGTCATCGATATCGGTGAAATTACGTATGTACGTGACCTTGTAGCCCCTGTAGCGGAGATAGCGGACAATCATGTCAAAGGCAAGCGCTGAGCGGGCGTGCCCGATATGGCAATAGTCATAGGATGTGATTCCACAGACATACAGCTTGACATGGCCTGGTTCGATGGGCTTGAGCAACTCTTTTGTGCGAGTGATTGTGTTATATATCTTAACTGACATAGTAAAATTCTGATCTGATACAGGGGACTGACTAAGCAGGAATCCTATTTATTGTAGAGTACTTTATAAGTAATTTTCTTGCTTTTTATCACAAAAAACTAAATTATAACATAATTTTTAGCGGTACCACCTGCTGTTGGACTACGTATCTTTTCGGGCTGGTCAAATATCGTTCAGACCCTTTCCTGAATTTTTCAAGGCTGCCTTCAACATGAGGTGTAACTCAATTGTTATCATAAATCTATTGCGGGGAAAAGACAAGAATGACGGAAAAAAATGGGGTCACCACCGGGAGAACAGGTATGTGGCGAGTGTGGCTCCACCCCCGGGTCTTGACCATGCTCTTTCTCGGGTTTTCTGCTGGCATTCCCATCCTCCTCATCTTTTCCACCCTTTCCGTATGGCTGCGTGAGGCAGGCGTAAGCCGCTCTGCCGTCACTTTTTTCAGCTGGGCAGCCCTTGGCTATTCCTTCAAGTTTATCTGGGCTCCCCTTGTGGATAAACTGCCCCTGCCCCTGCTCACCAGGATGCTTGGCCGTCGCAGGTCCTGGATGCTTCTCTCCCAGTTTTCTGTGATCATTGCCATTATCTGGATGGGGATGACCGACCCCACGCAGAGTGAAACGAGTCTGGTGTTCATGGCCCTGGCCGCAGTCTTTCTCGGCTTTTCTTCAGCCACCCAGGATATCGTCATCGATGCCTATCGCATTGAGTGTGTCGAGGAATCACTGCAGGCCATGCTCGCCTCCACCTATGTGGCCGGCTATCGTATCGGCATGCTGGTGGCAGGGGCTGGATCGCTTTATATTGCCTCCTGGTTCGGGACCTCGCGTGAACTTTATGACGTGGGTGCCTGGCGGATGACCTACTTTGTCATGGCGGCCGTGATGCTGGTGGGAGTGGTTACCACCTGCCTGATTGCTGAACCGGATGAGACGAGAACAAGCTCATATCATTACAGCGCTCCCCAGTATCTTCGCTTTTTTGTCCTCTTTCTTCTGGCTGGAACCTTTTTTGCCGCCTGTTTTTTTCTCACCGCTCCTCTGGCAGTATGGTGCAAGGGACAGGCGGCACAGAGTTTTGGCGTCAATGGGCGGATTCTTGGCTTTCTGGTGGAGACAGTACGCCTCTTCCTTGCCCTGGCAGCAGCGGCAGGGGCAGGATGGTTTGCGGTCAGGGCAGGACTGGCAGATCGGGATATGGTACGCGAAAGTTATGTGGAACCGGTACACGATTTTTTTGTCCGTTACGGAGGGAAAACAGCCATTCTGCTTCTACTTCTGGTTGGATTTTACCGGATATCGGATATCGTCCTCGGGGTGGTTTCCAATGTCTTTTACCTGGACATGGGGTTCAGTAAGAATGTGATTGCCACTGTGACCAAGACCTTTGGTCTGCTCATGACCCTGGCAGGAGGATTTCTCGGAGGGATGCTCACCGTACGTTTCGGGGTGTACCGTATTCTTTTTCTCGGGGGAATTCTGGCTGCCGCGACCAACCTCCTTTTCATGCTCCTGGCCAGGAGCGGCAATGACGTGACCTTGCTCACCGTGGTGATCGGTGCAGATAACCTCTGTGCCGGACTGGCATCCACCGCCTTTATCGCCTTTCTCTCCAGTCTCACCAATATCTCCTTTACCGCTGTCCAGTATGCGCTGTTCAGTTCACTGATGACTCTTTTTCCCAAGCTCATCGGCGGCTATTCCGGAACTGTGGTCTCTGCATTTGGCTATGACACTTTTTTTCTGATGACTGCGGCCATGGGACTGCCGGTGCTGGTCCTGATCTGGTTTGCCGGAAGATTGGTTGGGAAGAGTGAGGAGTGAGGCGTGAGGGGGGAGGAGTGAATGATTTTGCTGTTGGTGGTTTGCTGATCTGCCCCTCACACCTCACGCCTCACTCCTCACTCTTTAGGAAATCCTGCTTCCTCTAAAAAACTGATCAATCTGCGATGCCCTGCCGGGAAGCCATACTCATGCAGGGCCTCAAAGGGAAGCCAGCGAAAGTCCTGGGCGGCATGCAGTACAGGATCGCTGTCAGACTGGATCAGTTTGACGAAAAAACAGTGCAGGGTCACCCGGTAGCGGGTGTAATGATGGATGGTGGTGGTGATTTTTGATTCTACCTGAA